>NZ_JBFPGY010000001.1:0-4579 GCF_041083715.1 Sphaerotilus sp.
CGGGCTATTCCCTGGGTCTCACCCATGCGCAGAGCATGCGTTTCGTCATCCTGCCGCAGGCCTTCCGGCGCATGGTGCCGGCACTGGTCAACGAAGGCATCACGCTGATCAAGGACTCCTCGCTGGTTTCGGCCATCGGTCTGGCCGAACTCGCGCTGGCGGCCCGCACGGTGGCCGGGGCGTACTCCCGCTACTGGGAGCCCTATCTGGCCATTTCGGCCATTTACCTGGTGCTGACGCTGGTGCTCTCGACACTCGCCAAACGACTGGAGACCCCGACCCACCAACGCGGTCGCTGACCTGTGTGGTGCGTCACGCACAGCCCCGAGGCATGGGCTGCACGCCCGTTGTGCCTTGTTGTTCACAGCCAACATTTCGATGCCTGGCCACAGGTTGCAACAGGGTTGAATTAGGGTTTTCGCTGAACTTAGCTCCTAGAATGAATCGCAACCGGCGCACTTAGTGACAAGCCGTGGACCCCGAAATTCACTCTTCTAGGACGATACACATGATCAAGCGCACCATCGCACTCGCCGTGCTGGCAACCCTGGCCTCTGGCGCCGCCCTGGCCCAAAGCTCCGTGACCCTGTACGGCCGTCTGAACCTGACCGCCGAACATGAGAAGTCCGGCTCCGCCAAGGCGACCAATGACCTGAAGAACAACTCGTCGCGCCTGGGCTTCAAGGGCGAAGAGGATCTGGGCGGTGGTCTGAAGGCCGCCTTCATCCTGGAGCATGGCTTCGACCCGACCAATGGCAAGGCCGCCTCCGCCTTCTGGGGCCGCCAGTCGGAAGTCTCGCTGGCGTCGAGCCAGTTCGGCATGGTCCGCATGGGCAATTTCAGCAGCGAAGCCGAGTTGGCCGTCGCCGACTGGGTCAGCATGCACAACCATGACACCGGCACCTCCGCTGACAGGCTGAACGCCTACGTCGGCAACGACACCAACAAGGTGGCCTACCGCGCCCCTGAGTTCGTCAAGGGCTTGACCGTCGAGGGTTCGGTTGCCGAAGGCAGCGCCACGGACAAGCGCAGCTACGATCTGGCCGCCAACTACGAGCTGGGCGCGATCAAGCTGGGCGCCGGCTACAGCAAGAAGGGTGATGCCAAGGAACTGGGCCTGCGCGCCATCTACGAGATGGGTGCATACACCTTCGGCGCTTACGTGCAGCGCGATGCCAACGACTGGACCGCTCCGGCGACCGGAACCGTCATCGCCGGCAACCGCACCAATGTCCGTCTGGCCGGCATGTACACGCTGGGCGCATCCGAGTTCCACCTCAACGTCGGTCAAGCCTTCAAGGCTGGCGGCATCGCCGGCAGCAAGGCAACCCAGGCCACGCTTGGCTACAACTACAACCTGAGCAAGCGCACCAAGGTGTACGGCTTCTACACCCGCCTGAACGACGGCTCCGCTGCCATCTACGGTGGCGACTTCAACTCGCTGGCCGTCGGCGTTCGCCACAACTTCTGATCGACCTCGGTCGATGCCCCCTCCTGGGGGCACCTGCAAAAGCCGGTCCGTGCGACCGGCTTTTTTTCGTCGGTCGCGGGGGCCAGCCGGGTCAGTCCAGGCGCAGCTTCTGCACTTCGACCACCTTCTTGTAGACCTCGAACTCGGCCTTGATCTGCGCCGCGAACTGTTCAGGGGTGTTCGCCACGATCACCGAGCCCGTGTCCTCGATGCGCTTGCGCACGACCGGATCCTCCAGCGTCTTGCGCACGGCGGCCCCGATCTTGTCGACGATGTCGCGCGGCGTGCCCTTGGGCGCCACGAAGCCATAGAACGCCATGCGGTTGACCGGCTCCAGCCCGACTTCCTTGAATGTCGGCACATTCGGCAGCGCCGCCAGCCGCTGGGGCGCCGCCACCACGATGGGAATCAGCCGGCCGTCCTTGATGAAAGGCAGCGCCGACGGCATGTTGTCGAAGATCACCGGCACCTGCCCGGCCACGGTGTCGTTGAGCGCCGGGCCGGCCCCGCGGTAGGGAATGTGGGTGATGAACACCCCCGACAGGCTCTTGTACAGCTCCATCTGCAGGTGGCCGATGCCACCGGTGCCCGAAGTGGCATAGCTGTAGCGCCCGGGGCTCTTCTTCAGGACCTCGAGGAAGGTCTTGTAGTCCCGCGCCGGAAAGCTCGGGTGCACGGCGATCACGTTGGGCGTGGCGGCGATGTTGATGACCGGCACGAAGTCGGTCAGCGGGTTGTACGGCGTCTTCGGATTGATGGCCGGGTTCGCCGCCACCGTGGACACCGTCGCCATGCCCAGCGTATAGCCATCGGGCGCAGCCTTGGCCACCTCGTTGGCACCGACGATGCCGCCGCCGCCCGCCTTGTTCTCGACCAGCAGCGCCTGCCCCAGCGCCGAGGAAGACTTCTCGCCCAGGATGCGGGCAATGATGTCCGTGGTGCCCCCTGGCGCAAACGGCACGATCACCCGGATGGAATGGCTGGGATAGCCCTCCGCCTGCACGGCGAGCGGGGCGGTCAGCACCGCCGCGGCGGCAGTGGCGAGAAGCTGGCGTCTGTTCATCATCCCGGGGGCTCCTGTGGATTTTCTGGCGTTCGAGTGCGGTGGTTCCGCTGATTCTGATGCCAGCGGCATCTGGTCTGTTGTGGATGATGCGTAGGGGAAAACCAGATGGCTGCGCTAGGCTTGGGCGATGCTGAACACCGCCTCGCTGCTGCTCCCCGATTTCTTGCTGATCATCGCGGGCTTTGTCCTGTGTCGCTGGACGGCGCTGGACCGGCCCGTCTGGGCGGGTGTCGAGCGCATGGTGTACTGGCTGCTCTTCCCTGTGCTGCTGTTCACCTCGATCGTGCGCAGTCCGCTGGCGCCGGTCGCCACGCTGGGTCTGGCGGCCGGTGGCGTGCTCACGGTCGGCGCCGGTATCGTGCTGGCAACGCTGCTGCGCTCGGTGCCGGGAGTCGATGCGCACCGGCAGGCCTCGGGCGCACAAGTCGCGTTCCGCTTCAATTCGTATGTCGCGCTGGCGCTGGCGGAGCGGCTGGGCGGCGGTGCCTCGGTCGCCTGGGTGGCGCTGCTGATCGCGCTGTGCGTGCCGCTGTGCAATGCGGGAGCGGTGTGGAGCCTGGCGCGTCACGGCGGCCACAGCATCGGGCGCGAGCTGGTGCGCAACCCGCTGATCCTGGCGACCGTGGCCGGGCTGATCGGCAATCTGGCGGGACTGCAGCTGCCACAGGTGATCGACATCACCTTCGGGCGCATCGGCGCCGCCGCCTTGCCGCTGGGACTGATGGCGGTGGGTGCGGGACTGGCATTCGGCGGTCTGCGCAAGGCACCGGGCCTGGCAGTGCTGCTGCTGGGCATCCGCCATGCCGTGCTCCCGCTGGTCGGGCTGGGGCTGGGTGTGCTGCTGGCGCTGCCGACCGGGCAGGCCCAGATCCTGGTCGCCTTCGCCGCCATGCCCACTGCGTCGAGCTGCTACGTACTGGCAGCGCGCATGGGCGGAGATGGCGTCTACGTGGCTGGCCTGGTGACCGCGTCCACGCTGCTGGGGATGGTCAGCGTGCCGGTGGCGCTGACACTGTTCTCGCGGCTGCACGGCGGCTGAGCCAGCGCCCAGTCGATGTGTTCCGCCAGCAAGGCGCTGGCCCCCGGGCGCTGCGCGGCCAGTGCTTCGGCGATCGCCGGATCACCCGTCTCGCGCCAAGCGTTGCCCAGCGCCACAGCCACATTGCGCTGCCAGCGGGCGTGGCCGATGCGGCGGATCGGACTGCCTTCGGTGCGCTGCAGGAAGGTGGCTTCATCCCACGCCCACAGCGCCAGCAGCGTCGGCGCACGCAGCGGGGCACGGGCGTCGAAATCAGGCAGATCACTGCGCCGGGCAAACTTGTTCCACGGACACACGCGCTGGCAGTCGTCGCAGCCGTAGACCCGGTTGCCGATCGCGGCGCGGAACTCGACCGGGATCGGCCCGTCGTGCTCGATCGTCAGGTAGCTGATGCAGCGCCGTGCGTCCACCCGGTAGGGTGCGACGATGGCCGCCGTCGGACAGGCATCGAGGCAGGACGCGCAGCTGCCGCAATGCGCCTCGACCGGCGGACTCAGCGGCAGCGGCACGTCGATGAACAGCTCGCCCAGGAAGAACATCGACCCGGCCGAGCGGTCCAGCAGCAGCGTGTGCTTGCCGCGCCAGCCCAGACCGCTGCGGCCGGCCAGTTCGACCTCCAGCACCGGCGCCGAGTCGCAGAAGACCCGGTGCCCGAAGGGGCCGATCTCGGCGGCGATGCGCTCGGCCAGCCGCTGCAGACGTGCACGCAGCACCTTGTGGTAATCACGGCCCCGGGCGTAGACCGACACGACCGCCTCGCCAGGCTGCACGGCGCGCGCCGCTTCCTGCTCCCGCCAGTCGGGCGGGGTGTCGCGGGGCAGGTAATCCATGCGCACGGTGATCACCCGCACCGTGCCGGGCACCAGCTCTGCC
Organism: Sphaerotilus sp.; assembly: GCF_041083715.1. Lineage (GTDB taxonomy): Bacteria > Pseudomonadota > Gammaproteobacteria > Burkholderiales > Burkholderiaceae_C > Sphaerotilus. The sequence goes on from NZ_JBFPGY010000001.1 coordinate 4,450, forward strand.
GGCCGGGCGCGCTTGAGTCCGTGCGCAGCCATGTAACCCATGCCGCCGTGGAAACCAGCCGACAGCCAGGCCACAAGACCCGGCTCGGCTGTTGCCAGATGTACATCGGACACGCCGATCTGTGAGAATC
>NZ_JBFPGY010000002.1:0-4578 GCF_041083715.1 Sphaerotilus sp.
GGGCTGGTCGGGCGGAATTTCCAGGCATTGCGCGAGGCCAGGATGACCACGCCGTGCTCGTCCACCACCAGCAGCTCGCCCGGCAGCCGTGGCCACTCGCGTTCGGTGGCTTCGAGGTCGATCTTGACGGCGGCCACGCCCAGCGCCTTGCCGTGGCGCGGCAGCGCGAACGAGCGGTAGTAGCCGGCGCGTCCGCTGGTGATGCCGACGCCGTAGAACTGGCCTTCGCCGCGGGCCAGCGCGTCGCGCACATAGGGGCGCCACGACAGGTCCTGGCCGAAGGGCGTGCCCGGCTGCTGCCAGTCGGCCGAGGCGACCACCGTACCGGCGGTGTCGATGACGTAGAGGATGTCCGCGCCGGCGATGGCGTCGAGCGCGTGCAGCGTGCGGCTGACCTGCTCGCGCAGGGCGGCATCGCCCGGCGTGGCCAGCAGCTGGAAGACCTCGGGCGAGGTTTCCAGCAGCGCGGGGAGGTAGTCGAAGCGCGCCAGCTCGCCGTCCAGCCGGGCGGCGGTCACGTCCAGCCGGTGCCGGGCCTGTTCGCCAGTGCGCTGCAGGCCGATCTGCAGCGCCACCGCATGGGCGCCCCATGCCACGGCGCCGATCAGCGCCAGCGCGAGCACTGCCCACGGCAGCAGGGTGCGCGAGCGGCTGTGCCAGGACCGGGAAGGGAGCGGGGCCATGGCGGCGAGCGTACCGCCGTCTCAGCGCACCGTCGCCGAGGCGGTCGGCATGTGGTGGTCGATGGCGTCGATCACCTGCTCCGGCGCATTGGCATCGGTGGCTGTCTCGTGGTTCAGCACCGCCGTCATGCGGGCGGTGTCGAGGTCACCCGTCCACTTGCCGACGACGACCGTCGCCACGCCGTTGCCGACCAGGTTGGTCAGCGCGCGGGCTTCGCTCATGAAGCGGTCGATGCCCAGGATCAGCGCCAGCCCGGCCACCGGGATGCCGCCCACCGCCGACAGCGTCGCCGCCAGCACGATGAAGCCCGAGCCGGTCACACCCGCCGCGCCCTTGGACGTCAGCAGCAGCACCAGCAGCAGCGTGATCTGCTGCTGCAGCGTCATCGGCGTGTTGGTGGCCTGCGCGATGAAGACCGCGGCCATCGTCAGGTAGATCGAGGTGCCGTCCAGGTTGAACGAGTAGCCCGTCGGGATCACCAGGCCGACGGTGGACTTGCGCACGCCGAGGTTTTCCAGCTTGGCCATCATGCGCGGCAGCGCAGCCTCCGACGAGCTGGTGCCCAGCACGATCAGCAGCTCTTCCTTGATGTACTGGATGAACTTCCAGATCGAGAAACCGTGCAGCTTCGCGATGGTGCCCAGCACGAGGAAGACGAACACGAAGCAGGTCAGGTAGAACGTGCCCATCAGCTTGCCCAGCGACAGCAGCGAGCCGACGCCGTACTTGCCAATGGTGAAGGCCATCGCGCCGAATGCGCCGATCGGGGCGACCTTCATGATGGTGCCGACGATGGCGAACAGGACGTGCGAGAGCTTCTCGATGAGGTCGAAGACCAGCGTGCCGCGGCCGCCGAAGCGGTGCAGCGCGAAGCCGAACATCACCGCGATCAGCAGCACCTGCAGCATCTCGCCCTTGGCGAAGGCGTCCACGACCGTGGTCGGGATGATGGCCAGCAGGAACTCGACCGTCGTCTGCATCTTGCCCGGCCCGGTGAAGGCGGCGATGCCCTTGGTGTCGAGCGTGGCGGGGTCGATGTTCATGCCCGCACCCGGCTGGATGAGGTTGACGATGACCAGCCCGATCACCAGCGCCAGGCTGGAGACGACCTCGAAGTAGAGCAGCGCGTAGCCACCGGTCTTGCCGACCTTCTTCATGTCTTCCATGCCGGCGATGCCGACCACCACCGTGCAGAAGATGATCGGCGCGATGACCATCTTGATCAGCTTGATGAAGCCGTCGCCCAGCGGCTTGAGCGCGACGCCGGTGTCAGGCGCGAAGTGGCCGATCAGCACACCGATCAGGATGGCGGTGAGGACCTGGACGTAGAGGGATCGGTAGAAGGGCAGGCGTGGGGTGGCGGGTTGCATGGCGTCTCCAGTCGTTGTGGGCGACGTCGCGCGGAAATTCGCGCGAGGTCCGATGCCATTTGCAACCCCGATGCCAGGGCTTCCGGGCTGGCGACTGTGCGCCAAGCCGTTGATCTGATTGAGGTTCTTCTGGGAGCGTGTGCACTGGTTCTAGGTGAAACCGTGCTGCTGCGGCCAGATCGGTCCGGGCCGTCGTACGCTGAAATCCGGGTAAACCCGCATTCTGCGGAGAGTCAGTCGCCACGCACCAGGATCACCACGCGGCGGTTCTGGGCGCGGCCTGCTTCGGTGGTGTTGTCGGCGATGGGCAGGCCCATGCCCTGGCCGCGCGCCTCGATCCGCGCGGCGGGCATGCCGTGTGCGATGAATTCGCGGGTCACCACCTCGGCTCTGCGGGTGGACAGGCGGCGGTTGTAGTCGGCGTCACCGACGTTGTCGGCATGGCCTTCGATGCGCAGCGACGTCAGGCCTTCCTTGAGCAGGGTCTCGGCGATGCCGTGGACCGTCCGGCTGCCGGCTGCGTCGAGGTGCTCGTCGTTGAACGAGAACAGCACCTTGCCCGCCAGGTTCAGCTCCCAGCCTTCGGTGACTTCGGCGAATCCCATCTGGCGCAGCGCCGTGACCTGCGCGGGCGAGAAATGCGCGGGGGGTGCGGGCGGCGGCGGGGTGGCGCAGCCGGTCAGCGTCAGCGCGAAGGCCAGGGCCAGGGCCCCCGCGGCACCCAGACTCCCGCGGCGGGCGGGGCAGCAGTCAGGTAGGTTCATGGTGCAGTCGTGTCGTGGAGCGTGGGGTAGGGCGTGACCTGCTGCCCGGCCAAGGGCCTGTGCCGCGCACGCTTGCCAGCATGCTTGGCGCGGTACATGGCCCGATCGGCCGTGTCGAGCAGGGCGGGAATGGTGTCACCGTCCAGCGGATAGGTGGCCATGCCGGCGCTCAGGCCGCAGTGGAAGTGGCCGTGTTCGTCGAGGTCGAAGGGCTGCGTCATCAGGTGGTGGATCTTCTGTCCGACCCGGCGCGCATCGTCCACGCTGCGCAGCGGGTGCAGCAGCACGGCGAATTCGTCGCCTCCCAGCCGCGCCACCACGTCGGTTTCGCGCACGGCGGTGCGCAGCCGGTCGGCCATCATCGCCAGCAGCCGGTCACCGGCGGCGTGGCCTGCGGTGTCGTTGACCGCCTTGAACCCGTCGGCATCGAGGAACAGCACGGCCAGGTGCCCGCCGCGTGCGCCAGTGCTGTTCAGTGCATCCTGCAGCCGGCGCTCGAACTGCGAGCGGTTGGCCAACCCGGTCAGCTCGTCGTGCCAGGCCTTGTGTGCCAGCAGGTCGTTGTCGGACTGCAGCCGCCGGTGGCTGGCCAGCAGCTCGGCCTGCCCGAGCTGCACCTCGTCGAGCATGGCGTTGAAGTCCTCGCTGAGCGCCTGCAGCTCGGTGATGCAGACGGTCGGTGCGCGCCGGTCGTAGGTGCGTCCGCTGCGGATCGAGCGGGTCAGTGCGGCGAGCTGGTTGATCGGCTCGATGATCGAGCGCTCCATGCGCCGCGTCATCAGCGTGCCGGCGACCAGCGAGGCGCCGATGCACAGCACCGCCCCCACCGCACCGTAGACCAGCAGCCATGCGTACAGCGTGCCGTCGCCCCGCACGCGGACCAGGCCGATGGTGCGGCCGTCCAGCAGCACGGGTGAGCGTGCCTCGCTGCGCATCAGCACCTCACCGGCCTGCCGCATCAGGCGGTCGATCGGGCCGCTGTCGGGCGTGGTGTGGCTGGCCAGCACTTCACCGTCAGGCAGCAGCACCCGTGCATCGACCAGGCCTTCGCGTCCGGCGATGTCGCGCAGCAGCTCCTCGGCCGTCTGTTCGTCCCGGAAGGTGATGGCCGCCTCGACCGAGTAGCTCAGCGTGCGGGCGACCAGTTCCAGGTGGCGCTCCTGCACACCGCTCATCAGCACATGCGCGATCACCGCCAGCGTGAGTCCGAAGGTCGTCACGGCGGCCGTCGCGACCCGCAGATGGCCGTGCCGCAGCAGCTTCTGAAAGGTTGCAGGGCGGGTCATGGCGTCACTCCCGGGCGTGGCTGGCCGATCTTGAGCACCAGCGGATGCACATGCAGCCCACTGCGCGCGACGGTGTCGAGGTTGATCTCCACCCGCAGGTCGCTGTTGCGCGGCACAAGGCAGAACATGCCGCCGCGGCTGCAGAAATCGGTGCCTTCGCCCATGCTCAGCACGGGGCGCCCGATCAGCTGGGGCAATGGCTCGGCCGCAGGTGCGCCGGTGCCCAGCCAGACCGCGTCGCAGTCCAGAGGCAGTGCGTCGGCCAGATCGATCAGCCGCACCGGTGCCAGCTTGCCCGCAGGCACGCTGCTGTGCAGCGAGCGCATGTCGGCCGCGGCACTGCTGCGCTCGTTCACGCACAGCAGCAGGGGCCGCGCTGGCCGCTGCGGCCAGCGGGTGTGGGCGAGTATGCCGAGCACGGCATCGACGACAGTGAGCCGCAGCGCGGCTGGATAAGGCGTGGCTGCGGCGAGG
>NZ_JBFPGY010000003.1:0-14829 GCF_041083715.1 Sphaerotilus sp.
AACCGATCCCGGTGTCGCCACCACCCCCCTGAATGGGTGGGGATCGCCGACGCGGGCGTCATCCTGATTCCGACACCGGTTTTGCTGGTTCTCCAATGGGCACCGAACCGACGCATCCCTACAGTGGTTCCATCGATCTTGTCCGGATCGCAGGAGAACCCCATGAACGCTCAACAGCACGTCAGCCACCCCTTCGCCCTGATGATCAACGCACAGGACGTTCTGGCGGCCATGGAATGCTCCGAGCGGTTGCAGCACCTGCAGCGCCGGATCTGCCGCCCACTGGACAAGCCGCTGATCCCGCACGCGCTCAGTGAGCTGGAACTCTACGATCGCAGCATCGACGCCGGGCTGGACAGCCCGGATCTGGACCAGGGCTGACCAGGCCGGCCCGCGCCGGTCACGCCCGGATGAGACCGGGCACCTGCGGGGCGGCGCGATGGGCCTGCCACCAGCCTGACAGGGTGTGGGTGGCTCGCCCGACCGGCGTAGGTGGAAACAGGCTGACACTGTCCACCGGCGTCAGCTGCGGTTTCCAGAAGTGGGCCCAGGGTGGATGGGTGACGAAGCTCAGGCGGTCCAGTGCCGGATCTGCGCACACCTGCTCGATGGTGTGGCGCATGACGAGGTGTCCGGGCGCGATGTCGGCATGTTCCTGGCTGTAACCAATCTTGAGCAGATTGAGCTGGCGATCACTGACCAGACCGAATTGGGCCGCGATCGCCGTGCCGTCCAGGGTCAGCAGGTTGATGCGGCAAGCGCCGCGTGCTCCGAATTCGTGCACCAGCCGGTGGTAGAACCTGACGAGCGCCGGGTCCATCGCGATGGCAGTGCCGCATTCTCTCTTCCAGCCAGACGATTCCACCCCCAGAAACTGCTCCAGCGCCGGCTCCAGCGCCTGCGGCGCCGACACCACGTGGTAGTCGAGCGTGCCCATGGTCCGTGCGCGGCGCGTGAGCCGATTCAGGTTCTGGTGAAAGGACTTCGACACCGCCTGGGTGGCATGCGCCATGTCTTGGCTGCAGTCGAGCCATGCCGATTGGGTGCGGGTCGTGCGCAGGCAGCGGTGCGCGCCAGGCTCCGGCAGGGCCTGGCCCAGCGCCGAACTGGCAGAGACCGCCGGGAGTCGCAGGACCGCCCAGCGCATCGCCCGCTGCTGCGCGAGCCAGTCCAGCATCGCGGGCCACAGGCTGTGGTCGCGGGCATCTCCGACCAGATCGGCCAGCACCATGTGCTCGCCTGTCACCATCTCCACCTCGGGTTTCAGCCAGGCCTGCAGCCCCGCGGACCGCTTGAGCACCAGCACGCCACCCAGCTCCGTTCCCCGGCTGGCCACCACGAAATGGAGCGATTCATCCGGCCCCGCGATGGAGTCCAGGTAGCCGCCGATCCAGCCCGGCTGCTGCAGGTAGGTGCTGCGTGGCAGATGGTCCACCAGGGCCTGCCAGCGCGGGCGCAGGGCTGCGAATCCCTGGCGCCCGCGCAGGATCTCAAAACGCCATGTCTGGTCGGTCTGATTCGTCAGCATGGGGGCTGATCGACCGGTCGGCGGGCGACTTGAATTCGCCGGTGGCTGCGCCGGGAAACGAGCGCGTGCTCTGTGCACTATTGAACGGTCCGACGCCACGCCGGGCGCTGCGGCGGGGTCGATTTCTACGGAATAACAAGGGTCCTGGAAGGGTGGGTTTCGGCGAAGTTACGTGGCAAGATGGTACGCATGACGGAAAAAATGATCCCTCCTGCATCGATCGACTGGTGGCGTGGCGCCGTCATCTACCAGATCTACCCCCGCAGTTTTCAGGACAGCAATGCAGACGGTGTCGGTGACCTGCCCGGCATCACTGGCCGGCTGGATCACGTGGCCGCGCTCGGCGTGGACGCCATCTGGATCTCACCGTTCTTCAAGAGTCCGATGAAGGACTTCGGCTACGACGTCTCGGACTACCGCGATGTCGATCCGCTGTTCGGCACGCTGGCCGATTTCGATGTGCTGCTGGCCCGTGCGCACCAGCTTGGTCTGCGCGTGATGATCGATCAGGTTCTCTCGCACACCTCCGACCAGCATGCCTGGTTCCAGGAAAGCCGCCTCAGCCGCGACAACCCGAAGAGCGACTGGTACGTCTGGGCCGACGCCAAGCCCGACGGCACGCCGCCGAACAACTGGCTCAGCGTCTTTGGCGGCTCGGCCTGGCAGTGGGACACCCGCCGCCGGCAGTACTACCTGCACAGCTTCCTGACCTCGCAGCCGGATCTGAATTTCCACAACCCGCAGGTGCAGGACGCCGTTCTGGGCGAAGTGCGCTTCTGGTGCGAGAAGGGTGTGGATGGGTTCCGCTTCGATGCCTGCAACCACCAGGTCCATGATGCACTGCTGCGCGACAACCCGCCGGCCGATGGCGGCGATGTGAGCACCGTGCGTGCCGACAATCCCTATGCGATGCAGCGCCACCTCCACGACAAGAGCCAGCCCGAGAACCTGCTGTTCCTGGAACGTCTGCGCGGCGTGCTGGATGCATTCGGCGCTGCGAGCATCGGCGAAGTCGGCGACGAGCACTCTCCGCCGATCATGGCCGACTACACCGAGGCAGGGAAGCGGCTGCACATGGCCTACAGCTTCAGCCTGCTGACCAGCCGCTGCACGCCCGCCCACCTGCGCGGCGAGGTCGAGGCGCTGGAGCGCGAGATTGCCCGCACTGGCGGCTGGGGCTGCTGGGCGCTGTCGAACCACGACGTGCCGCGCATCGCGACACGCTGGTCGACCACCGGTCAGGCCGACCCACGACAGGCCCGCATGCTGCTGTCGCTGTTGCTGAGCCTGCGCGGCAGTGTCTGCCTGTACCAGGGCGAGGAGTTGGGGCTGCCGGAAGCGGAGGTCCCGTACGAGCGCCTGCAGGACCCGTACGGCATGGCCTTCTGGCCCGAGTTCAAGGGCCGAGACGGCTGCCGCACACCGATGCCGTGGGTCGCCGACGATGCACAGGGCGGTTTTTCGCCGGTCGAGCCGTGGCTGCCGGTGTCGGCCCCGCAGCGCGCGATCGCCGTTGATGTACAGGAGGCCGATGCCGGCTCGGTGCTGCACGCCGCGCGGGCACTGCTGGCCTGGCGCCGGGCGTCGGCGGTGATCCGCTCCGGCGGCCTGCGCTTTCTCGACACCGAGCGCGACGACGTGCTGCTGTTCGAACGCACGCTCGGCACCGAGCGCAGGCTGCTGGCGTTCAACTTCAGCGACGCCGAAGTGGCGCTTGCGCTGCCGCCGGACTGGCCATCCGCCACGATCGATTCCGCAGCCCCGTTGAGCGGAGCCCGCCTGGACACGGCGACCGCCCGACTGATCCTTTCCCCTTTCGGCGCGCTGTGTTCACAGTCGTCCCACACCGAGCACTGAGCGAGATCTGAACCATGGCGAGCAAGACTCCTGCAGCAAAGACTCCCGCCCGCAAGGCCCCTGCGAAGAAGGCCGCACCGGCCACCGCAGCGCCAGCGTCCGTCCCGGACATCGGCCGGGTCGACCCCGACACGCTGGCCGCGCTGATGCGCGCGGACCACGGTGATCCCTTCGCCGTACTGGGCATGCACCACACCGGCGTAGCGCTGGTCATGCGGGCGCTGCTGCCGACTGCGGAACGGGTCGAATTGCTCGATGTCCACGGCCGTTGCCTGTGCGAGCTGACGCGGCAGGGCGACAGCGATCTGTTCACCGGCGCCGTGCCGCGCCGGCGCAATCCCTTCGCCTACCGCCTGCGCGTGCAGTGGCGCGCCCATGACGGTCAGCCGGCGCACACGACCGAGCTGGAAGACCCGTACCGCTTCCCGGCGCTGATCACCGAAACCGACATCTACCTGCTCGCCGAAGGCACGCACCACCGTCCCTACGAGTGGCTCGGTGCGCACCTCAACACCGTGGATGGCGTGGCCGGCACGCGCTTCGCCGTCTGGGCGCCGAGTGCGCGCCGGGTGTCGGTGGTCGGCAACTTCAACCAGTGGGATGGCCGCCGCCACATGATGCGGCTGCGCCACGAGTGCGGCGTGTGGGAAGTCTTCGTGCCGCAGGTGGGCGAGGGCGATCTCTACAAGTTCGAGATCCTCGGCGCCGATGGAGCGGTGCACTCCAAGGCCGACCCGTTCGCCTTCCGAGCCGAGATCCGACCGCAGACCGCCTCGGTCGTCCAGCGCCTGCTGCCCGGCGTGGCCATCAGCGAACAGCGCCAGCGCGCCAACGCACTCGACGCACCGATCTCGGTCTACGAGGTCCACCTCGGCTCCTGGAAGCGCAATGGCGACGGCGAGTGGCTGACCTACCGCGAACTCGCCGAGCAGCTGGTGCCCTACGTGCGCGACATGGGCTTCACGCACATCGAGCTGCTGCCGATCCACGAACACCCGTTCGATGGCTCGTGGGGCTACCAGCCGACAGGCCTGTACGCACCCACCTCGCGTTTCGGCACACCATGGGATTTCCGCGCCTTCGTCGATGCGGCGCACGAGGCCGGTCTCGGCGTGATCCTCGACTGGGTGCCGGCGCATTTCCCGACCGATGCCTTCGGCCTGGCGAATTTCGACGGCACGCACCTGTACGAGCATGCCGACCCGCGCGAAGGCTTCCACCAGGACTGGAACACGCTGATCTACAACTTCGGCCGTTCGGAGGTGCGCAACTACCTCGTCGGCAACGCGCTGTACTGGATCGAGCGCTACGGCATCGACGGGCTGCGCGTGGACGCGGTGGCCTCGATGCTCTACCGCGACTACAGCCGCAAGCACGGCGAGTGGATTCCGAACAAGGACGGTGGTCGCGAAAACCTCGAGGCGATCGAGTTCCTGCGCCGCGTGAACCACATCGTCGGCACGCAGCGCCCCGAGGCCATGACCGTGGCCGAGGAATCGACCGCCTTCCCGATGGTGACGCGCCCGCCGTCGCCGGACCTGCAATCCGGCGGCCTCGGGTTCCACTTCAAGTGGAACATGGGCTGGATGAACGACACGCTGAGCTACTTCGCGCGGGATCCGCTCTACCGCAAGTACCACCACGACCAGATCCGCTTCTCGCTGATGTACGCGTTCAGCGAGAACTTCCTGCTGCCGCTCTCGCACGACGAGGTGGTGCACGGCAAGGGTTCGCTGCTGCAGAAGATGCCCGGCGACGAGTGGCAGAAGTTCGCCAACCTGCGCGCCTACTACGGCTTCATGTGGGGCCACCCGGGCAAGAAGCTGCTGTTCATGGGTTGCGAGTTCGGCCAGAGCACCGAATGGAACGCCGCTGCCAGCCTGCCATGGCACCTGCTCGACCAGCCGCTGCACCGCGGTCTGCAGCGCCTGGTGCGCGACCTGAATGCCGTGCAGCGCCACTACCCGGCGCTGCACCAGCAAGACGTCAGCCCCGACGGTTTTGCCTGGATCAGCCACGCGGACGCCGAGCACTCGGTGCTGGTGTTCGAGCGCCGCGCGGCCAACGGCCAGCGGGTCGTGGTCATCAGCAGTCTGACGCCGGTGGTGCACCGCGGCTGGCGCATCGGTGTGCCGACGGCGGGCGTCTGGCGCGAGCTGATCAACACCGACCTGACGGTCTACGGCGGCTCGGGCATTGGCAACGGCCTGATGCACAGCGAGCCGATCGCCTGGCACGACCAGGCGCAGTCCATCACGGTCACGCTGCCGCCGCTGGCGACGCTGATGCTGGTCTGCGACTGATGCTGGAGCACGGTTCTCCCTGGCCTCTGGGGGCCGAAGTCGTCCTGCGAGGGGTGAACTTCGCCGTGTGGGCACCGGATGCGACGCGGCTGGAGGTGTGCCTGTTCAGCACGGACGGCACGCAGGAACTGGCACGGCACGACCTGCCTGTCTGCACCGACGGTGTCTGGCATGGCTGCCTCGTCGGCGCGGCGGCCGGGCTGGTCTACGGCCTGCGCGCCCACGGGCCGTGGGATCTCGCGCAGGGACACCGGTTCAATCCAGCCAAGGTGCTGCTCGATCCATGGGCGCAGTCCGTGGTCGGCCGCTACGGCGGCTCGCCGGACGTGGACCTCAGCCTGTACCTGGGCCACAGCGAAGCCGATCCGACGTTGCCCGACACCCGAGACAACGCCGTCGTGGCGCTCAAGGCCCGCGTGCTGCCGCCAGCGCCGGTGGTCGCGCACAGCGAGCGTCCCCAATGGAATGCGGACCGCACCGTGCTGTGCGAGTTGCACGTCCGGTCGACAACCATGCTGCACCCGGAGATTCCCGATGCGCTGCGCGGCAGCTATGCCGCGCTGGCGCATCCCGCCATGCTCGACCACTGGCGGGGCCTGGGCGTGACAAGCCTGAGCCTGCTGCCGGTGCACGCACGCGCGGACGAGGCCCGTCTGCAGCAGCAGGGGCTGAGCAACCACTGGGGCTATTCGAGCATCGCCTTCCTGGCGCCAGAGCCGCGCTACGGGAGTGGCCGTCCTGGCACCACCCCTGAATCCGAATGCCGAGAGATGGTGCGTGCAGCCCACGCGGCCGGATTGGAAGTGGTGCTCGACGTCGTCTTCAACCACACCGGCGAGACCGACGAGTGCGGCCCGACGCTGTCGATGCGCGGACTGGCCAACGCCCGCTATTACCACCTCGACGCCCATCGGCGTGACCGTTATGTCAACTGGACCGGGTGCGGCAACTGCCTGAATCTGGCCGAACCGCGGGTGGTGGAGCTGGTGCTCGGCTCGCTGCGCCACTGGGTGCAGGCCTACGGTGTGGACGGTTTCCGCTTCGATCTGGCGCCCGTGCTCGCGCGTGGGCGGGACGGTCAGTTCAGCGCAGCGGCCGGCCTCTTTGCCGCGCTGCAGTCGGATCCGGTGCTGTCGCGCACCAAGCTGATCGCCGAGCCGTGGGACATCGGCCCCGGTGGCTACCAGCTAGGTGGATTTCCGCCCGGATGGTCGGAATGGAACGACCAGTACCGCGACACCATCCGGGCATGGTGGCTGCGCGGTGCGGGTGACCGCGGCGTGTTCGCGCACCGCTTCGCCGGCTCCAGCGCCCAGTTCCACCACGACCGCCGCCAGCCCACCGCCAGCGTCAACTTCATCACCGCGCACGACGGCTTCACGCTGCGCGATCTCGTCACCTACGACCACAAGCACAACCACGCCAACGGCGAGCACAACCGCGACGGCCACCACCACAACAGCAGCTGGAACTGCGGCGTCGAGGGCGAGACGGCGGACCCGGCGGTGCGTGCGCTGCGTCTGCGGCTGCAGCGCGCGCTGCTGGCCACGCTGCTGCTGTCGCAGGGCACACCGATGCTGCTGGCCGGTGACGAGATCGGCCACAGCCAGCAGGGCAACAACAACGCCTACTGCCAGGACAACGCGCTGTCGTGGCTCGACTGGACCGGGCAGGACGCAGACCTGCTGGCCACCACACGACGCCTGCTCGCCTTGCGCAAGGACTGGCCTGCGCTGCGCATCGGGCATTGGCTCACCGGCCAGCCCGACGCGCACGGCCGCATCGACGTGACCTGGCTGCATCCGGATGGCCACCACCTCGCGGACGCTGACTGGCGTTCGATCACCGACCGCGCGCTGCAGGTGCACCTGCAGGCCGCTGCAGGCCCGCAGGTGTTGCTCGTGTTCAACCCGGAGACGGACGACCGGCGCTGCCAGCTCCCGCCAGCCGTCGATTGGCAGCTGGTGTTCGACAGCGCCAGGGTGCGGGCCGAGCCCGATCCGGCCAATGCCACGCCAGGCACCAGGGTGGTCTGTTCGGCACGGAGCGTGCTAATGCTGCGTTCGCGCTAATCTGAATCCCGCACCGCTCACCAACCTCGACAACAAGGAGACCCGTTCCATGTCCGCCACGACCGTCACCACCCAGCCGTTCGCCGGCCAGCGTCCCGGCACCTCCGGCCTGCGCAAGAAAGTCACGGTCTTCCAGCAACCGCACTACCTCGAGAACTTCGTGCAGTCGCTGTTCGACATCCTGCCGGACCGCTCCGGTCAGACGCTGGTGCTCGGTGGCGACGGCCGTTTCCACAACCGGGTGGCCGTGCAGACCATCCTGCGCATGGCCGCAGCCAACGGCTTCGGGCGCGTGCTGGTGGGGCAGGGCGGATGGCTCTCGACCCCTGCGGCCAGCGCCGTGATCCGCAAGCGCGGTGCGTATGGCGGCATCATCCTGTCGGCCAGCCACAACCCGGGCGGCCCGGACGGTGACTTCGGCATCAAGTACAACATCGGCAACGGCGGCCCGGCGCCCGAGAAGATCACCGAAGCGATCTACCAGCGCACCACCGAGATCACTGCCTACCAGACCACCGGCAACACCACGGATCTCGATCTCGACACATTCGGCACCACCATGCTGGATGGCATGGCGGTCGAAGTCATCGACTCGGTCGCGCTGTATGCAGACCTGATGCAGACGCTGTTCGACTTCGATGCGATGCGTGCCTGGTTCGCGGCGGGCAAGCGCATGCGCATGGACACGATGTGTGCCGCGGGCGGGCCGTACGCCAAGGCCGTGCTCGAAGGTCTGCTCGGCGCTCCGGCTGGCACGGTGGTCAACGGGGAGCCGCTGGAGGACTTCGGCGGCTACCACCCGGATCCGAACCCGGCCCACGCCACCGAACTGATCGCCGCCATGACGGGTGCCTCGGCGCCCGACTTCGGCGCTGCGTCCGACGGCGACGCCGACCGCAACATGATCCTCGGCCGCGACTTCGTGGTCACGCCGTCGGACAGCCTGGCCGTGATGGCCGCGCACGCCACCAGGGTGCCGGGTTACGCCGCCGGCCTGAAGGGCATCGCGCGCTCGATGCCGACCTCGTGCGCCGCCGACGCTGTCGCCAAGGCGCTGGGCATTCCGAGTTACGAGACGCCGACCGGCTGGAAGTTCTTCGGCAACCTGCTGGACGCGGACCGCGTCACGCTGTGCGGCGAGGAAAGCTACGGCACCGGCTCCAACCACGTCCGCGAAAAGGACGGCCTGTGGGCCGTGCTGTTCTGGCTCAACCTGCTGGCAGCGACGGGTGAATCGGTCGAATCGCTGGTGCGCGGCCACTGGGCGCGTTTCGGGCGCCACTACTACTCGCGCCACGACTGGGAAGGCATCCCCACCGAGCGGGCCGACGCCTTGATGGCGGCGCTGCGGGCCCAGCTGCCCGCGCTGGCCGGGCAGTCGTTCGGTGCGCTGACGCTGCAGATGGCGGATGACTTCGCGTACACCGATCCGGTCGATGGCTCGGTGTCGAGCCGGCAGGGCGTGCGGCTGCTGTTCGAAGGCGGCGCGCGCATCGTGTTCCGCCTGTCGGGCACGGGCACCGAAGGCGCCACCCTGCGCGTCTACCTGGAGCGCTACGAAGCCGATCCGGCGCGGCACGACCAGCCAACACAGGACGCACTGGCCGATCTGATCGCGATCGCGGACCGCGTGGCCCGCATCCGGGAACTGAGCGGGCAGGATGCACCCACCGTGATCACCTGAACCGGCGGGTTTCCCACACCCTTTCCCCCTGCGTTTCGCGCATATCGTTTCCCCACCACCAAGAACAGGAGACCTCCATGGACATCACCCGACTGGCTGAAAGCCGCACACTTGCCCGCCGCACGCTGGCCCTGGTTCTCGCGGGCGGCCGTGGCTCGCGCCTGAAGGACCTGACCGACCGCCGTGCCAAACCTGCCGTCCACTTCGGCGGCAAGTTCCGCATCATCGACTTCGCGCTGTCGAACTGCATGAACTCGGGCATGCGCCGCATCGGCGTGATCACGCAGTACAAGTCCCACTCGCTGCTGCGCCACCTGCAGCGCGGATGGAGCTTCCTGCGCAACGAGATGAACGAGTTCGTCGATCTGCTGCCAGCGCAGCAGCGCCTGACCGAAGAGCACTGGTACCGCGGCACGGCCGATGCGATCTACCAGAACCTGGACATCATCCGCAACTCGACCCCACCCGAGTACATCGTCGTGCTGGCCGGTGACCACATCTACAAGATGGACTACTCGATCATGCTGGCCGACCACGCCGCCAGCGGTCGTGGCGTCACGGTCGGCTGCATCGAGGTGTCGCGCGAAGAAGCCAAGGGCTTCGGCGTGATGGCCATCGACGAGCACCGCTCGATCATCGAGTTCGTCGAGAAGCCGGCCGACCCGCCGCCGATGCCGGGCAATCCGGACGTGTCGCTGGCGAGCATGGGCATCTACATCTTCACGGCCGAGTATCTGTACCGCCTGCTCGAAGACGATGCGAACGATCCGAACTCCGAGCACGACTTCGGCAAGAACCTGATCCCGCGCGCCGTGACCGAGCAGCAGGCGCTGGCGCACCCGTTCTCGATGTCGGCGGTCGCCAACCCGCCGTACTCGCGGGCGTACTGGCGCGATGTCGGCACGGTCGATGCCTACTGGGCCGCCAACCTGGATCTGGCCACGACCACGCCCGAACTCAACATGTACGACAAGGACTGGCCGATCTGGACCTACCAGGAACAGCTCCCGCCGGCCAAGTTCGTGCACGAGGAGCCGGGCCGCACCGGACAGGCGATCAACAGCCTCGTGTCGGGCGGCTGCATCGTGTCGGGTGCGACGGTGCGCAACTCGGTGCTGTTCTCGAACGTGCTGGTGCGCTCGTACAGCGAGATCAACGAAGCCGTCGTGCTCCCCGATGTCCACATCGGCCGCAACTGCCGGTTGAACAAGGTCGTCATCGACCGCCGCTGCCGTGTGCCGGATGGCCTCGTGATCGGTGAGGACCCTGTGCTGGATGCCCAGCGCTTCTTCCGCACCGAGAACGGCGTCGTGCTGGTCACGCGCAAGATGCTGGCTGATCTGCAGCCCTGAAACGGGAATCGAGACGATGCGTGTCCTTCAAGTCTGTGCCGAAATCTTCCCGCTGCTCAAGACGGGCGGGCTGGCCGATGTCGCCGGGGCGCTGCCGCCCGCACTGCGTGCCCGCGGGCACGAGGTCCGCGTGCTGCTGCCCGGCTTCGATGCCATCCTGGCCGGACTGGAGGACGCGGTCATCGTCTGCGATCTCTATCCGCCGGCAGGGCTGTCCTGGGGTGCTGGTCGTGCACGGCTGCTCTACGGGCGGTTGCCAGCGGCGGATGTCGAAGCCTATGTGATCGATGCGCCGGGCTTCTACGCCCGGCCCGGCGGCCCGTATGCCGATGCCCACCACCAGGCCTACGGCGACAACCACCTGCGCTTCGGGCTGCTGGGCTGGGCGGCGGCGGAACTCGCGCAGGGCATGGATCCGTACTGGAGTCCCGCCGTCCTCCATGCACACGACTGGCATGCCGGGCTGGCACCGGTCTACCTCCGTGCGGCGCAGCAGGCACGTCACCAGCACCTCGCCGGCAGCGTCTTCACGGTCCACAACCTGGCCTACCAGGGCTGTTTTGCCGCCAACCATTTCGCCGAACTCGGGCTGCCGGCGCAGTTCTGGGGCGTGGAGGGGGTCGAGTTCCACGGGCAGCTCGGCTTCATGAAGGGCGGGCTCTACCACGCGGACCGCCTCACCACGGTCAGCCCCACCTATGCGGCCGAGATCCAGGGGCCGGAGCAGGGCTGCGGGCTCGACGGGCTGCTGCGCACGCGTGCGGTCGATCTGTCCGGCATCCTCAACGGGGTGGACGACGCGGTCTGGAATCCGGCCACGGATGCGCTGCTGCCAGCGACCTACGACACTGCCGACCTGTCCGGCAAGGCACTGTGCAAGGCCGAACTGCAGCGCGAGCTGGGTCTGGCGGTCGATCCGGACCGGCCGATCGCCTGCATCGTCAGCCGCCTGACCGAGCAGAAGGGCCTGCACCTCGTGCTGCAGGCACTGCCCGGTCTGGTCGCGCAGGGCTGGCAGTTCGCCATGCTCGGCAGCGGGGACGCGTGGATGGAAGCCGCCTTCCGCGACGCCGCGGCGGCACAGCCGACCGCCATCGCCGTGCGCATCGGCTATGACGAGCGCTTCGCCCACCGCCTGATCGCCGGCAGTGACGCGATCCTCGTGCCCTCGCGCTTCGAGCCCTGCGGGCTGACACAGCTCTACGGCCTGAAATACGGCACGCTGCCCATCGTGCGCCGGGTCGGCGGTCTGGCCGACACGGTGGTCGATACCCAGCTCGACACCATCGACACGGTCGCGACCGGCTTCGTGTTCGAGGACTTCTCGGCCGCCGCCTTGCTGGCCGCCACCGCCCGCGCCACGGCGCTGCACCGCCGTCCCGCCGATTGGGCCACCGTGCGCAGCCGGGCCATGCAGCAGGGGTTCGGCTGGGCAGACGCTGCACGGCAGTACGAAGCCCTGTACCTGCAAGTGCAGGGCTGACGCCCTTGCCATCTCCTTCGTTTTGACGACATCGATTCCGACATGGACCTGACCCAGTTCGAACACCAGTACGACCACCTTGCCCGCGATGTGGGAGCGTTCAAGCGTGCGATCTCCAACAAGCTGATGTACACGGTCGGCAAGGACCCTGTATCCGCACTGCCGCAGGACTGGCTGCACGCCGTGTCCTACGCGGTGCGGGACCACCTCGTCGAGCGCTGGATGAAGACCACCCGCGCCCAGTACGCGCAGGACGTCAAGCGCGTGTACTACCTTTCGATGGAGTTCCTGATCGGCCGCACGTTCTCCAACGCCATCCTCGCGCTGGAGCTGATGCCCACGATCCGGCAGGCGCTGTCCGAACTGGACGTCAACATCGACACCGACCAGCTCTTCGACCTGGAGCCGGATGCCGCGCTCGGCAACGGCGGCCTGGGCCGGCTGGCGGCGTGTTTCCTCGACTCGATGGCGACGCTGGGGGTACCCGGCTTCGGCTACGGCATCCGCTACGACTACGGCATGTTCCGCCAGATGGTCGTCGATGGCCGCCAGGTCGAGGCGCCCGACTACTGGCTGACCAAGGGCAACCCGTGGGAGTTCCCGCGGCCGGAAGTGCAATTCCGGGTGCGCTTCGGCGGCCAGCTGGAGCAGCATGGCGAAACCGTGCGCTGGGTCAACACCGACGACGTGCTGGCGATGGCCTACGACACCATCATCCCCGGCTACGGCACCGAGGCGACCAACACGCTGCGCCTGTGGTCCGCCAAGGCCACCGAAGAGATGAACCTGCGCGCCTTCAACCAGGGCAACTACTTCGGCGCAGTCGAAGGCAAGAACCACTCGGAGAACGTCTCGCGGGTCCTGTACCCCGACGACTCGACCCCCTCCGGCCGTGAACTGCGGCTGCGCCAGGAATACTTCTTCGTCTCGGCGAGCCTGCAGGATCTCGTGCGCCGCTACATGCGCACGCACACCGGTTTCGAGGCACTGCCCGACAAGGTCAGTGTCCACATGAACGACACGCACCCAGTGCTGGCGATTCCGGAGCTGATGCGCCTGCTGGTGGACGAACACCGCGTCCCGTGGCTGAAGGCCTGGGAGCTGTGCCAGAAAGTGTTCTCGTACACCAACCACACCTTGATGCACGAGGCGCTGGAGACCTGGCCGGTGGAGATGTTCAGCCGCGTGCTGCCGCGGCACCTGCGCATCATCTTCGACATCAACGCCCATTTCCTCGGCGATGTCAGCGCCCAGCACGGCCACCAGCCGGAGCTGATGCGCAAGCTCTCGCTGATCGACGAATCGGGCGAGCGGCGCGTGCGCATGGCCTATCTGGCCGTGGTGGCCAGCCACTCGGTCAACGGCGTCTCGGCGCTGCATTCGCAGCTGATGAAGGAATCGATCTTTGCCGACTTCGCGCAGCTCTGGCCTGAGCGCTTCAACAACAAGACCAATGGCGTGACCCCACGCCGCTGGCTGGCGCAGGCCAACCCCGGTCTGGCAGCGCTGCTGGACCAGCGCCTGGGCCGCGGCTGGCGCCGGCAACTGGACCAGCTGGAAGGACTGAAACACGCGCTCGACCTGCCAGGATTCCTGGGCGCCGTGCGCAAGGTCAAGCGCCAGAACAAGGAACGTCTGGCCCGCCTGGTGCTCAAGCAGCTGGGCGTCGATCTGAACCCGGACGCGCTGTTCGACGTGCAGGTCAAGCGCATCCACGAGTACAAGCGCCAGCTACTCAACGTGTTGCATGTGGTCACCCGCTACCAGCGCATCCTGGCCAACCCAGATGCGCAGTGGGTACCGCGCGTCGTCGTGTTCGCGGGCAAGGCGGCATCGGCCTACCACCAGGCCAAGCTGATCATCAAGCTCATCAACGACGTCGCCACGACGGTCAACAACGACCCGCGCGTCGGCGGTCGGCTGAAGGTGGTGTTCATTCCGAACTACAGCGTGAGCCTGGCCGAGGTGATCATCCCGGCGGCGGATCTCTCGGAGCAGATTTCCACGGCGGGCACCGAGGCGTCCGGCACCGGCAACATGAAGTTCGCGCTCAACGGTGCGCTGACCATCGGCACGCTGGACGGCGCCAACGTCGAGATGCGCGAGCAGGTGGGAGCGGAGAACTTCTTCATCTTCGGCAACACCACGCCGCAGGTGGCCGAGCTGCGCGCCCAGGGTTACCAGCCGCGCACGTACTATGAGTCGAATGCGGAGCTGCGCGCCACGCTGGACGCGATCCGCAACGGCGTGTTCAGCCCGTCGGAGCCGGCGCGCTTCCAGCCGATCTTCGACGCGCTGGTGAACTGGGGCGACCACTACCTGCTGCTGGCCGACTACGCCGACTACGTCGCGACACAGGACCGTGTCGACACGCTCTACCGCAACGCGGACGAGTGGTCACGCAAGGCCGTGCTCAACATTGCCGGCATGGGCGCCTTCTCGTCCGATCGCACGATCGCCGAGTACGCACACAGCATCTGGCACTCGAAGCCGGTGCTGCTCCCGGTCGCGCATACCGTCAGCTGACAGCGCGACCGGGCCAGGTGCTGT
>NZ_JBFPGY010000004.1:0-4506 GCF_041083715.1 Sphaerotilus sp.
TGGCTATTCCCTCACCGACACTCCGGCACCGCCGTCACCACAGCCAAGCCCCCCGCCTTCGCCCTCAGATTCTCCGCCGCCAGCTCCGCCATCGCTTGCCGCGTCGAGTTCGTCGCACTGCCGATGTGCGGCGTCAGCACCACCTGCGGCAGCGCACGCAGCCGCGCGGGCACATTCGGCTCGTCCGCGAACACATCGAGCGCCGCGCCACCCAGCGCGCCGGATTCGAGCGCTTCGATCAGCGCCGTTTCATCGACCACCGACCCCCGCGCCACATTCACCAGCAAGCCCTGCGGCCCGAGCGCGGCCAGCACGTCGGCGTTGACCAGGTGCCGCGTGGCCGCGCCGCCCGGCGTGATGACCACCAGCACGTCACTGCGCGTCGCCAGTTCGACCAGCGAGGCGATGTGGGGATAGGGCAGTCCAGCCTTGGGCTGGCGCGTGTGGTACGCCACGGGCATGTCGAAGGCCTGCGCACGGTGTGCGATGGCCTGCCCGATCCGGCCCATGCCGACGACCCCCAGCCGCGACCCGGACAGCTTGCGCGCCAGCGGCATCGGCCCGCCGGACCAGTGCCCGTCGCGGATGTAGCGGTCCGCAGCGACGATCTGCCGCGAGCCCGCCAGCATCAGCGCCATCGCCAGATCGGCCACGTCGTCGTTCAGCACGTCCGGCGTGTGCGTCACGACCACGCCGCGCGCCTTCGCCGCCGCCACGTCGATGCCGTCATACCCGACGCCCATCACCGAGATGATCTCCAGCGCCGGCAGCCGGTCCATCAACTCGGCCGTGACCCGGGATTCGCCACCCGCCGCGATGCCGCGGATGCGCGGCGCCGCCGCCTCGAATGTGGCGGGGTCGGTCTCGTGCAGCCGGTCATGCAGCGTGAACTGTGCGCGCAGCAGCGGCTCCAGCAGCGGGCTCATCCGCATCACGGCCAAGACTTCGAAAGAGGTGTTCAAGGGGGTGGTGTGTTCGCTCAACTCAGGCTCCAAGGGATTCCACGGGGACAGTCATCATTCGTCATACCATAGTATCGACGCGCACTTTCCCCGCCCGACACGGGACTAACGAGCACGCCGATGACCACCCCGAAGAAAAAACGCCCCGAAGAACTCCGCAGCCAGCAATGGTTCGGCCGCCAGGACCGCGACGGCTTTGCGTACCGGAGCTGGGTCAAGGGCAAGGGCGTGCCGCACGACCAGTTCGACGGCCGCCCGGTCATCGGCATCTGCAACACCTTCAGCGAGCTGACGCCCTGCAACTCGCATTTCCGCACGCTGGCCGAGCAGGTCAAGATCGGCGTGTACGAGGCGGGCGGCTTTCCGCTGGAGTTCCCGGTGATGTCGCTCGGCGAGACGCTGCTGCGCCCGACCGCGATGCTCTACCGCAACCTCGCCAGCATGGACGTGGAGGAGTCGATCCGCGGCAACCCGATCGACGGCGTGGTGCTGCTGATGGGCTGCGACAAGACGACGCCGAGCCTGCTGATGGGCGCGTCGAGCGTCGATCTGCCGACCATCGGCGTCTCGGGTGGCCCGATGCTCAACGGCAAGTGGCGCGGCCAGGAACTCGGCTCGGGCACCGGCGTGTGGAGCATGAGCGAGCAGGTCCGCGCCGGCACGCTCAAGCTGCAGGACTTCTTCGAGGCCGAGAGCTGCATGCACCGCAGCCACGGCCACTGCATGACGATGGGCACCGCCAGCACGATGGCATCGATGGTCGAGGCGCTTGGCGTCGGGCTGCCGGGCAACGCGGCGTATCCGGCGGTCGATGGGCGGCGCAACGTGCTGGCGCGGCAGGCCGGGCGGCGCATCGTGCAGATGGTGCATGACGACCAGAAACTGTCGCAGATCCTCACCCGCGAGGCGTTCGAGAACGCGATCCGCACGCTCGCGGCCATCGGCGGCAGCACCAACGCGGTGATCCACCTGATCGCCATCGCCGGGCGGCTCGGCGTGCCGCTGTCGATCGACGACTTCGACCGGCTGGCCAGCGAGCTGCCGTGCCTGCTCAACCTGCAGCCCTCGGGCCAGCACCTGATGGAGGACTTCTGCTACGCGGGCGGCCTGCCGGTGGTGATGAAGGAGATCGCGCACCTGCTGCACACGGAGATCGTCACCGCCAACGGCTGCACGGTCGGCGAGAACATCGCCAGTGCCGAGAACTTCGACCCGCGCGTGATCAAGACCTTCGACGCGCCGTTCAAGGCGAACGCCGGCATCGCCGTGCTGCGCGGCAACCTCGCGCCACGCGGCGCGGTGATCAAGCCGAGCGCGGCCACCCCGGCGCTGATGCAGCACACCGGCCGCGCCGTCGTGTTCGAGGACTCGACCGACTTCCACGCCCGCATCGACGACGAGGCGCTCGACGTGGACGAGACCTGCATCCTCGTGCTGAAGAACTGCGGGCCGAAGGGCTACCCCGGCATGGCCGAGGTGGGCAACATGCCGCTGCCGCCGAAGGTGCTGCGCAAGGGCATCACCGACATGGTGCGCATCAGCGACGCCCGCATGAGCGGCACCGCCTACGGCACCGTCGTGCTGCACACCGCGCCGGAAGCGGCGGCGGGTGGCACGCTGGCCCTGGTGCAGAACGGCGACCTGATCACGCTGGATGTGGCCGGGCGCTCGCTGCACTTGCACGTCGAGGACGACGAACTCGACCGCCGCCGCGCCGCGTGGACGCCGCCGGTGCCGCCGATGGACAGCGGCTACTGGAAGCTCTACATCGACCATGTGCTCCAGGCCGACGAAGGCGCGGACCTCGATTTCCTCCGAGGCAAACGCGGCAGCGCGGTGCCCAAGGACAACCACTGAACCCCCGGAGAAACACCCCATGACCGACCGACTCCGCGGCAAGACCGCCTTCATCACCGCCGCTGGCCAGGGCATCGGCCGCGCCACCGCGCTGGCTTTCGTCCGCGAAGGCGCCCGCGTCATTGCCACCGACGTGAACGCTGCTGCGCTGGACGCGCTGGCCGCCGAATGCGGCTGCACGACGCAGGTGCTCGACGTGACCGACCCGGCCGCGATCGAGTCCGCCGCTGCGACGCATGGCCCGGTCGATGTGCTGTTCAACGGCGCCGGCTTCGTCCACGCCGGCACGGTGCTCGACTGCACCGAGGCCGAGTGGGACTTCGCGATGAACCTGAACGTGCGCTCGATGTTCCGCACGATCCGCGCCTTCGCCCCCGGCATGCTGGCCCAGGGCGGCGGCTCGGTCATCAATGTCGCGTCGGTCGCCGGCAGCCTCAAGGGCGCGCCGAACCGCTTCGTCTACGGCACCTCCAAGGCGGCGGTGATTGGCCTGACCAAGGCGGTGGCGGCGGATTTCATCACCAAGGGCGTGCGCTGCAACGCGATCTGCCCGGGCACGGTCGAGTCGCCGTCGCTGCGTGACCGCATCGATGCGCAGGCCACGGCGTCCGGTCAGACGCAGGCGCAGGTCGAAGCGGCCTTCATCGCCCGCCAGCCGATGGGCCGCCTGGGCCGTGTGGACGAGATCGCGGCACTGGCGGTTTATCTCGCCAGCGATGAATCCGCCTTCACGACCGGCACGACGCAGGTGATCGACGGCGGCTGGTCGAACTGATTCCCTGCTGCCCTGCGTCCCCCTGACTTCCTGAACCTTCTGGACTGCCACGATGAAACTCCTGCGCCACGGCCCCCGTGCCCACCCCCGCCCCGGCCTGCTCGACACCAGCGGGCAGGTCCGCGATCTTTCCGGTCTGATCGGTGACATCGCGCCGGCCACCCTCTCGCCTGCATCGCTGGCGGCTCTGGCCAGCCTGGATGTGACGACGCTGCCCGTCGTGCCGCTGGGCGAGCTGCAGGTGCCATGGACCGGTATGACCAAGTTCATCGCCATCGGCCTGAACTACGCCGACCACGCCGCCGAGTCGAACATGCCCATCCCCAAGGAGCCGATCGTCTTCACGAAGACGCTGGAGTCGGCGGTGGGCTGCAACCACGCGGTGGTGCTGCCGCAGGGCTCGGTGAAGTCGGACTGGGAGGTCGAACTCGGTGTCGTGATCGGCACGCGGGCACGTTACGTGGACGAGGCCGATGCGCTGTCGCACGTCGCCGGCTACTGCGTCATCAACGACGTGTCCGAGCGCGAGTACCAACTGGAGCGCGGCGGCACCTGGGACAAGGGCAAGGGCTGCGACACCTTCGGCCCGATCGGTCCGTGGCTGGTGACGGCCGACGAGGTGGGCGACGTGCAGAAGCTCGGCATGTGGCTCGACGTGAACGGCCAGCGCATGCAGACCGGCAGCACCGCCACGATGATCTTCAACGTCGCGCAGATCGTCAGCTACCTCAGCCGCTTCATGACGCTCAACCCCGGCGACGTGATCACCACCGGCACGCCGCCCGGCGTCGGCATGGGCAAGAAGCCGGACGCGGTGTTCCTGAAGGACGGGGACGTGATCCGCCTGGGCATCGACGGGCTGGGCGAACAGCAGCAGACGGTCCACGCCTGGAACCCGGCGTTGATCGACGC
>NZ_JBFPGY010000005.1:0-14696 GCF_041083715.1 Sphaerotilus sp.
GCTACGAACCGATCGTCACCGGCTACGTGCAGGCACCGGACGCTCGACTGGCCGCACCGATGGTGGCACTCACCGAGGGTCCGCAGGCCCCCGCGCAGTTCGCGTTCGACCATGGCGCACTCGGCATGGCGCCGGGGCTGTTCGCGTTGGTCGTCAGCGGCGCGGCGCCGTGGGTCGCCCGCGGCATGGACACGACCGGCGTGGCGCTGCTGGCACAAGCACGGTCGGTGCTGCGTGGCCGGGGCGCCGAAAGGGCCACGCTGCTGAAGCTGGTGGCGGAAAAACGGGCCACCTTCCAGTGCGTGCCGGCGCTGGCCAGGCCGACCGCGCAGATCGCGCCGCGGCTGAGCGCCGCAGGGGACCACGTGGACGGTCCGTATCCGGCGACGCTGGAAGGTGCGGTGCGCAGCGGTCTGGCCGTCTGGCGCTGAGCCCCAACCCGGCGCCAGACAGCACAAAGCCGACCCGCAGGCCGGCTTTCATCTCACGGACGCAGCACGTCAGGCGAAGTTGGCTTGCGCGAACGCCCAGTTGACGAGGCTGTTCAGGAAGGTCTCGACGAACTTCGGGCGCATGTTGCGGTAGTCGATGTAGTAGGCGTGTTCCCACACGTCGACGCACAGCAGGGCCTTGTCGCCGGTCGTCAGCGGCGTGCCGGCAGCACCCATGTTGACGATGTCGACCGAGCCGTCGGCCTTCTTCACCAGCCAGGTCCAGCCGGAGCCGAAGTTGCCCACGGCAGACGCCTGGAAGGCCTTCTTGAACTCGTCCAGCGAACCCCACTTGGCGTTGATGGCGTCAGCCAGCGCGCCGGTCGGAGCGCCGCCGCCGTTCGGGCTCAGGCAGTTCCAGAAGAAGGTGTGGTTCCACACCTGCGCGGCGTTGTTGTAGACGCCGCCGGCCGGCGCCTTCTTGACGATGGCTTCCAGATCGAGGTCGGCGTAGTCCGTGCCCTTGATCAGGTTGTTGAGGTTGGTGACGTAGGCCTGGTGGTGCTTGGCGTAGTGGTATTCGAAGGTTTCCTTCGACATGTGCGGCGCCAGGGCGTCCATCGCGAACGGGAGTGCGGGCAGGGTGTGTTCCATGGGGTTCCTCTTGGGGTGAACGGGGTGAAAACCGACTTTGCGATTGTAGGCAAGGCGCTCAATCCGCGCTCTGGCGGGGCGGGTCCGGCTCGACGGCGGTCACCGTGGTCCGCACCCGGCCGTCGTGCAGCACCGCCATCAGCGCCGCGCCGGGCTGCACCTGCCCGACGCTGACCAGCGTGCGGCCCTCGGCGTCGGTGACCCAGGCGTAGCCGCGCTGCAGCACGCGCGCCGGATCGAGTGCCTGCAGCCGCGCCGCCAGCACATCGAGCCGCTGGCCGCGCCGCTGCAGCGACTGCGGCAGCGCCGCCGCGTGGCGCTGGGCCAGCAGGGCCAGGCGCTGCTGGTGCTGGCGCAGCACGTCGGTCGGCCGCGACAGGCGCAGGCTGGCGCGGTCCAGGCGCTGCGCCTCGCGGTCGAGGCGGCGCTGCAGCGCCTGCTGCAGCTGGCGCTGCCGCTGCGCCAGCGTCTCCAGACAGGCCGCCCGCGCGGGTGCCACCAGCTCAGCCGCCGCGGTGGGAGTCGGCGCACGCAGGTCGGCGGCGAAATCGGCCAGCGTGAAATCGGTTTCATGGCCCACGCCACAGACCACCGGCACCGGCGACGCGGCAATCGCCCGCGCGACGGCCTCGTCGTTGAACGCCCACAGGTCTTCGAGCGAGCCGCCGCCACGGCAGACGATCAGCACGTCCACCTCGTTGCGTCGACCCGCCTCGGCGATGGCCCGCACCAGCAGCGGCGGCGCCTCGGCGCCCTGCACCGGCGCCGGGTAGACGACGACCTCGACGTGCGGCGCACGGCGGCGCAGCGCGGTCACCACATCGTGCAGCGCGGCAGCCGCCAGCGAGGTGACGACGCCGATGCGGCGCGGGAAGCCGGGCAGCGGGCGCTTGCGTTCGGCATCGAACAGGCCTTCGGCTTCGAGGCGGGCCTTCAGGCGCAGGAACTGCTCCATCAGCGCGCCCTCGCCGGCCGGGCGCATCGCCTCGACGATCATCTGCAGTTCGCCCCGCGGCTCGTACACCGCCAGCTTGCCGCGCAGCTCGACCGCCTGGCCATCACGCGGCGAGAAATCGAGGTAGCCGGCCGCGCGGCGGAACATCGCGCAGCGCAGGCCCGCGCTGCCGTCCGGTGCGCGCAGGTTGAAGTAGCAGTGGCCGCTGGACGCACGGGTGAACCCCGCCAGCTCACCGCGCACGGCGATGGCGCCGAAGCGCGTCTGCAGCGTGTCTCCAATGGCCTGCACCAACAGGGCCACATCCCAGACCCGGGCGCCGTTCGGAGTGTTCATCAGGAATTCACATCTTCATGGTTGATTAAAAAACAGGCAATCCAACAAAAGCACTGCATTGACAAGCACTTGGAAACGCGTTCCTCAGCTTGTCCCCAACGTTATCCACAGGAGCGGGGGAGAAGCCTTGTGCAGACACCAGGTGCGCAACCGCGTCCGACCGCCCGCCTTGAGGCCATAATCGCCAGCGATGCGCCGCGCCGCGCAAGGCTGCGGATGTCCACCTCACTCAGGACGCTTCGGGCGTCGATCTCGGGGAACGACCTTTGTTTTCGATCATACAAGCCGCTGGCTGGCCGATCTGGCCGCTGATCCTGTGCTCCATCGCCGCTCTGGCCATCATCATCGAGCGCTTCATGAGCCTGCGCGCCGCCAAGGTGGCGCCCCCCACGCTGCTCGATGAAGTGCTCGCTGTCACGCGCAGCAGCCTGCCGTCGGCGGACGTGGTCGACAAGCTGCACGGCAATTCGGTGCTCGGCACGGTGCTGGCTGGCGGCATCCGTGCCGCGGTGGCCGATCCGCGCTGCGACGAGACCCAGCTGCGCAACGCCTTCGAGACCTCCGGCCGCATCGCCACGCACCGGCTGGAGCGCTACCTCAACACGCTGGGCACCATTGCCTCGGCCGCACCGCTGCTGGGCCTGCTCGGCACGGTGGTCGGCATGATCGAGATCTTCGGCGCGCAGTCCCCGACCTCGGGCAGCAACCCGGAGCAGCTCGCGCACGGCATCTCGGTGGCGCTCTACAACACCGCCTTCGGCTTGATCGTGGCGATCCCGTCGCTGATGTTCTACCGCTACTTCCGTGGCCAGGTGGACGAGTTCGTGCTGACGCTGGAGCAGGCGGCCGAGCGGCTGCTGCCCCAGTTGCTGCGCGGCCCGCGCCGCTGATCCGGAGCGCTGCACGATGGCCATGAACTTCCGTCACCGCCGCCCCGAGGAGCCGGAGATCAACCTGATCCCGTTCATCGACGTGCTGCTGGTGGTGCTGATCTTCCTGATGCTCACCACCACCTACGCCAAGTACACGCAGCTGAAGATCACGCTGCCGGTGGCCGAATCGAACCGCATCGAGAGCCAGCCGCGCGAGATCGTGGTGGGCGTGTCCTCGGATGGCGTCTACACCATCAACAAGCAGCCGGTCGAGGGCGTGGGCATCGAAGTCCTGACCAATGCACTGAGCGCAGCGGCGCAGGGCGACGTGAACCGCACCGTGATCATCTCGGCCGACGCGATGGCCGCGCACCAGAGCGTGATCAACGTGATGGACGCCGCGCGCCGCGCCGGGCTGGTCCAGCTCACCTTCGCCACCCAGAGCGCCCGCAGCGGCGGCAAGGGCCAGTGAGCCGGTGACGCCCGCGGCGCGGCTGGAGGCGGTCTGGCGCGACGGCGGACCGGCGCAGTGGGCGCTGCGTCCGCTGGGCGGTCTGCACCAGGCGCTGGTCGGGCTGAGGCGCGTGCTCTACCGGCGAGGCTGGAAAGCCACCGTTCGGCTGCCTTGCCCGGTCATCGTCGTCGGCAACCGGGTCGCCGGCGGTGCTGGCAAGACGCCCACCACGCTGGCCTTGGTCAACGCCTTGCAGCAGGCCGGCTGGCGCCCGGGCATCGTGTCGCGCGGACACGGTGGCCAGGGCACGGCCCCGCGCCCCGTCCGCGCCGACAGCGTGGCAACCACGGTCGGTGACGAACCCCTGCTGATGCAGCGCCGCGCCGCCGTGCCGGTCTGGGTCGGCGGCGACCGCGCCGCCGCCGCGCATGCGCTGCGGGCCGCACACCCCGACGTGGACGTGCTGGTCTGCGACGATGGGCTGCAGCACCTGCGGCTGGGGCGCGACATCGAGATCGTCGTGTTCGACGAGCGCGGCGCCGGCAACGGCTGGCTGCTGCCGGCAGGGCCGCTGCGCGAGCCGATCGACGCCCCGGCAGCAGCGCCCCACCAGTTCGTCCTGTACAACGCGGCGCAGCCCAGCACGGCCTTGCCGGGCGACTGCGCGACCCGGCAGCTGGCCGGTGCGGTCGATCTCGCCGGCTGGTGGGCCGGCGCGCCGGCCACCGCTGCGCAGCTCGCCGCACTGCGTGGCCGGCACCTGCTCGCCAGCGCAGGCATCGGACAGCCCCGGCGCTTCTTCGACGCGCTGCGAGCCGCTGGCTTGACGATCGACACCCTTGCCCTGGAAGACCACCACGACCACGCCCGCCTGCCCTGGCCGCAGGAGGCCCGCGAGGTGGTGGTGACCGAGAAGGACGCCATCAAGCTCGACCCGCGGCGTCTCGCCGCCGAGCGGCCGGGGCTGCGCGTGTGGGTGGTGCCGCTGGTGCTGGTGCTGCCGCCAGCGTTCATCGGCCGCGTGCTGGATGCGCTCGGCCCCGCGCCGGCAAGGTAGCATCACGTCCCATGGACACCCGACTGATGCAACTGCTCGTCTGCCCGCTCTGCAAGGGGCCGCTCAACCACGACCACGCCACGCACGAGCTGGTCTGCCCGGCCGACCGGCTGGCATTTCCGATCCGTGACGGCATGGCCGTGATGCTCGAAAGCGAAGCCCGCACGGTCGATCCGGACGCCCCGCCACCCTCGCCGTTCCCGCTGCCGGACGCCGCGCCGACGCCTTGACCATGGACGGCACCATCCTGATTCCAGCCCGGCTCGCCTCGACCCGCCTGCCTGGCAAGCCGCTGGCCGATCTGGGTGGCCTGCCGATGGTCGTGCGGGTGGCGCAGCGCTGCGCCACGGCGGGTGCACGGGACGTGGTTGTCGCCACCGACGCACCCGAAGTGGCCGCGGCCTGTGCCGCGCATGGCGTGCACGTGGTCCTGACCCGCGCCGACCACGCCACCGGCAGCGACCGGCTGGCCGAAGCCTGCGCGTTGCTCGGACTGGACGGCGACGACCTCGTCGTGAACGTGCAGGGCGACGAGCCGCTGATCGACGTGGCGCTGATCACCGCCTGCGCGCAGGGTCTGTTGCAGCAGCCGGACTGCGTCATGAGCACGGCCGCCCACGCCATCGACAGCGTCGAGGAGTTCATCAACCCGAACGTCGTCAAGGTGGTCTGCGACGCGGCCGGGCGGGCGCTGTACTTCTCGCGCGCGCCGCTGCCCTGGTGGCGCGATGGCAATGCTGGAGGCATCACCGCGCTGCCGATCCACCCTGCGCCCCTGCGCCACATCGGCATCTACGGCTACCGCGCGGGCTTTCTGCGCCGGTTCCCGACCCTCAGCGCCAGTCCGATCGAGCAGGTCGAGTCGCTGGAGCAGTTGCGGGTGCTGTGGCACGGCGAGCGCATCGCCGTGCATGTCAGCGACACCCGGCCCGGCCCGGGTGTGGACACGCCGGAAGACCTGGAACGGGTGCGCCGCCACTTCGAATAGCCCCGCAACGGCTCCGAATACCCCAGATTTCGCCGCAGCAACAGCCTGGGCAGACCCTGACGTTCAACCGGCGCGACGTGCCCCGTCGAGTCAGTTTCAACTCAGGGGAGGCATGGTATTCTCAAAACGACCCCCAGAATTCGCAGTACCTTTCACGCTGACGCTATAGCTTTAGGCATCACGCCATCAGCACCTGCTGACAGACAGAGACCGAGGAGATCCATGAGACTGATCCTGTTGGGCGCCCCCGGCGCCGGCAAAGGCACGCAAGCGGCCTTCATCTGCCAGAAATACGGCATTCCCCAGATCTCCACCGGCGACATGCTGCGTGCGGCCGTCAAGGCCGGCACGGAGATGGGTCTGGCCGCCAAGAAGGTGATGGACGCAGGCGGTCTCGTCGGTGACGACATCATCATCGGGCTGGTCAAGGAACGCATCACGCAACCCGACTGCGCTGGCGGTTTCCTGTTCGACGGCTTCCCGCGCACCATCCCGCAGGCGGACGCGATGAAGGCCGCGGGCGTCAAGCTCGACTACGTGCTGGAAATCGACGTGCCGGACGCGTCCATCATCCAGCGCATGAGCGGTCGCCGCGTGCACGTGGCCTCGGGCCGCACCTACCACGTCGTCTTCAACCCGCCCAAGGTCGAAGGCCAGGACGACGTGACCGGCGAGGACCTGATCCAGCGTGCCGATGACGCCGAGGACACCGTGCGCAAGCGCCTGGAGGTCTACCAGAGCCAGACCCGTCCGCTGGTCGATTACTACTCGCAATGGGCCGCCACCGGCGACGCCACCGCACCGCAGTACCGTGCCATCAGCGGCACGGGCACCGTGGACGAGATCACCGCACGCGCCTTCGCCGCGCTGGGCTGATTCCGGCGCGGTCACCACCGCACCATCGCCACACGCAGCCGCCTCCGGGCGGCTTTTTTGCATCCGCTAATTGACGTTTACGTCAACGTCAATCACCATCGCCGGGTTTTGAATCAGGAGACACACCATGGACATTGCAGGCAAGGTTTTCATCGTCACCGGCGGCGCTTCGGGGCTTGGAGAAGGCACGGCGCGCATGCTGGCGCGCGAAGGTGCGAAAGTGGTCATCGCCGACCTGCAGGCGGAGCGCGGCGCAGCCATCGCAGCCGAGCTGGGCGGTGCCTACGTCCAGTGCGACGTGTCGAACGAGGACGATGGCCGTGCCGTGGTGGCACAGGCGGTGTCGATGGGCAAGCTGGTGGGCCTGGTGAGCTGCGCCGGCATCGCCCCGGCCAGCCGCACCGTCGGCCGCGACGGCGCGCACGCACTCGGGCTGTTCAGCAAGGTCATCTCGGTCAATCTGATCGGCACCTTCAACATGGTCCGCCTGGCCGCCGAGGCGATGTGCAAGAACGAACCCGAGCCAACCGGCGAGCGCGGCGTGCTGATCAACACCGCCAGCGTCGCCGCCTACGACGGACAGATCGGCCAGGCGGCGTACGCGGCCAGCAAGGGCGGCGTGGTCGGCATGACGCTGCCGATCGCGCGCGACCTGTCGAAGAACGGCATCCGCTGCATGACCATCGCGCCGGGCATCTTCGGCACGCCCATGCTGTTCGGCATGCCGCAGGAGGTCCAGGACTCGCTGGCCGCGGGCGTGCCCTTCCCGAGCCGGCTCGGCACGCCCGCCGACTACGCCAAGCTCGTGCACCAGATCGTCACCAACGAGATGCTCAACGGTGAAGTGATCCGCCTGGACGGCGCGATCCGGCTCGCGCCGCGCTGATCCGGCGCCTGTGACACGATGGCGGGCATGATCGAACGCCCTGCCCGCCTTCTGCGCCGCCTGACATGGCACCTTTGCGCCGCCACCCTGCTGGTGGCCTGCAGCACGGTCGAAGCACCACGGCCGGCCCAACCCGCACAACCCGAAATGGCGTCGGGATGGCAGGCCAAACCCGGCTGGACCACCACCCGCTACGCCGTGGCCGCCGCGAACCCGCTGGCGACCGAGGCGGGTCGGCAGATCCTGGCGGCTGGTGGCAGCGCCATCGACGCGGCCATCGCGGTGCAGATGGTGCTGGCACTGGTGGAGCCGCAGTCGAGCGGCCTCGGTGGCGGCGCGCTCCTGATGCACTGGGACGGGCATGCCGTGCAAGCCTACGACGGACGCGAGACGGCACCGGCCGA
This sequence comes from Sphaerotilus sp., assembly GCF_041083715.1. GTDB lineage: Bacteria > Pseudomonadota > Gammaproteobacteria > Burkholderiales > Burkholderiaceae_C > Sphaerotilus. The sequence continues at coordinate 7,914 of NZ_JBFPGY010000005.1, forward strand.
GGCGGATGAACGGCTCTTCCTCGGCGCGGATGGCCAACCGCTCGCATTCCATGACGCCGTCGTGGGCGGACGCGCGGTCGGCACGCCAGGCACGGTGCGCATGCTGGAAATGGCCCATGCCCGGCATGGCCGGCTGCCATGGCCGGCGCTGTTCGAGCCGGCCATCCGGCTGGCGCAGGACGGTTTCCCGATCAGCCCACGCCTGCACACGCTGCTGAAGGCCGAGGTCCACCTGAAGAAAGACCCGACCGCCGCGGCCTACTTCTACCAGCCGGATGGCACGCCCTGGCCGGTCGGTCATGCGCTGAGGAACCCGGAACTGGCCGAGGTGCTGCGCCGCCTTGCGCGCGAAGGCTCCCGCGCACTGCACGAAGGCGAGATCGCCGAAGCCATCGTCGCCAAAGTGCAGCAGCACCGGGCCAACCCTGGCCGCCTGGGCCTGCGCGATCTGGCGGACTACCAGCCCAAGGAGCGTGTGCCGCTGTGCCATGCCCATCAGGCCGGAGCGCGCACATGGCATCTGTGCGGATTCCCGCCGCCGAGTTCGGGCGCGATCGCGATCGGCCAGATTCTGGGCATGCTCGGTCAGACCGCGGCAGCCCGTGAACCGCTGACCGCATCGGGCCTGCCCTCGGTCGAGTGGCTGCATGCCTATGCGGAAGCGTCCCGGCTGGCATTCGCGGACCGGGCGCAGTACCTGGGAGACCCTGACTTCGTCGCAGCGCCGGGCGGCGACTGGCGCAGCCTGCTCGATCCCGGCTACCTGCGCGAGCGCGCTCGGCTGATCGGCCCGCAGCGCATGCCCGTCGCACTGGCGGGCACCCCAGCCAGCGTGCCAACCAGTCTCGCTCCGATGCCCGACCAGATCGAACACGGCACCAGCCACATCAGCGTCGTCGATGCCGAGGGCCATGCCGTGTCGATGACCACGACGATCGAGGACGCCTTCGGGTCACGCCAGATGGTGCGGGGTTTCCTGCTGAACAACGAGCTGACCGATTTCAGCTTCCTGCCCGCCGATGCCAGCGGCCACCCCATCGCCAACCGGGTCGAGCCGGGCAAGCGCCCGCGCTCGTCGATGTCGCCCACGCTGGTGTTCGACGACCAGGGCCGGCTGGCGATGACCGGCGGCAGCCCGGGCGGTGCGCTGATCATCCACTTCACGGCCAAGACGCTGCACGGCGTGCTCCAGTGGGGCCTGACACCACAACGGGCCATCGACCTGCCCAACTTCGGCACGACCGGCGGGCCCGTGCTGCTGGAGCAGGGCTGGTTTCCAGCGGCGGTGGTCGATGCACTGGAGAAACGCGGACACGCGGTGCGCGAAGTGGAGATGACCAGTGGGCTGCAGGCGATCAGTCGGGAGCACGAGGCGGGGCGGGAGGTCTGGCGCGGTGGCGCCGATCCGCGGCGCGAAGGCGTTGTGCTGGGAGAGTGATCACCGTGCGGCCAGCCACCCCGCCGCGATCCCCAGCGTCACCACCGCCACCGGCACGCCTGTGCGTGCATGCCGCCGCCAGTCGATCACGATCCCGCAGCGCCGGGCGGCATCCACCACGATGAGGTTCGCGATCGAGCCCACGATCAGCAGGTTGCCTGCCAGCGTGCTGACCAGCGCCAGTGTCAGCCCGACGTGATCTCCCTTCGCCAGCGGCATCAGCACCATCACCGCCGGCACGTTCGACACCAGGTTGCTCAGCCCCAGCGTCGTGAAGAACAGCGTCGCAGGCTGCGCGAGGTCGATGCCCTGCACGGTGAGCCAGACGACGAGCTGCTGTGTCAGGCCAGTGAGCGCCAGCGCGTGGTTGACGACGAACAGCCCCATGAACAGGACCAGCAGTTCCCAGTCGATCAGGCCCATCACCGTTGAAGAGTGGAAGCGCTGGCTCAGCAGCAGCAGCCCTGCGCCGGCCAGCGCCGCCACCTCACGCGGCCAGTCGGTCAGCAGGAACACACCCACCAGCGCCAGCGCGACCAGCAGCCCCTTGGCGGTCTGCCAGCGGTCGAACGGCGAGGCATCGGGCGCGAGGGCAGCCAGCTGCGCGGGGTCCGGCTCGGCCACAGGTGGCGTGCGGTGCATCGCCCAGGCCAGCAGCAGCCACAGCGCCAACAACCCAGCCAGCACCGGGACGATCGCGTCCCGCATGTAGCCGGCAAACGGCATCCTGAGCACCTCGCCGATCAGCATGTTCTGCGGATTGCCGATCAGCGTCGCGGCCGAACCGATGTTGCTCGCGCAGGCCAGCCCGAGCAGGAAGGGCACCGGGTCCAGCCGCCGCCGCAGACACGCCTCGGCCAGCACCGGCGCCACGGCCAGGCAGACGATGTCGTTCGAGAACACGGCCGACAACCCCGCCGCGACCACGATCACCACGCCCATCAGCGCCGTCGGACCGACCGGCAAGGCTGCGATGCGCCGCGTCACCGCGCTGTAGAAGCCACCGAGCCGCATCTGCGCCGAGAGGACCATGAAGGAAAACAGCAGCAGGATGGTCGGCAGGTGGATGGACTGTGCAGCCTGTTCCGGCGTCATCACCCCGGCACCGACGATGGCGATGGCGCCGAGCAGCGCCACACCGGTGCGGTCCAGGTGGAGCCACGGCAGGCTGCCCAGGACCATCCCGAGGTAGACGATGGCGAACACCACCAGCACCAAGCCGTCTTGCACAGAGGAGAGTTCGTTCATCGGGCGATTCTAGGGACCGCCTGAAATCCGACGGTTAGACTTCCGCGCGTGATCCCCCAAGGCTTCATCCAGGACCTGCTCGCCCGCGCCGACATCGTCGATGTGGTCGGCCGCGCCGTGCAGCTCAAGAAAGCCGGCATCAACTACAAGGGGCTGTGCCCGTTCCACGGCGAGAAGTCGCCGAGCTTCATCGTCAGTCCCTCGCGCCAGACCTACCACTGCTTCGGCTGCGGCGTGCATGGGAACGCGGTCGGTTTCCTGATGGAGCACAGCGGGCTGGGCTTCATCGACGCGGTGAAGGACCTGGCGCAGGACGTGGGCATGACCGTGCCCGACGACGACAACAGCCCGGAGGAACGCACCCGCGCCGCCAAGGTCCGCGCACACCAGATCACGCTCGGCGATGTGCTGCTGAAGGCCAGTGACCACTACCGTGCCCAGCTCAAGGACAGCCAGCGCGCCGTCGCCTATCTCAAGGGCCGCGGCCTGACAGGTGCGATCGCGAAGCACTTTGCCCTCGGCTACGCACCGGGCGGCTGGCACGGGCTGTCGAGCGCCTTCGGACAATACGACGACCCGCTGCTGGTCGAGGCCGGCCTGGTGATCCTGCAAGGCGATGACGCCGCCGAACAGCGCCGCTACGACCGCTTCCGCGACCGGATCATGTTCCCGATCCGCAACCCCAAGGGCGAGGTGATCGGCTTCGGCGGCCGGGTGCTGGACCAGGGCGAGCCGAAGTACCTGAACTCGCCCGAGACGCCGGTGTTCAGCAAGGGCCGCGAGCTGTACGGCCTGTTCGAGGCGCGCGCCGCGATCCGCCAGCGTGGCTTCATCCTCGTCACCGAGGGCTACATGGACGTGGTGGCGCTGGCGCAGCTCGGTTTCGGCAACGCGGTCGCCACGCTCGGCACGGCCTGCACCGGCGAGCACATCGTCAAGCTGCTGCGGTTCTCCGAGCAGGTGGTGTTCAGCTTCGACGGCGACGCCGCCGGGCGGCGGGCGGCGGCGCGCGCGCTGGAGGCTGTGCTGCCGCACGCGAGCGACACGCGCAGCTTCCGCTTCCTGTTCCTGCCGCCCGAACACGATCCGGATTCCTTCATCCGCGAGCGCGGGCCGGAGGCGTTCGAAGCCTGCATCCACGAGGCGTTCACGCTGTCACGGCAGTTGCTGGCGGTGGCCGGCGACGGCTGTGACATGGCCACGCCCGAGGGCCGCGCGCGCATGCTGGCGCAAGCGCGCCCGCTGTACGAGCTGCTGCCGGACGGGCTGCTGAAAGCGCAGCTGCTGGTCGAGCTGGCCCGCGATGGCGGGCTGACCACCGACGTGCTGCTGCACCACTGGGCCGCTGCCGGCGCACGCCGAAGCGATCGCCGGCGCGCGGAGTCTGGACACACCGAACACCTGCATCCACCGGCGCAGACGTCCGCCGCGCGCCACCACCACCACGACGAACCGGACTGGGACAACGCCCCACCGCCCGACGAGGTGCCGCCGCCGGCCGATCCCAACGACCTCGGCTACGACCCGATGGACGACGGTACGCCCGAACATGCCAAAGACTGGCGCAGCAAGCGCAACAAGGACTTCGGCGGCCGCGCCAGCAAGGGCCGTGGTTTCGGCAACGATCCGCCGCCATGGGCGCGCAAAGGTGCCAGCGCCGCCATGGCCTCGCCGCGCCGGCCACCACCACGCACGGCTTCGCTGCTCGATCGGGCGGCCTGGCTGATGGTGCAGAACGCGCAGCTCTGGCTCGACCAGCCCGGCGAGGTGCACGAACTGCTTGTCCAGCAGAGCGCGCCACACGGTGCGTTCTTCGCTGCGCTGGAACGGCTGCTGCACGACCAGGGTGTGCTGGGCGCCACCGGCATCCTCGCCGTGCTCGACGAGCTGGCGCAGGATCCAGCCGAGGCAGGGCTCGGTGCGCTGCTGGAGCGCGTCCGGCGCCTGCACGAACTCGGCAGCGATGCGCCACTGGCAGACGACCTGCGCGTCGTCGTCGATCGGGTGCGGCTGCAGGCGGTCGAGGACGAGATTGCCCTGCTGCTGGAGTCGGGCGAACTCTCGGACGCGGCGACGCAGAGGCGCAATGCCCTCTTCGCGCTGCGGTCCCAGCTCAAGAGCCGGCCGGCCGGGAATGCTCCTGTATAATTGAAGGTTGGTTTCGATGCGGCAAGAGTGACAGCAGCGCCTGCCGGCCCCGGCCACCCGCGACACGGGTCATGAAAGGCCACCTCTCCGCCAGCGCTGCACCTTCAGGGATGTTCACGCCAGCTTGCCCGCCTGAGAAGCGCCTCGTCCGCGAGCGCCTGCAGTGCGCCGCCCGAGACTTGTGATTCAGGCTCAAAGCCCCACCGTATCCGAGCACCCCAGCCGAGGAATCGCATGCCCGCGAAAAAGAGCGCCCCTGACCTATCCCCCGAGACCAGCACCGCAGCAGCCACGGCTGTCCCGGTCGTGTCCAAGACCGTGCGCGTCGTGAAGGTTGTCAAGGCTGTCAAGGCCGACGCCGCCACGCCTGCTCCGGTGCCGGTCGCCGCAGCAGCCCCGGCCGAGGCCGCCGCAGTCCCCGTGGTGGTCAAACGCGGCCGCAAGGCCAAGGCTCCTGTTGCCGACGCCGACGTCAAGGCGGAAAAGCCTGAAAAGAAGGTCGAGAAAAAGGCCGAAAAGCCGACGCTGGACGCCGACGAGGACTTCACGGACATCGACGCCGAGATCGATGTCGAAGTCGAGGTGGAAGCCGAGGTCGAGGTGGTCGCCGAAGGGGAAGTCGAGGTGGAAGCCGACAAGCCCAAGGCGAAGCCGCTGCGCATGAAGGTCAGCCGGGCCAAGGAACGTGCGCTGATGCGCGAGTTCGGCCTCGACGAGACCACGCTCACCGAAGAGGAAGTCGCCAAGCGCCGCCAGGAGCTGAAGACGCTCATCAAGATGGGCAAGACGCGTGGCTACCTCACGCACCAGGAAATCAACGACCACCTGCCCGAGAAGCTGGTCGAGAACGAGATCCTGGAAGCCATCATCTCGATGCTCAACGACATGGGCATCGCGGTCTACGAGCAGGCGCCCGACGCGGCCACGCTGCTGATCGCGGGCGGCGGCACGACGACCTCGACCGAAGAAGAGGCCGAGGAAGCCGCCGAAGCCGCACTGTCCACGGTGGACTCCGAGTTCGGGCGCACCACCGACCCGGTGCGCATGTACATGCGCGAGATGGGCACGGTCGAGCTGCTGACCCGCGAAGGCGAGATCGAGATCGCCAAGCGGATCGAAGGCGGTCTGCAGGCCATGATGCTGGCGATCTCGGCTTCGCCCGCCACGATCGAGGAAATCCTCGGCATGGCGGACCGGATCCGCGCCGGCGAGTCGCAGATCTCGGAAGTGGTGGACGGTTTTGTGTCTTCCGAAGAAGCCGATGACTACGTCGCCGAAGAAGACTTCGACGAGTTCGACGAGGACGAGGAAGAAGGCGGCACCTCCAAGGCGCTGACCAAGAAGCTCGAGGAACTCAAGAACCAGGCCCTGTCGCGCTTCGACTCGATGCGCGCCGAGTTCACCAAGATGCGCGCGGCCTACACCAGCCACGGCTACAAGTCGGCGCCCTACAACGCGGCGCAGACCGCCATCAGCAACCAGCTGATGACGATCCGCTTCACGGTCAAGACGATCGAGAAGCTGTGCGACCTGCTGCGCTCGCAGGTGGACGACGTGCGCCGCTACGAGCGCGAGCTGCGCAAGATCGTCGTGGACCGCTGCGGCATGCCGCAGGAACAGTTCATCAAGGTGTTCCCGCCGAACATCCTGAACCTGGCCTGGGCCGAGGGCGAGATCGCCGCCGGCAAGGGCTACAGCGCCATCATGGGCCGCAACCTGCCCCCGATCCAGGAACTGCAGCAGAAGCTGATCGACCTGCAGACCAAGGCCGTCGTGCCCATCGACGACCTGAAGGCGATCAACAAGCGCATGAACGAGGGCGAGGCCAACTCGCGCGAAGCCAAGCGCGAGATGATCGAGGCCAACCTGCGCCTGGTGATCTCCATCGCCAAGAAGTACACCAACCGCGGCCTGCAGTTCCTCGACCTGATCCAGGAAGGCAACATCGG
>NZ_JBFPGY010000006.1:0-4469 GCF_041083715.1 Sphaerotilus sp.
GGCGCCGTCGCCACGCTGGCGGCGGACTTCGACGAGAACGCCGGCCTGCGCCCCGGCTACAAGCTCAAGCTCAACAGCTACGACCTGGGCGTGGACATCGAGCTGAACGACGCGATCAACCGCGTCCGCTTCGAACACCCGGAAGTGCGCACCGTCGTCGTGACCAGCGCGAAGGAGAAGGTGTTCTGCTCGGGCGCCAACATCTTCATGCTGGGCGTGTCGAGCCACGGCTGGAAGGTCAATTTCTGCAAGTTCACCAACGAGACGCGCAACGGATTGGAAGATTCCTCGACGCACTCGGGCCTGAAGTTCCTGGCCGCCGTGAACGGCGCCTGTGCCGGTGGTGGCTACGAGCTGGCGCTGGCCTGCGACGAGATCCTCCTGGTCGATGACCGTTCGTCCGCCGTGTCGCTGCCGGAAGTCCCGCTGCTGGGCGTGCTGCCGGGCACGGGCGGCCTGACCCGCGTGACCGACAAGCGCAAGGTGCGCCACGACCTCGCCGACCTGTTCTGCACCAGCGTCGAAGGCGTGCGCGGCAAGAAGGCCAAGGACTGGCGCCTCGTGGACGACATCGTGAAGCCGGCGCAGTTCGCTGCCAAGGTGCAGGAACGCGCCCTGCAGCTCGCCGCGCAGAGCGACCGCCCCGCCGATGGCCAGGGCGTCACGCTGACGCAGGTCGAGCGCACGGTCGAAGCCGATGCGCTGCGCTACGCCCACGTCACCGTCGAGATCGACCGCGCCAAGCGCACGGCGACCTGGACCGTCAAGGCACCGACCGGCGTGCAGCCGACCGACATCGCCGGCATCGAAGCCGCGGGCGCCGCCTGGTATCCGCTGGCGATGGCCCGCGAACTGGAAGACGCGATCCTGTCGATGCGCACCAACGAGCTGGAGATCGGCACCTGGCTGGTCAAGACCTCGGGCGATGCCGCCGACGTGCTGGCGATGGACGCCACGCTCGCCGCGCACCAGCACCACTGGCTGGTGCGCGAGACGATCGGCCTGCTGCGCCGCACGTTCAGCCGCTTCGATGTCTCGTCGCGCAGCCTGTTCGCGCTGATCGAGCCGGGTTCGTGCTTCGCCGGCACCTTCCTCGAACTGGCGCTGGCCTGCGACCGCAGCTACCACCTCGCGCTGCCGGACGACGAGGCCGCCGCGCCGAAGCTCACCGTCGGCGAAGCCAACTTCGGCCGCTACCCGATGGTCACCGGCCAGAGCCGCATGGCGCGCCGCTTCTACGACGAACAGCCGGCGATGGACGCCGTGCGCGCCGCGACGGGTCAGCCGCTGGACGCCGACGCGGCCTTCGCGCTGGGCCTGGTCACGTCGAACCCGGACGACATCGACTGGGCCGACGAAGTGCGCATCGCCATCGAAGAGCGTGTGTCGATGTCCCCCGACGCGCTGACCGGCCTGGAAGCCAACCTGCGCTTCAACGGCCCCGAGAACATGTTCACGCGCGTCTTCGGCCGCCTGACCGCGTGGCAGAACTGGATCTTCCAGCGTCCCAACGCCGTCGGCGAAAAGGGCGCGCTGAAGGTCTATGGCAAGGGCGACAAGGCCGCGTTCGACTGGAACCGGGTCTGATCCGAATCGTTAAGGAGCACACACATGAGCAGCATCGACTACAGCGAAAAGATCCCCAACAACGTCAACCTCGGCGAAGACCGCACCCTCAAGCGCGCGCTGGAGCAGTGGCAGCCCAATTTCCTGAGCTGGTGGGACGACATGGGTCCGGACGGCTCGCAGAACTTCGACGTCTACCTGCGCACCGCCGTCAGCGTCGATCCGCAGGGCTGGGCGCAGTTCGGCCATGTCAAGATGCCCGACTACCGCTGGGGCATCTTCCTGAATCCGGCCGAGGCCGAACGCAAGATCCACTTCGGTGACCACAAGGGCGAAGCCGCCTGGCAGGACGTGCCTGGCGAATACCGCGCCAACCTGCGCCGCATCATCGTCACGCAGGGCGACACCGAGCCCGCGTCGGTCGAGCAGCAGCGCCACCTGGGCCTGACCTGCCCGAGCCAGTACGACCTGCGCAACCTGTTCCAGGTGAACGTCGAGGAAGGCCGCCACCTGTGGGCCATGGTCTACCTGCTGCACAAGTACTTCGGCCGTGACGGCCGCGAGGAAGGCGAAGCGCTGCTGGCGCGCCGCTCGGGCCAGGAAGACAACCCGCGCATCCTGCAGGCGTTCAACGAGGAGACGCCGGACTGGCTGTCCTTCTTCATGTTCACCTACTTCACCGACCGCGACGGCAAGTTCCAGCTCTGCGCGCTGGCCGAGTCGAGCTTCGACCCGCTGGCCCGCACGACCAAGTTCATGCTGACCGAGGAAGCGCACCACATGTTCGTGGGCGAGTCGGGCATCAGCCGTGTCATCAACCGCACCTGCCAGGTCATGAACCAGCTCAAGACCGACGACCCGGCGCAGCTGCGCGCGGCCGGCGTGATCGACCTGCCGACGCTGCAGCGCTACCTGAACTTCCACTTCTCGGTGACGATCGACCTGTTCGGCGCCGACGAGTCGTCCAACGCCGCGACCTTCTACTCGACCGGTCTGAAGGGCCGCTACGAGGAAGGCAAGCGCATGGACGACCACCAGCTCCGCGGCCAGACCTACCGCGTGCTGAACGTGCAGGGCGGCCAGCTCGCCGAGAAGGAAGTCCCGATGCTCAACGCGCTCAACGAGGTGCTGCGCGACGATTACATCAAGGATTCGGTCGGCGGCGTCGAGCGCTGGAACAAGGTGATCGAGAAGGCCGGCATCCCGTTCAAGCTCAAGGTGCCGCACAAGGCGTTCCACCGCAACATCGGCGCGCTGTCGGGCGTGAAGGTGTCGCCGGACGGTCGCGTGGTGAGCGACGCCGAGTGGAAGGCCAACGTGGACCACTGGCTGCCTTCGGGCGCCGACCGCGCTTTCGTTCGCAGCCTGATGGGCCGTGTCGTCGAGCCGGGCAAGTTCGCCAACTGGATCGCGCCGCCGGTCATGGGCATCAACCGCCAGCCGGTGGACTTCGAGTACGTGCGCTTCAACTGATTGCCGCATACTGGAAACGCGACCGCTGACAGGGGCCCGAGGGCCCCTTCTTCACGACTTGGAGACCCTCCCATGGACATGGCCGACACGGCAGTCATCCGCCAGCACCTGATCGATCCCGAGATCTGCATCCGCTGCAACACCTGCGAGGCAATCTGCCCGGTGGGTGCGATCACGCACGATGACCGCAACTACGTGGTCGATGCGGGCAAATGCAACCTGTGCATGGACTGCATCTCGCCGTGTCCGACGGGCTCGATCGACAACTGGCGGGTGATGCCGCGGGTGCTGGCCTACACGCCCGCGGTGCAGCTCGAATGGGACGAACTCCCCGCCGAGCTGACGCCCGAGCAGCTGGCCGAAGCGGGCGTGGCCGACGGCGCGGCGCCCGACATCGAACCCGCGCCCGTGTCGCTGCCGGCCGCAGCCGATGGTGCGACCGTGTTCAACAGCGCGCAGTACGGCGCCACGCTGCCGCCGTGGTCCGCTGCCCACGCCTACACCAACCTCTACGGGCCGAAGGCGGCCGAGAAGACGGTGACCGCCACCGTGACCGGCAACGTGCGCGTCACCGAGGTCGGCCAGCACGCCGGCAGCGACTACGACACGCACCACATCGTGCTCGACTTCGGCGCGATGCCCTTCCCGGTGCTGGAAGGCCAGTCGATCGGCATCGTCCCGCCCGGCGTCGAGGCGAACGGCAAGCCGCACCATGCCCGCCAGTACTCGATCGCCAGCCCGCGCAACGGCGAGCGCCCCGGCTACAACAACGTCTCGCTCACCATCAAGCGCGTGCTGGAGGACCACCAGGGCCGGCCGGTGCGCGGCGTGGGCAGCAACTACATGTGCGACCTGCAGGTGGGTGACAAGGTGCAGGTGATCGGCCCCTTCGGCACCAGCTTCCTGATGCCGAACCACCCGAAGTCGCACCTCGTGATGATCTGCACCGGCACGGGCTCGGCGCCGATGCGCGCGATGACCGAGTGGCGGCGCCGGCTGCGTGCGAGCGGCAAGTTCGAGGGTGGCAAGCTGATGCTGTTCTTCGGCGCCCGCACGAAGGAGGAACTGCCGTACTTCGGCCCGTTGCAGACGCTGCCCAAGGACTTCATCGACATCAGCTTCGCCTTCTCGCGGGAAGCGGGCAAGCCGAAGCGGTATGTGCAGGACGCGCTGCGCGAGCGCGCCGCCGACCTGGCGCCGCTGCTCGCCGACCCGAATGCGTACTTCTACGTCTGCGGGCTGAAGGCGATGGAAGAAGGCGTCGTGCTGGCGCTGCGCGATCTGGCGACCCAGGCCGGGATGCACTGGGACACGGTCGGTGCGGCGCTCAAGGCGCAGGGGCGCTTGCACCTGGAAACCTACTGATCCGCCGATCCGCTGGAGATGCGGCAAATCCCGTATTGATTGGCCGACCGGTCGGTCGACAATGC
>NZ_JBFPGY010000007.1:0-14584 GCF_041083715.1 Sphaerotilus sp.
GCGACCCGCGGCGACATCGGCGCCGCGCTGGCCTGGGTCGCCACGCAGACGACGGAGTTCCATGCATCGACCCGCTGGCTGCCTGCACACGGCCAGCACCAGACCATCCTCGGCGCGAGCTGGACCGGCGGCCCGGAGCTGACAGCACTCGCCGAGGTCTGGTGGGACGGGCTGGCACCATCGCTCGCCGCACAGCGCAATGCCTACGGCCGCCTGGCCTGGCAGCACGAGGCATGGCAGGTGTCGGCCGACGCGCTGTGGCAGCCGACCGATGGCGGACGGGTGCTCGGTGCAGGCGTGCAATGGCAGGGGGACCAGTGGCGCGCCGAGGCGGTGTGGCGCGTCTTTGGTGGGCCGGTCACCGCGGCGCTGCGCCACACGCCCTCGCAGCAGATGGGCGCGCTGGCACTGACCCGCAGTTTCTGAGTATCCCTGTGCCATTGCCTGCTACAACGCTGCCCATGACGCCCCGCCCGGACCAACCCCGCTGCTGGCACTGCTCCGCGCTGCGCCGCACGCTGACCACGCTCGGCATCGCCACCGCGATTTCAGTGGCCCTGACACTGGTGAGCCACGGCCACTTTGTCGACAACCTGGTGTACTCGCTGTGCATCGGGCTGCTGTGCGAGGCCGTGCTGGACGGCGGACGGCGGGCACTGGCCTGGACCATCAGCCGCCGCTCGCCGGACAACCACGCGGCGCGCCATGGCTGGCCGGGTTGGGGCTGGATGGGCGTGTGCATTGCCATCGGCGTGCCACTGGCCTATGTCGGTGGGCATGCGCTGGGGGATGCGATCACGGGCTACCACAGCGGCCTGGGCGACTGGCGCCCCAATGCCGCGATGCTGATGGTGTCGCTGACGCTCGGACTCGGGGCCACGTTCTTCTTCAAGTCCCAGGGAGAGCTCGCCGCCAGCCGCGCCGCCGCGGAGTCTGCCCTGCGCATCGCGGCGGAACACCGGCTGAAGCTGCTGGAGAGCCAGCTGGAACCGCACATGCTGTTCAACACGCTGGCCAACCTGCGGGTGCTCATTGCACTCGACCCACCGCAGGCACAGGCGATGCTCGACCATCTGATCGCCTTCCTGCGCAGCACGCTGCAAGGCTCGCGCACGGCACTGCATCCGCTGCACACCGAGTTCGACCGACTGCGCGACTATCTGGCCCTGATGACCGTGCGCATGGGCGAGCGCCTGCAGACCGAGTTCGAGCTGCCGCCACACTTGTCGGACATGGCCGTGCCTGCGCTGCTGCTGCAGCCGCTGGTCGAAAACGCCATCCGCCACGGACTGGAGCCGGCGATGGCGGGCGGCATGCTGCGGATCAGCGCCAGCCGCATCGACGGTCCGCAAGGCGCGCGGCTGCGGCTGCACGTCTTCGACAGCGGCACCGGCCTGAACATCCACGCATCCGCACCGGCATCCGCACCGACCGGAGGCACCGGGTTCGGCCTGCCCCAGGTGCGTGAACGCCTGCGCACGCTCTACGGCACCGACGCCAGCCTCCAGTTGATCCGGACCGACGCGACCCAGGATGCACCGGCCGGCACACTGGCCCTCATCGACCTCCCCTTGCCCGCACCCACCCTCGCGCCGACACCATGACCCCACGCACCGCCCTGATCGCCGAAGACGAACCGCTGCTGGCGGCACACCTGCGCGCCGAACTGGCGGAAGTCTGGCCCGAACTGTCGGTGGTCGCCCTCGCTGCAAACGGCGTGCAGGCCCTGGATCGGGCGCTGGATCTGCGGCCGGACGTGTGTTTCCTCGACATCCGCATGCCGGGGCTCACCGGGCTGGAAGTGGCGCATGCACTGGCCGAGGACTGGCCCGACGACCCAGGCGCGCCGTTTCCGCTGCTCGTGTTCGTCACCGCCTATGAACAGCATGCGGTACAGGCGTTCGAGTTGCAGGCCGTGGACTATCTGCTCAAGCCGCTGGTCCACGCGCGGCTGCAGTCCTGTTGCCTGCGGTTGCAACAGCAACTGGCGCGGCGCGACAACCTGCATCCTTCGGAGCCCGATGGTCTGCACACCCTAGCGCGCCAGCTGCAGTCCCTGCTCGCGCCGTCAGGTACCACGCAGCCGCGTCTGGAGTTCATTCCGGCCCAGACGGGACACACGGTGGAGATGGTGCCGCTCGAGGAGGTTGTCTATTTCGAAGCGGCGGACAAGTACGTCCGGGTACTGACTGCCGAACGCGAGCATCTGATTCGAATGTCCTTGCGCGAATTAATCAATCAAATTGATGAAAGGCGCTTCTGGCAGATTCACCGCCGCATTCTGGTGCAGCCACGATGCATTTCCCGCGCCGTGCGCGATGAGCAGGGAAAGCTCAGCGTGGTGCTGCGCCAGCGCAGCGAGATCCTGCCGGTGAGTCGGGTCTATGCGCATCTGTTCAAGGGAATTTGAACAGTCTGTGCATATTGCCAAGATCAACCGCAGCCCAGACCGCTCAGAAGCGACGTTGCTCCTGCACAGCCCGCTGCAACTCGACCAGTTCGTCGAGCACCTCGGTGGCGAAGCCTCGGCGCCCAGGCCGCGAACTGATGAGCAATTCATCGAAATAAGCGTTCACCGCCTCGTCTTCACCCCAAAGAATCGCGAATTTGTTCACGATGTGTGGGTGCCTTTTCGCCGTGATGAGCGGACGGACCGTCACCGAAAGGGATTGCAGCCACCGGGCACCATACCCATTCAGACGCTCGGCCGTGAGCATCGAAGGCACCGAATGCTGGAAATCGGCAGGGACCGAACGAGCACCTGCAGGGGAGTTGGAAAACCCGGTCGTTGACAGACCCGGCAACGATGTGGCGCTGGTATGGCTGCGCGCACTGGAAAAGTCGGACTTTTGCATCAAGGCCCCCATCAATTGAACGCTCGGAGACATTGTGCACTCCGTAACGACTTGTATTGCCGGATCGGTCCTGAAAATTGCCGACTGTGGCACGAGATTTGTGGTTTCGCCCTCAGAAACGACGGCATGCATGGCCGTGGTGGCACGCCAGACTGGCAGTAACTCCGACTGGATGGCCGGATATTCGAAGCTCATGGACTGAGCCTGTTGCCTTCCGTCTGGAAAAGATGCCCTACCGGGGTATGCCTCGGCCCGGCAAGTCGCCCACCGCACCATTTCAGAGCGCTTTCCAGCGCGCCGACGGCGCGACCCGCTGCGCGTTGGCTCCCACGCCTCGACACGCGGATACAGCACCGCATCATCGGCAGGGTCAGGCATCAGGGTTTCGAAATCTGGAATCATTTCCCACAATTTCCACATGGTCATGTCAAGGTGTGACGCCATGTTAGTGATGCGAACCTTGGTGCATGCCCCACACATCGCGGGGGACCGCCGTCCGACAGCCCCCCTGAATGCCGGTGCCACATGCCCGTTGCAAAGCAGGACTTGCAAATCGAGCGCCAGTTCGGCGAGGTGCACCCCGTCGCTACAATCGTTCGACCTCCCCGCCTGACCTGGCGTCCGATTCTTCACGCACCTGACCACTCCGCCTCTGTCTCATGAGCGACGCGAACAAGACCCCTGCCGACGGCGCCGCCGTCGAGCACAAAACCAGCAATTTCCTGCGCGCCATCATCGAGCGTGACCTGGAACAGGGCACCTACGCCAGCCGCCGCTGGGCCGGCACCCCCGGCGACGCGACACACCACGCCACTGGCGAGCCCGACCCCGCGAAGATCCGCACCCGCTTCCCGCCCGAACCGAACGGCTACCTGCACGTCGGCCACGCCAAGAGCATCTGCCTGAACTTCGGACTGGCGCGCGACTACGGGGGCGTCTGCCACATGCGCTTCGACGACACCAACCCGGAGAAGGAAGAAAAGGAATACGTCGATTCCATCCTCGATGCGGTGCAGTGGCTCGGCTTCGGCTGGGACTCGTCGTTCGGCGGTCAGCCGGAAAGCCATCTCTATTACGCGAGTGACTATTTCGACGTGATGTACCGCGCCGCCGAGGCGCTGATCGAGCACGGCCACGCCTATGTGGACGAGCAGACGCCCGAGGAGATGCGCGCCAACCGCGGTGACTTCGTGCACCCCGGCAAGGACAGCCCCTTCCGCAGCCGCACGCCCGCAGAGAACCTCGCCCGATTCCGCGAGATGCGCGATGGAGCGCACCCGGACGGCGCCATGGTGCTGCGCGCGAAGATCGACATGGCCAGCCCGAACATCAACCTGCGCGACCCGGCCATCTACCGCATCCGCCGCGCGACCCACCACAACACGGGCGACCGCTGGTGCATCTACCCGATGTACACCTTCGCGCATCCGATCGAGGACGCGCTGGAACAGATCACCCACTCGATCTGCACGCTCGAATTCGAGGACCAGCGCCCCTTCTACGACTGGCTGCTGGAGCGCCTGATCGAGGCCGGCCTGCTGCAGGCACCGCCACCACGCCAGTACGAGTTCGCGCGGCTCAACCTCACCTACGTCATCACCAGCAAGCGCAAGCTCGCGCAGCTCGTCAACGAGGGCCACGTCAACGGGTGGGACGACCCGCGCATGCCTACCATCGTCGGCCTGCGCAGGCGCGGCTACACGCCCGAGGCCATCCAGCTCTTCGCCGAGCGCATCGGCGTGACCAAGGCGGACAGCTGGATCGACTACGCGACACTCGACATCGCCTTGCGTGACGATCTGGAGAACAAGGCCCACCGCGGCATGGCCGTGCTCGATCCCGTGAGGCTCGTGTTGACGAACTGGGACGACGTCATGGGCACCGGGCATCTGGAGCCATGCTCGCTGCCTGCGCTGCCGCATCCGCCCGAAGGCCAGTCTGCACCGGCTGCACGCCAGTTCATGATCGGCCGGGAGGTCTGGATCGAACGCGAGGACTTCGAGGAGGTGCCGCCCAAAGGCTACAAGCGGCTGTTCCCGGGCAACAAGGTGCGTCTGAAAGGCGGCTACGTCGTCGAATGCCTCGGCTGCGCGAAGGACGCCGAAGGACGCGTCACCACCGTGCTCGCCGCAGTCGTTCCCGATACCAAGAGCGGTACGCCCGGCGCGGACGCCGTCAAGGTCAAGGCGGCCATCACGTGGGTCAGCGTGGCAGATGGCGTGGCTGCGGAGGTGCGCCTCTACGACCGCCTGTTCGCCGATCCACAGCCAGACGCCGGCGGCAAGGACTTCAAGGCCAGTCTGAATCCGGCGAGCATGCGCACGATCACCGCCTATGTCGAGCCGTCACTCGCCCAGGCTGCGCCGGACGCGAAATTTCAGTTCGAGCGCTTCGGCTACTTCGTGGCTGATCGGATCGACCATGCCCCCGGGCGTCCGGTGTTCAACAAGATCACCGGCCTGAAAGACGGCTGGAAGTAAGCCAGCAGGGCCTGTTCACGACGCTGCCGAACGGCCTGCGTCCGGCAGCCCTGCCAGTTTCTTGCGCAGCTGCCGCCGCTCCAGACGGAGGTCCTCCTGCAGGTGCGACAGGTTGAGCACCAGATCCTGCAGCCGCGCACCAGGTCCGACCATGCCGCCCAGCGGCACCGGAGCCGACGCCAGATCACCGAAGTTGGAGCTGTTCACGGACTGCACCTGCACCACCCGGTCCCGCAGATCGACGAACTGGTGGGCCAGGTGCTCGCCGTTGGTGCGCAGTTCACCTTCCACGGTGCCAAGGCGCCGGTCCATCTCCCCGAGATGCCGCGCCAGCAGGCTCTCCAGCCGCTCGAAGCGCGCATCGAACACCGATGCCACGGTGTCAGGAGCGGCCGTGTCCACCAGCCGCTCATAGTGTGCCGACAGGGCCTCCCGTGCGCGCGTCACGTGCGACTCCAGATACTGGAGCTGTTGCTCCAGCGCACGCTCCCGATCCTTCAGACGCGTTCGCGATCCGTCCAGGCGATCGCTTGCTGCGCGAAAACTCCGGTGCGCCCGGAGCCCCCAGACAGCGATCGCCACGGCGAGCAACAGCACCGACACCATCAGGAGGATCCGCGCTGCAGTGATGTTGGGGGACTCGTTGATGTCGATCAGACTTGGCACCGCCGTGGTCGCGGCCTTGAACTGGAGCCGGGCCAGGTCGTCGTTCAGATAGGCAAGCACGCGGCTGCCCGCCATCGCCAGCGGGACCAGCCATGCGCAGGACACGACCACGGTCCATCCTGCCGCCACCCCGGATTTGATTCGACTCCACATGCGCAATTCCTTGCTCCGATGAAGCCATCATTTCCCTGCACAGGCCGATCCGGTTCTATTTGTTACCAAATTTCACAAATAAACGGGATTCACCATATCAAATACCCAGCAACAAGTTACTCAACTAAATCAAAAACTCAGATTTACAGACGAATATGTAAAACTTCCTCAGCACACCATCAGAAATCAGTCATTCAATTTAAGGATATTCCCGCTTGCACACGGGAACTCTGCGCAGAAAATAAACTCGCACAACCCGAACAGGCCATGCTGAAGCAGCAGCATCCAGGCCGACTTGGTACAAGGAAGGACGAACCATGTCAGATCACCATACGCCCGGCATTCCACCGATGCCGCTCCTGCGGCGCCTGACGCGCTGGCTAGGCTCAGGCAAAGGCACGGGTCGCGCCGGCTCGAACGGCATCGACAGCGCTCGGATGGACCTTGGCTACGAGGCGGCTTATGCACCCAGACAGACCGACCGGTCCGCGGCGCCTTCACGCTTCGAAGAAGACCACTTGTCGGCCTGAACACCACCACCGGCATCGGTCGCTGGCATCGACCAGCTGCCAGGTGCCCCGAACAGACCCAGCGCCAGCGCCTCGGGGTCGTTGATGGTCCGGAGTCGGTCGTGGGCCAGTGCAGCCTCGGGATGGCGCCGCCGCAACAGTTGGAGCCATTGCTTGAGACGCCCGGCCCGGTAGCGGGGTTCGAATTGCGCGCCCACCTGCGTCCAGAAGTCCTGCAGCAGGTGCATCACGGCAGGCCAGTCCATCCTCTGCGGCCCCATGCCGACAATGGCCAGCGCCAGCCCGGGATCGGCGACCAGGCCACGGCCCAGCATCAGGGTGTCGCACCCGGACTCTGCCTGGCAGCGCCGCGCATCGTCCGCGGTCCAGATTTCTCCATTGGCCACGATCGGCAGGCCCGGCACTTCGGTGCGCACGTCGGCGATGCGCGCCCAGTACGCCGGCGGCCGGTAACCCTGGTCGCGGGTACGCGCATGGATGACCAGCTCCGACGCCCCCGCCTCTGCCACCGCCCGGGCGCATTCCACGGCGCGGCGGTCGTCCGCCACACCGAGCCGCATCTTCGCCGACACGGGCATGTCCATCGGCACGGCCGCACGCACGGCCGCGACGATGCGCCCCATCAGCTCCGGCTCGTCCAGCAGCGCCGCACCGCCGCGGTGGCGATTGACGGTCTTGGCAGGGCAACCGAAGTTCAGATCGATGCCGGCCGGACCGAGTGCGGCCAGGCGCGCAGCGTTGTCAGCCAGACACACCGGATCGGATCCGAGCAGTTGCGCGCGCACCGGCACCCCCGCAGACGTGTGGCCGCCGTTTCGCAACTCGGGCAGGATGCGGTGGAATACGCGGTCCGGCAGCAGCGAGTCGGTGACACGGATGAATTCACCGACACAGCGCTCGATGCCTCCGGCCCGGGTCAGCAGATCTCGCAAGGTGCAGTCCAGCAGCCCCTCCATGGGAGCCAGCAACAATCGTGGAGTGTTCATGTTCCGAAGTGTCCCCGATCCCGGCGGGTGCCCTGCAGCGCATAATCCGGCGAGCCCATCTGACGAATCCCATGGCCCTATACCGATGCAACCGATGCGGGCACCTGTCCGAGCCCGCCGATGACCAGATCGGCACGACCTCGGCCTGCCCGGCCTGCGGCACCGACAACCAGGCCTACCCCACCATCCCGTTCCTGCGGACGATGCTGGACCGCTACTTCGCCACGCGCCGCGAACTGAACGAAGCGCGGACGGAAATCGAGCGACTGCGCCTGCATGCCGGAGAAACGGTGGTCCAGGCCGAACCCGCACCGCATGCGCACACCCTGCCCACCGATTTCGACACCCGCAACACCGACCATTTCTGCAGCCGTGTGCAGGTTGCGCCCGTGCTGGACTGGTTCCGCCAGGCCGGCGTGACGGCCGATCTGGACCCGCGTTCCCTCGAAACCTCGGGCCATTTCGACGAAGTCTCGGCCAACATCGGCACCCACTACCCGCGCCTGCACGAGATCGTCGAGCGCATTCGCCTGGCGCAGCAGCAGGATTACAGCTTCATCAACATCGACCTGAGCAAGCGCACACCCGAAGAGGTGACCACGCTGAACGATTTCTGCCAGACCCTGGGCGAGAGCGGATTCCTGTCGAAATACCTCCGACAGGAAGGCGATCAGGTGGTGCGCCTGTCGCTGCAGAAGGCCGAGGCGGTGCGGCGCTTCTTCGATGGCGGCTGGCTGAGCTGGTTCAGCTTCATGCTCGGTCTGCGCCACCTCGTCAGTGCGGGCGTGGAGTTCTCGGTCGCCCGCGACGTGAGCCTGTCCTGGCCCAAGGACGAGGGGCATGCACTGGATCTGGTGTTCCTGATCGGTCAGGACAAGCCGCTGTGCGTGCAGTGCCGCACGGGCGAGGTGGTCCCGTACCTGGACCGCCTGATCCATGTGCGCGACCGGCTCGGTGTCGCCGCGGACAACTACCTGCTCTGCGTCAGTGACCTGACCGAGCAGCAGGCCGATGAACTGTCGCACCGCCACGGCCTGTTCATCGCCACACCGCAGACGCTCAAGGCCTGGTTCGAGCGCCGGGTGCCGACGACCCGCTCAGCGGCCTGAAATCCGGCGCACCAGCGTCCAGATTCCCAGCGCCAGGGCACCGGCGACCATGCCGGCCACACCGTTGAACAGCAGTGGCAGCACGGTCTCGACGGCGCTGCCCAGCGCGGCAGCGCGCGGCGTCCACTCCGCGAGCAGGTGGTGGGCCGCTGGCACGCCATGGGTCAGGATGCCGCCTCCCACCAGGAACATCGCGGCGGTGCCGGCCACGGTCAGCCCCCGCATCAACACCGGTGCGGCCTGGAGCAGTCCGCCTCCGAGCATCGCCATCAGGCCGCTCCGGGTGCGTACCAGGTACAGCCCGAGGTCGTCGAGCTTGACGATGCCGGCGACACATCCATAGACACCCGCCGTCATCAGCACCGCCACGCCCGCCAGCACGGTGACCTGCGTCAGGAAATCCGTGCCGGCAACGGTACCCAGTGCGATGGCGATGATCTCGCCCGAGAGGATGAAGTCGGTCCGGACCGCTCCCTGGATCTTGTCGCGCTCGAACATGACCAGATCGATCTCCGGATCGGCCAGCGCCTGGGCCAGCTCGGCATGGCGGGCATCGTCCTCGGCAGCGCTGTGCAGGAACCTGTGCGCCAGTTTCTCGAACCCTTCGAAACACAGGTAGGTGCCGCCCACCACCAGCAGCGGCGTGATCAGCCAGGGCGCGAACACGCTGATCAGCAGCGCCACCGGTACCAGGATCGCCTTGTTGAGCAGCGACCCCTTGGCCACGGCCCACACCACGGGCAGTTCACGCTCGGCGGCAACCCCGGTGACCTGCTGCGCGTTGAGCGCCAGATCATCGCCCAGCACACCCGCCGTCTGCCTGGCCGCGACCTTCGTCAGCAGAGCGACATCGTCCAGCAGGGTGGTGATGTCGTCGAGCAGGGCGAACAAGGTGGCAGCGGCCATGGACAGGACTCCGGGTGATGGACCCGAAGATCCTAGCGCAGCCCGGCGGTGCAGCCACCGGCGCGCCGCGCTATCGCATCCGGTAGGTCATCTGCAGATAGACCAGCGCCGGCCGGCTGTCGCCATCGGCGCCCATCGGGGGCACCAGCATCAGATTGACGCCAAGCCGATCGTCCAGCAGCCCCGCCGACAACGTCGGCAGCAACGCCGGCACCCAGGCCCGCCGCCCGCTCCAGCTGACCGAGCGGTAGAACGCGAACGCTCCAAGTCCCAGGCCGACACTGGTCGCCCCCGGCACGCGCCATTCCTTCATCAGCGAGGCCCCCGCGTAGCCGCCCCACACATTGCGTGAATCCTGCATCACGCCGGCCGACTGCCGCCAGTTCCAGTCGGCTGCATCTGCCTCCCGGCGTTCGAGCCCCAGTCCGGGATGCTGTTCGTTCCACTGGTGGCCCGGTGCGCGGGTCTGCTCGAAGTGGTGGGAGACACCGGCGGTGTGCAGCAGCCACTGGGTCGACTCTTGTGCGTGCACCAGACCGGGGCTGGTCCACGCACCCGACACCAGCAGCCCGGCAGCAAGCCACGCCGACCGCCTGGAACGCCCGATGGAGCCTGTGTGATCTTGAGTGCGATGTGCCATGCGAAACCTTGTCTGCCGGTTCTATTTCACGAAGCACACAGCCTAAGGAGACCGCACCTCGGTCACCAGACCACGATCACAGGTCACCAAGGCCAGGAATCGGGGGTGCGGCAGGATCCTGACAACACCGGATTGGCCGTGGTTCGAGTTCGTTTTTGACACTTCGACGCGGACACGGCGGCCTAGCATGACGACATGCCCAGCCAGTTCCTTGCCCGAATCGAACACCCGTCGGTGGCCCCGGCCACCCGCCGCAGCAGTTGGGCGGTGATGCGCAGTGTCGTGTTCGCGCTGTCGCTGCGCGAACTGAAGACACGCCTGGATGGTCGCTGGGGCGGCGCGGTGTGGGTGATCGGCGAGCCCCTGCTCAACACCCTGGCCATGCTGGCGCTCTACAGCGCGATGCGGGCGCAGACGATCGGCGGGGTGGACACGCTGCTGTTTCTGGTCAGCGGCCAGATGCCTTTCCTGCTGTTCAGGTCGCTGGCACTGCGTCTGATGGAGGCCATCGACTCCAATCTCGGGCTGTTCGCCTATCGGCAGGTTCAGCCGATCGATGCCGTCATCGCACGCGGTGTCGTCGAAGTACTGGTCTTCAGCGTGGTGATGGGGGCCTGCATGGCGGCGCTCGGATGGGCCGGTCACCCGGTGGTGCCGAAGATGCCACTGGAGCTGTTTGCCTCGATCGCCCTGCTGATCGTGCTCGGCAGTGCGCTGGGACTGCTCCTGGCCGTCGGCACGGCCCCCCCTCTCAACCGGCTGCGCGGCCTGGTGGCCATGCTCTTCCTGCCCGTCTACGTCACCTCCGGCGCACTGATGCCGCTGGGCAGCCTGCCGATCGCGCTGCGGGGCTACTTTCTCTACAACCCCATCGCCCATTTGCTCGAACTGCTGCGCAGTGCCTTGATCGGCCCCACCTACCAGGCCAGCCCACAAGTCGGCTGGTCGCTGCCGATGCTCTGGGCACTCTGTCTGATGCTGGCCGCCTTGGGTCTCTACCGTGCACGCCGCTACCGTCTCCAGATGGGCTGACCACCACATGCTTGACCTGATCGATGTCACCAAGAGCTACCCCAGCCGCCTCGGACGGCGCTACATCTTTCGCGACTTCAATCTGTCGATCCCGGACGGTTGCAACGCCGGTCTGATCGGGCCGAACGGCGCAGGCAAGTCGACGCTGATGCGCCTGCTCGGCGGCCTGGAGCACCTGGACAGCGGTCGCATCGCCACCAATCGGCACGTGTCCTGGCCGATCGGGCTGGCCGGTGGCCTGCAGGGGTCGCTGACCGGGCGCGACAACGTGCGCTTCGTCTGCCGCATCCACGCCGCGTCGGCCGACGAGATCCGCGCGCATGTGGCCTTCGTGCAGGAGTTCGCCGAGATCGGTGCGGCCTTCGACCTGCCGGTGAAAACCTATTCCTCGGGCATGCGCTCGCGGCTCATGTTCGGGCTGGCCATGGCCTTCGATTTTGATCTGTACCTGATCGACGAAGTGACCGCCGTGGGCGACGCCGCGTTTCGCAAGAAGAGCCAGGAGCTGCTGCAGGAGCGCCTCAGCCGCTCCAATGTCATCTACACCAGCCACAACATGGGCGAGATCGCGCGCCTGTGCAACCTCGTGGTGCTGCTGAAGCCTGGCTCGGCGACCATCTACCACGACGTGCAGGAAGGCATTGCCGCCTACCAGCAACCAACCGCCGTGTCCCAACGTGAGGCCGTTCCTGCATGAACCGACTGAAATCCCTGTGGCGCAAGCACTGGCTGGCCTTGCTGACGGTCGTGCTGCCGATGGCGCTGGCCGGGCTGTACCACGGCCTGCTGGCCAGCGACCGCTATGTCAGCACGACCGTGATCACCGTGCGCCGTTCCGGGACCGATGCGCCCACCCTCAACGGCCTGTCGATGCTGCTCCCCGGTGCCGCCTCGATGTCGCAGGAGGACACGCGCTACCTGCGCGAGTATCTGCACTCGCAGGACCTGATGCTGCGCCTGGACAAGGAGCTGAAGCTGCGGCAACACTACGAATCGGCACACGCCGACGTGGTCTACCGGCTCGATCCGGACGCCAGCCAGGAAGACATGCTCGATTACTGGCGGCATCGGGTCGAGATCTCGCTGGATGACCTGAGCGGCCTGCTGACCATTCGGGTCCAGGGTTTCGACCCCGACCAGGCACAACGCATCAATCTGGCCCTGCTGCGCGAGGCAGAGGCCTTCGTCAATGACATCTCGCACCGCATCTCCGACGAGCAGCTGGCGTTCGCCAAAGGAGAGCTGACCCGGGCCGAGGAGCAACTCACCGCCGCCCAGCGCACGGTGATCGACTTCCAGACCCACCACCGCATGCTCGATCCGCAGGCCGACGCGCAGGCCACCGAGCTGCGCGCCGCCGAATTGCGCACACGCCTGACCAAGCTCGAAGCCGACCTCGCCACCAAGCGGGCATTTCTGCACGACGACGCGCCAGACATCGTCACATTGAAAGCCGAACAGGCGGCCGTCCAGCAGCAGGTTGGCCGCGAAACCCAAAGCGCCATCGCGCCGGGCAGCGAGGCACTGACCAGGCTGTCGATCAACTTCCATGACATCAAGACACGCGCGGCTCTGGCCGATGGCGCCTACCGCAGCGCGCTGGCCGCCGTGGAAGCCACCCGCGTCGAAGCCAGTCGCAAGGTGAAGAGCGTGGTCGTCATCGAGCCTCCGACGCACCCGGAAACACCCGAATTCCCGCGTCACCTGTACGAGCTGTCGACGCTGCTGCTGCTCTGTATCGCCCTGTTTGGCATCGCCCACCTGACCATGGCCACCGTCCGGGAACACCAGGACTGACCCAGGACCCCAAGATGAAACTCCTGACCACTCTGGCACGGTGCGGCCTCTGCGCACTCGGGCTGCTCGGCGCACTCGGAACCACCATTGCGGCGGCAGAAAACGCCACACCAGCACCCGGCACAGCCGCACCGGCGACCGCGGCCGGTGCGCAGAATCCGCTGACTCCACCCGTCTTCGGAGCGCAGATGTTCAAAGGACGGTTCGGCAACCAGTCCTTCACCGGGTTCAACCCGGACTACCAGATCGCCATCGGCGACCGGGTCAGCGTGCGCATGTGGGGCGCGTTCGCGATGGACCTGGCACAGCCCGTCGATGCCCAGGGCAACATCTTCCTGCCCAATCTCGGGCCGATCCGGGTGCAGGGTGTGCGCAACGGCGAGCTGAACGACCAAGTCCAGCAGCACGTCAAACGGGTCTTCCGCGCCAACGTCAGCAGCTATGCCAGTCTCGACGCCGCGCAGCCCGTGAAGGTCTACGTCACCGGCTATGTCCGACAGCCCGGGCTCTACAACGGTGTTTCGTCGAACTCGGTGCTGTACTACCTCGACCAGGCTGGCGGCATCGATGCCGAGCGCGGCAGCTATCTGCAGGTGGACGTGCTGCGCGCCGGGCGGCTGCGCAGCCAGTTCAACCTCTACCGCTTCCTGACCGATGGCCAGATCGAGCACATCCAGTTCCAGGATGGCGACACCGTGGTGGTCCACCCACGCCAGCATGCGGTCCAGGTCAGCGGCGAGGCGTTCAACGCGTATGTGTTCGAGATGGCACAACCCTCCATCCCCGCCCGTGAGCTGATCGCCCTGGCCCGACCGAAGCCCGGTGCGACCCACCTCAGCATCGTGCGCAAGATCGGTGCGAACAGCCGCAGCGAGTACCACGCGCTGGCCGATGCCGGCGATGTGCGCATCGAGGACGGCGACGAGATCACCTTCACCTCGGACAAGTCCCCTGGCACGATCCTGGTCCGCATCGAAGGCGCCCACCAGAGCGAGCGCACGCAGATCCTGTCCTACGGCGCGACCCTGGGCGACGTGCTGGTGCGGATCCAGCCCCTGCCGCAGGCCAACCTGTCAGCCTTGCAGCTATTCCGGCGTTCGGTGGCGGTGAGACAGCGGGAGTCGCTCGACACCTCGCTGCGCAGCCTGGAAACATATGCCCTGACCGCACGCAGCGCCACCAGCGAAGAGGCGTCGCTGCGCACGCGCGAGGCAGACCTCATCATGAAGTTCATCGAACGTGCGGCGGCGGTGCAACCCCGCGGGCAAGTCGTGCTGGACCAGTCCGAGGCGGCCCGGAACACCACACTGGAAGACGGTGATGTCATCCGCATTCCCGAGCGCAGCAGCCTGGTGCTGGTCAGCGGCGAGGTGCTGTTCCCCAACGCCGTCGTGCACGATGCGAAGTCCCGGGTCATCGACTATGTCCAG
>NZ_JBFPGY010000008.1:0-4442 GCF_041083715.1 Sphaerotilus sp.
ACGTGGATGGCCGGCACGACCCCAGCCGCGTGCATGGGCTGGTGTCGGCCGTGCTGGATCTGGGCCGGATGGTCGAACGCACACAGGCACAGATGGCCGGCGGGCGGCTCGACCTGCTGCTGCACGAAGCGACGCAGATCGACAGCGCGGGCGTCTACTCGCACCACGACCTGACACGCCAGGCACGCCCGGTGGAGCCGTGGCTGCCGCTTGCCGCGCCCCAGGTGGAGCGGCTGTTCCAGTCCGGACTGCATGCGCAGGTGGAAGTGGAATTCGCCGACCGGCGCTGGACGCTGCTGATGCGCCCGGGCTGGCTGGACGAGATGCCCTGGCCCAGCACGCTGCAGGGCGGCATCCTCGCCAGCGGGCTGGCGTTCACGGCGCTGCTGAGCGGCATCGTGCTGGTGCGCCAGCGCCATGACCGTGCGATGCAGGCGGCACACGACGGGCTGGAAGACCAGGTCACGCACCGCACGCAGGAACTCGCGCAGAGCAACACCCGGCTCAGCGCCGAGGTCGAGGAGCGCCGCCGCCTGGAAGTCGATCTGCGCCACGCCAGCGAGCAGGCCCACCAGGCAAACCAGGCCAAGACGATGTTCCTGGCCAACATGAGCCACGAGATCCGCACACCGCTGAACGCGGTGATCGGCTATGCCCAGATCCTGCTCGAAGAACCGCACCACGACGACACCAGCCGCAGCCGGCTGCGCATCGTGCTGCAGGCCGGCCAGCGGCTGCTGCGGCTGATCAACGACGTGCTGGACCTGTCCAAGATCGAGGCCGGCGGGCTGCAGCTGCACCGCCAGCACTTCGACCTGCGCCAGGAACTCGACGAGATCGTGCAGCTGATGGCCACGCGGGTCCATGCACGCGGACTGGATTTCACCGTCGAACTGGCGCTGGATGCGGCCGAGCCGGTGCATGCCGACCGGACCAAGGTGGGCCAGATCGTGCTCAACCTGCTGAGCAACGCGGTCAAGTTCACCCACCACGGCCAGGTGGCACTGACGGCACGGCGCAGCGGCGACACGGTGCACATCGAGGTCACCGACACCGGCCCCGGCATGGCCGCCGCCGAACTCGCCCAGCTCTTCGCACCGTTCCACCAGGGACAGGCCGGGCTGGACCAGGGCGGCACCGGGCTCGGGCTGGTGCTGGCGCGGCACATGGCGCGCTCGATGGGCGGTGACCTGCGCCTCGACAGCGCACCCGGTCAGGGCACGCAGGCCCGCCTCGCGCTGCCGCTGCCCCGCAGCACCGAGGGCGCCATGCCCCTGCCGCGCCACCACGGTCCGCAGCGTCTGGTCAGCGGCACCTCGGTGCGGGCGCTGGTGGTCGAGGACGATGCGCACAGCCGGGACATCCTGGTCGAGCTGCTGCTGCGGGTGGGCTGCACGGTGGACACCGCGGAGAACGGTCTCGACGGCCTGCGAGCGGCCAGCCAGGGCGGCTTCGACATCGTGTTCACCGACATCCGCATGCCCGTGCTCGACGGCATGCAGATGCTGCAGCGCCTGCGCGAGCAGACCAGCATGGCGCACCCGCCCGTGGTGGCCGTGTCGGCGTCCAGCCTGGAGCACGAGCGGCGGCACTACATCGGCCTGGGCTTCAGCGACTTCGTCGGCAAACCCTATGCCTTCGAGGAAATCCACCAGATGCTGGCCCAGCACGCAGGGGCGCGCTTCGTTCCCGTGGCGGTCGACGCGCCTGCGGACGCCGCCACACAGCCCGCGACAGACCCCGTGCCGATGCCGGCCTGCATCGGCCCCCTCAGCCGCGCACTGCTCGCCGCGCTGGCCGAGGCGGCCGACCAGGGCGCACTCAAGCCGGTGCGCCACGCGCTGGCGCAACTGGCCGAGCGCACCGGCACCACGGACACCCCGCCGGCCGACGCCCTCGCCACCCTCCTGGCCGCCGCCAGCGACTACGATTTCGACCGTCTCTCGCAGTACGCCCGGGCCTTGCTGGCCGGGCCCGAGGCGCTCCACCCCCTCCAGCCCGAGACCACGCCACCGTGAGCCAGCCGATTCCCCGCATCCTCATCGTCGATGACACGCCGCAGAACATCGACGTCCTGCAGGCGACGCTCGTCGAGATCGACGCCGACCTGCTCATCGCCACCGGCGGCACCCGCGCCCTCGATCTGGCACAGCGGCTGCAGCCCGATCTGATCCTGCTCGACGTGATGATGCCGGGCCTGGACGGCTTCGAGGTCTGCGCCCAGCTCAAGACCGATCCGCGCACGGCGGAGATCCCGGTGATCTTCTGCACCGCGCGGGTGGACGACGTGGCACACGGCTTCGCCGTCGGCGGCGCCGACTACATCACCAAGCCGATCCAGCCCGACGAGGTGCGCGCCCGGGTGTCCCACCAGCTGGAGCGGCGCCGGCTGCTGCGCGAGCTGCGCGAACTCAACCGCGCGCTCGAAGACAAGGTGCGCGAGCGCACGGCCGATCTGACGCTGGCCAACCAGCAGCTGCGCCACGAGATCA
The DNA here is from genome assembly GCF_041083715.1 of Sphaerotilus sp. Classification (GTDB taxonomy): domain Bacteria; phylum Pseudomonadota; class Gammaproteobacteria; order Burkholderiales; family Burkholderiaceae_C; genus Sphaerotilus. The sequence goes on from NZ_JBFPGY010000008.1 coordinate 2,493, forward strand.
ACGAGCGCCGCTACATGCAGGACCGCCTGGGCTACCTCGCCAGCCACGACTTCGTCACCCGGCTGCACAACCGCGGCGCGCTCGACGCCCACGTCACGCAACTGCTCGCCCGGCTGCAGCGGCAGGCCGCGCCGGCCGGCCCGGCGGTGATGCTGCTGATCGACATCGACCAGTTCCGCCTCGTCAACGAGAGCTGCGGCTGCATCGCCGGCGACGAGCTGCTGCGCCAGTTCGCCGACCTGCTCGGCGGGCTGCTGCGCCGGGGGGACTTCCTGGCGCGGCTGGGCGGCGACCAGTTCGCCGTCGTCAGCGAGGAGACCGATCTGGGCGCCGGGCTGGCGCGGCAGCTGCTGGCGGCGCTGCAGGACTGGTCCTTCGTCTGGCAGGAGCGCCGCTTCGCGCTCGCGGCGACCATCGCCATCGTGCCGCTGGACCGCGATCTGGTGTCCTTCGACCAGCTCATGCAGATGGCCGACGAGACGGTGTTCCTGGCCAAGCGCGACGGCCGGGGCCAGATCCGCCCCTACACGCCGACCCGCGTCGGCGAAGCGTCGCAGCGCGAGACCACCAACTGGGCGCTGGTGCTGATGGACGCGCTGCGCCATGGCCGCTTCCGCATCTTCTTCCAGCGGCTGCAGTCGCTGGACCAGGGCGGCCCGCTGCGGGTGGAGGTGCTGGTGCGGCTGTGGGACCCGGCGCGCGGCGAACTCGTCGCACCGGCGCAGTTCATCGCGCTGGCCGAACGCTTCCACCTGATCGGCGAGATCGACCGCTGGATGCTCGGCGAGGTGCTGGCGCTGATCGGCCGCCACCCCGAACTGCAGCAGCAGCTCGGCCAGGTGACGCTGAACCTGTCGGCGGTGTCGCTGCGCGAGCCGGGGCTGGCGCAGCAGGTGCTGGCCTCGATCGCGCAGCACGGCGTGCGCCCGGACCTGCTGTGCTTCGAGATCACCGAGACGCAGGCCATCGGCAACCTCGCCCAGGCGCGCGAGTTCATGCAGACGCTGCACGACGCGGGCTGCCGCTTCTCGCTCGACGACTTCGGCTCGGGCTACGCCTCGTTCGCCTACCTGCGCGAGCTGCCCTTCGACACGCTCAAGATCGACGGCCTGTTCGTGCGCGACATGCAGACCGAGCCGACGCACCAGGCGATGGTGCGCTCGATGGTCGACATGGCCCGGCTGCTGGACAAGCCGGTGGTGGCCGAGTTCGTCGAGACCGCCTCGGTGGCGCGGCTGCTGACCGATCTGGGCGTGCAGTGGGGCCAGGGCTACTACTTCCACCAGCCCGAGCCACTGACCTTCGATGCGCTGCAGCAGCAGGTGCGGCTGGCGCAACAGGCTTATCCGGCCGCATTGCACTGATGGCGGCGGCGCACGCGCCGTCCGCTTGATGCGGCGCAACGCCATGGAGCCGGGCACTGCCGATAGTCGCAAAGACCGCACCCGCACCGCTTGAACCCGCCGTGGAGGACTGCCCCATGATCCCCGCTGCACCTCCGCTGTTGTCGTGTCGCTCCGTGCCGGAGCTGACGCTGGAAGGCCCGGCAGACGCCCTGCTGCGCAGCCTCGACGCCCTGCGCCAGGTGCGCGACCCGGACGTGCCGGCCAGCATCCTCGAACTCGGTCTGATCGAGTCCCTGCGCCTGACCGAGGGCGAGGCCTGGCTGCGCTTCGTCAGCCTGGGCATGAGCTGCCCGCTCAGCGATCTGACCGCCGATGCGGCCTTCCGCGCCATCCAGGCCGTGCTGCCGGACACGGACATCTACCTGACCCACGACCACGCGGTCGAGTGGTCGCCACGGCGGGCCAGCGTTGCGCTGCGGCGACGCCTGGGCTGGGTCGTCGAGGATTGACAGGCATCAATCCCGACAGGCTCGAAGGGGGTGCATCATCAGGGTATGTCCTTAGTTCGCCGCCCCATCTGGATGCGCGTGGCCCCAAGCGGCCC
>NZ_JBFPGY010000009.1:0-4440 GCF_041083715.1 Sphaerotilus sp.
ATTCGCCGACGAGCTGCGCCAGCCGCTCGCGCACCTCGTCGTCCGACGCGGTCGAGCGTGCAGCGGCCCAGTCGAGCAGCGCCTGCACGTCCTGCCCGCGGTCGTCGAGCCGCGCGATGCGCAGCCGCTCGAAGCGCGTCGGCAGCGTCGCGTCGGCATCCGCCAGCAGCTCCTCGTAGAGCTTCTCGCCCGGCCGCAGCCCGCTGAAGGCGATCGGGATCTCGGCCAGCGTGTGGCCGCTCAGCCGGATCAGGTCCCGCGCCAGATCGACGATCCTCACCGGCTCGCCCATGTCGAGCACGAACACCTGCCCGCCTTCGCCGATCGCGGCGGCCTGCACCACCAGCCGCGCGGCTTCGGGGATCGTCATGAAGAAGCGTGTGATGTCCGGATGCGTCACTGTCACCGGGCCGCCGCGGGCGATCTGCGCCTTGAACTTGGGGATCACGCTGCCCGACGAGCCCAGCACGTTGCCGAAGCGCACCGCCATGAAGCGCGTGCGCCCACCCGCGGCGGCCACTTGCGCGGCGAGCTGGGAGATCACCATCTCGGCGGCGCGCTTGGTTGCGCCCATCACGTTGGTCGGGTTGACCGCCTTGTCGGTGGAGATCAGCACGAAGCGCTCGGCACCCGCCGCCGCCGCCGCGCTGGCCGCCCGCCACGTGCCCAGCGTGTTGTTGCGCACTGCGGCGAAGGCGTTGTCGTCCTCCATCAGCGGCACGTGCTTGTAGGCGGCGGCGTGGAACACCACCTGCGGCCGCACGCGGGCGAAGGTCACGCGCAGGTGCTCCGGGTCGCGCACGTCGCCGACCAGCCGCACCAGCGGGAGGTGCGGAAACGCCTCGGTCAGCTCCTGCTCGATGCGGTAGAGCGCGAACTCGCTCAGCTCGTACAGCACCAGCCGCAGCGGCCCGTAGCGCGCCACCTGCCGGCACAGCTCCGAGCCGATCGAGCCGCCCGCGCCGGTGATCAGCACCACCTTGCCGGACAGGCACTCGCTGATCCCCCCCTCGTCCAGCTGCACCGGGGCGCGGCCGAGCAGGTCCTCGGGCTCGATCTCGCGCACCTGCGCCACGGCCTGTCCCTCGCGCAGCTCGGCGGTGGTCGGCACGGTGACGACGGGCAGGCCGGTCGCCGCGGCGAGGTCGAGCGCGCGGCGGCGGCGCTCCGGCGCGGCCGAGGGCATCGCGACGATGACGTGGGTGATGCCGTGCACCTCGGCCCAGCGCGCTACGCTGTCGAGCGGACCCAGCACTGGCACGTTGCCGACGCGGGCATCGTGCTTGCGGGGGTCGTCGTCGAGCAGACCGACCACGACCCAGCCGTGGTGCTGGATGCCGGCGATCAGCAGCTTGGCCGCGTCGCCCGCACCCAGGACAAGGGCCCGGCGTGTCTCGTGCATCGAGCCGGAGATCCGCCCGCGCATGTGTTCGTAGAGCATCCGGTAGCCGATGCGCACCATCGCCAGCCCCATCAGCGAGATCACCGGATGCAGCCCCAGCACCGCACGCGGCACCTGCACCAGCTGCGCCATCAGCACGCCCACCGCGGTCACCATGCCCGCGATGCCGCAGGCGATCGTCAGCCGCTGGATCTCGCCGAAGCCCGAGAAGCGCCACATGCCCTTGGGCACCTTGAGCAGCATGAACACGCCCAGGTAGACCGCGATCACCCCGGCCAGCACCCAGCCGTCGTAGTCCGGGCGCGCGTTCTGCCAGCGCTCGAAGCCGAGGCGGAACAGGTAGGTGATGTTCCAGCAGGCGGCGATGATCACCGCGTCGATGGCGAGCGCCAGCGCTTCGCGGTGCGGGCGGATGCGGGTGAGGAGGGTGTCGAGGTGGTGCCAGGTCATCGCGCAATGATCGCCCAGACGGTGCGACCGATCAGCACCAGGTCGGTACCGAGGCCCGACCGGTCCACATAACGCGCCTGCAGCGCCAGCTTGGCTGGCAGGATCACTTCGCGGTAGGTGCGCTCGGGATCGCTGCTCTGCGCGAGCAGGGTGCTCTCGTCGCGGTACTCGATCGAGGCGAAATCGGTGATGCCGGGCCGCACCGACAGCACCTTCTCGCGCAGATCGGCCGGGTAGAGCGCCACATAGCGCGGCACCTCCGGACGCGGGCCGACCAGGCTCATCGTGCCTTCGAACACGTCGAACAGCTGCGCCAGTTCGTCCAGCTTGGTGCGCCGCAGGACGGCACCGACGCGGGTGATGCGGGCATCTGCGCCGACGGTGAGCTGCGGGCCGCGGTCGGCGGGGTTGTGCGCCATCGTGCGGAACTTGTGGATGCGGAACGCGCGCCCGAAGCGGCCCACGCGCACCTGCCGGTAGAACACCGGGCCGGGCGAGTCGAGCTTGATCGCCAGCGCCACCAACGCCAGCGGCAGTGCGAGCACGGCCAGGCCGAGGCCGGACAGCAGCAGGTCGAGCAGGCGTTTGGCCATCGGTCGATCAGCGTGTGGTGCGTGCGACGGGCTTCAGCCGCGCAGCGCCTGCCGCAGCGCCGCGGCCACGCGCCGCACGTCGTCCTCGGTCATGCGCGTGTAGAGTGGCACGCTCAGCATCCGCTCGTAGGCGCGCTGGCTGTGCGGGAAATCGCTGGCCTGCAAGTCGTAGCGTTCGCGCCAGTACGGGTGCTGGTGCAGCGGGATGTAGTGGACGCTGCAGCCGATGCCCGCCGCGTAGAGCGCCTCGATCAGCGCGTCGCGGCCGATCGGCGCGTCGTCGGTCAGGCGCAGCACGTAGAGGTGCCACGAGTGCAGGTCCCCGCCGGCCGGCTGCGGCGGCAGGATCAGCGGCAGGTCGGCCAGCAGTTCGTCGTACAGCGCCGCGAGCTGGGCGCGCTGTTGCTGGAAGCCCTGCGCGCGCCGCAACTGGTGGATGCCCATCGCGGCGGCGATGTCGGTCAGGTTGTACTTGAATCCCGGCGCCACGATCTCGTAGTACCAGCTCGGCACCTTGGCGGTGAAGCGGTCGAAGGCATCGCGGTTGATGCCGTGCAGGCGCATCACCTTCATGCGCGCGGCCAGCGCCGGGTCGCGGGTCACCGCCATGCCACCCTCGCCGGTGGTGATGGTCTTGTTGGCGTAGAAGCTGAACACGGTCACGTCGCTGTCCAGCGTGCCCACCAGCCGGCCGCCGTGCGTGGTCGGCAGTGCGTGGGCGGCGTCCTCGACCACCTTCAGGCCGTGGCGGCGCGCGATCGCGAGCACGGCGTCCATGTCCACGGCCATGCCGGCGTAATGCACCGGGAGGATGGCTTTGGTGCGCGAGGTGATCGCGGCCTCGATCGCGGCGGGGTCGATGTTCATCGTCGCCGGATCGATGTCCACCAGCCGCACGTCCGCGCCCAGGTAGCGCACGACCTCGGCCGTGGCGGTGAAGGTGTGCGTCGTCGTGATGACCTCGTCGCCGGGGCCGATGCCGAGCGCTTCCAGCGCCAGGTGCAGCCCGGCGGTGGCGGAGTTGACGGCGATCGCCTCGATGCCCGGCGCGCCCAGGAAGGCGGCGAAGTCCTGCTCGAAGCGGCGCGCCTTGGGGCCGGTGGTGACCCAGCCGGACTTCAGCGTGTCGATGACCTCGGCGATCTCCTCGTCGCCGATCTCGGGCAGGGCGAAGGGGAGGAAGGGCAGGGCGGGTGCGGCGGGCACGGCGGGAGCGGTCATGGGGATCATTCGGTGGGGAGCAGCAGCGGGGATGCTAAACCAAGGCCTGGTCCTGTCCGGATCCGGCAAGATCACGCCCATGCGCCACGATGCCGATGAAAACCCCTGCCTGACCTGCGGCGCCTGCTGCGCGGCGTTCCGCGTGTCCTTCTACTGGGGGGAAGCCGAAGCGCGTGGCCTGCCCGAGGCGCTGACCGAGCCGGTGCAGCGCTGGTTTGCCTGCATGGCCGGGACCAACCAGGTGCCCCCGCGCTGCGTGGCGCTGCTGGGCGAGGTGGGTGGCCCGGTCGCCTGCACCGCCTATGCGCAGCGGCCTACGCCTTGCCGCGAAGTCGAGGCAGGCGACGACAAGTGCCAGCAGGCGCGGGCGCTGCACGGGCTGGCGCCGCTCGCACCCACCAACCCGCTGGACTAGCCGGCGTCTGCACGCGCCTGAAAGGCCTGGCGTGATGCCGTGATCGCCTCCTGGTGCTGCTCGGCCCAGAGCCACACGCCGCAGAAGGCTGCGCCCAGTGTCGTGCCCCGTTCGGTCAGCGCGTACTCGACGCGGGGCGGCACGACCGGATGGACGGTGCGCAGCACGAGGCCGTCGGCTTCCATCTGGCGCAGCGTCTTGGTCAGCATTTTCTGGCTCACCCCCTCGACGAGTTCCCCGAGGCGCGTGAAGCGCAGGCACCCGTGTTCCGCGAGCCGCTCCAGGACGATCATCGTCCACTTGTCGGCCACCCGGCCGATGATGTCCCGGACGAGCCTTTCCAGCTCCGGGTCGGCAGG
>NZ_JBFPGY010000010.1:0-4439 GCF_041083715.1 Sphaerotilus sp.
TGCTGGGCAACGGGCTGGGCCGGGATTCGCAGATCGCCACCCGCGGCGAGCAGTCCAGCGGCAGTGCATGGCGGGTGTACGAGGAGCGTCTGCCGGAAGCCTGGCGCGCCTACTACGCCTGGCTGCCACGCGGCACGCACACGGTGGAGTACACGCTGCGCCTGAACACCGCTGGCCGCTACATCCTGCCGCCCAGCCGCGTCGAGGCGATGTACGCACCGGAAAATTTCGGCGAGGTGCCAGTTGGCGTGATGAATGTCTCGTTTTGAACGGACCACCCTGAAGTCGGGGGTGTGGTTCACAGGTACTTGGACGTATCTTTCATCCCAACGCGGCACGGCATGTCAAGGTCCTGGCGCGGTATCTGCACCATTTATCGATTCATGAAATCAGGGGGGGTCTGTCAGAACGACAGACCCTTTTATTTTTTGGGGCCATCATCGCGGGATGCACCTGCGCACGCGCCCTCTGCTCCTTGGCTCCATCTGTTGGGCGCTGCTGTCGCTGCTGGCCGTGGTCGGCCTCGCGCAGGCCGAACTGACCCGGCTGCGCGACGCCTTCGACACCGATGCCCGCATCGCCCACCGCCTGCTCAGCCAGCGCGCTGCGCAGCACGACGCCGTCCTCGCGACGCTCAACCTGCTCCAGCCCGGCGCCGATGGCAGCCAGCCGCAGCAGCGCCTGTCCGCTGTCTATCCGCAGGTACTGGCCGTCTGGCAGCGTGGGCGCGGGCAGGCCTGGCCGGATGCCGATCTGCAGGCGGCCGATGTCCAATCGCGTGCGCTGGGCCGGGCTGTACCGGTGCGCATCGACCTGGTGCAGGGCCGCTGCGTGCTGCTCCAGCACGGCGAGCCGGCCAGCCACGCGCTGCGCATCGACCTGCGCGCGATGGTGCCGTGGAGCGAGTGGCCGATCAGCGCCGACGGTCCGCAGCGGGTGTCGCTGCAGTCCGGCGGACAGGCCTTCGTGCTGCAGCCTGGCCGCGGTGCGTCCGATGCGGCGCCGTGGCCCTACGCCTTCCGCAAGCTGCTGGCCTCGCCGAGCCAGCCGTTCGAGGTGGTCGTGGAGCGCGGCTTTGGTTGGGCAGACCTGCCCTGGGGGCGCATGGCCGCTGCCTCGGCGCTGATTGCCGCGCTGCTGGCGGCGGTGGCTGCGTGGTGGCTGCGTGGTGGCGCCAGCGCATCGCCCGCCGCCGCGCGGAAGAGCTGCTGCGCCTGGGCCAGGTCGCCCGGCTGAACACGCTGGGCGAACTCGCCGCCGGCATCGCCCATGAACTGAACCAGCCGCTCACCGCCGTGCTGGCCAGCACGCAGGCCGCGCGCCGCCTGCTCGCTGACGAGGACCACGATCCGGTCGACACGCGGCTGCTGCGCCAGGCGCTCGACCAGGCCGCTGCGCAGGCCCGCCGCGCCAGCGAGGTGCTGCGCCGGCTGCGCCGCAGCGTCGAGCGGCCGGACGCGGGGCGCGTCATGCAGCCGGTTGCGCTCGACGTGGTCGTCGCCGACACGCTGCACCTGCTGGAGCCCGAGTCGGCGCGCCGCGCAGTCGTGCCGCAGGTGCTGGCGGCTGCGGCGCCGGTGGTCGTGCAGGGCGACGCGGTGGCCGTGCAGCAGATCGTCCACAACCTCGTGATGAACGCGTTGCAGGCGCTGGAGCAGGTGGACGCCGACGGGCGCCGCCTGGTGCTGACGCTCGACACGGACGGTGATGCCGGCCGGTTGCGTGTGACCGACACCGGCCCGGGCATCCCGGCGGACGCGCTGCCGCGGCTGTTCGAACCCTTCTTCACCACGCGCCCCGGCGGTCTGGGCCTCGGCCTGAGCCTGTGCGAAAGCCTCGCGCAGGGCATGGGCGGCGGGCTCGCCGCCGAAGCGAATCCGCCGCGTGGTGCGTGTTTCACGCTGCGCCTGCCGCTGATGAGCGAATGACCATGCATACCCCGCTGATCCACCTGATCGACGACGACGCGGCCGTGCGCGACAGCCTGGCGCTGCTGATCGGCACCGTCGGCCTGCGCGTGACGACCTGGGCCGAGCCGCTGGCCTTCCTCGCCGGTTTCGACCGACAGGCCATTGGGGCGATCGTGCTCGACGTGCGCATGCCGGGCGTGAGCGGGCTGACGGTGCTGGAGCGGCTGCGCGCCGAGGGCGCCGATCAGCCGGTGGTGATGCTGACGGGGCATGGCACGGTCGAGCTGTGCCGGCGGGCGTTCAAGTCTGGCGCGGCCGAGTTCCTGGAAAAACCGGTGGACGACGAACTGCTGATCGAGACGCTGCAGACCGCCGTGCGCCAGCACGTCCGCTCGCGCGAGCGCCACCAGGCCGACCGCGAGGCCCGCGAGCGCCATGCGCAGCTGTCGGAGCGCGAGCGCGAGGTGCTCGGGCTGATCGTTGCCGGGCTGACGAACAAGGAGATCGCCCGTGCGCTGGGCGGGCTGTCGCCGCGCACGGTCGAGACGCACCGCGCCAACCTGTTCGCCAAGCTCGGCGCCGAGTCGCTGGCGCAGCTCATCCGGCGCTACGCCGCGCTGGTGGACGAGGCACCGCCGTCCGCGCATCCGTAGCGCTACGGAGGGCGGTGCGTAGGCGTGCGCATGGCGGCGGCGGGGGTGAATTTCTACAGTGAAGTCCTGTTCCCACCCCACCCGAACTCCACAGGACACCCCATGAACCGACTCGCCGCCGCCCTCGCCCTGACCGCTATCGCCGCCTTCGGCACGCTGCCCGCCCAGGCCCAGGCGGTCCGCACCGAGCGCACGATCTCGCTCGACCTTGCCAACCAGATCGCCGCGGGTGCCGTCGCCACCTGCCAGGCCAGCGGCTACGCGGTCACCGCGACCGTCGTGGACCGCTCGGGTGGCGTGCGCGCCGTCCAGCGCGCCGACAACGCCGGGCCGCACACGCTGGCCGCCAGCCACGACAAGGCCTTCACCTCCGCCTCGGCCCGCAACACGACGCTGGCGATGATGGAGGGCGCGCAGAAGAACCCGGCCGCGGCGAACCTCGTCTACATCCCCGGCTTCCTGCTGGTCGGCGGTGGCGTGCCGATCAAGGCGGGCAATGACGTGATCGGCGCGGTCGGTGTCGGTGGTGCGCCCGGTGGTCACCTCGACGAGCAATGCGCGATGGCCGCGATCGACAAGGTCAAGGAACTGCTGAAGTGAGTGCCGCGCTGCTGCGTGCTGTGGCGATCGCGGGTGCGGGGGGGCGGGGAGATGGTGAAATGGCTGGAAGCGGTGAAACGCTGAACGGGTGTCGTGTCGGGGCGATACAGTCCGTGGGCTGACTATCCGGACCCTATGTGCTTCCTTCGCCACGTTCTCGCCACCGTGATTTCCGCGCTGGTGTGGATGGGCGCGAGTTCGGTGGCACGGGCATCGGCGCTGCCTACCTACCCCGAAGTCCGCACCGCCCACCGTCCCTCCGACCTCACCCTCCTCGACCGCCAAGGCATCCCGCTCCAGGCCATCCGCACCGACCCCACTGCCCGCCGCCTGCCCTGGGTCGCGCTCGCCGATTTCTCCCCCGCGCTGCGTACCGCGGTCGTGCTCGCCGAGGACCACCGCTTCCATGCCCACACCGGCGTGGACTGGCCGGGCCTGGCGCGCAGCACCTGGGTCAACCTCGCAGGCGACGGCGCGAAGCAGGGCGCGTCCACCATCACGATGCAGCTCGCCGGTCTGATCGACACCGACCACGCCCGCCCGGCACAGGGCCGCAGTGTCCTGGGCAAGCTCGGCCAGATCGCCGCCGCGCGCGAGCTGGAAGTGCGCTGGCGCAAGGCGGATCTCCTGGAGGCGTACCTGAACCGCGTGCCGATGCGGGGCGAGCTGGTCGGCATTCCCGCTGCGTCACGGGTGCTGCTCGGCAAGCACCCGAGCGGGCTGGACGCGGCCGAATCGGCGCTGCTGGCCGCGCTGGTGCGCGGGCCGAACGCGGCGCGGGACGTGGTGGTGCGCCGCGCCTGCGCGTTGCTGCAGCAGCAGAAGCTGGACTGCGCCGCGCTGGAGCCGGTCGCGTCACGGGCGCTGGTGGCTGGCGCCGCTGCCCGCACCGTGCAGCCCGCGCCGCCGAACGACGCGCCGCACTACGCCCGCCAGCTCCTGCGCACCCTGAAACCCCCGTTCCCTGCCACGCTGACGACGACGCTCGACGCCGGCCTCCAGCGCCTCGCCGTGCAGGCCCTGCGCCAGCAGCTTGCCGAACTCAGCCTGCGCCACATCGAGGACGGCGCCGTGCTTGTGCTCGACAACGCCACGGGCGAGGTGCGCGCCTGGGTCGGCTCGTCGGGTGCGGCGCTGTCGGACGCGGCGGCGGTGGACATGGTGCTCACGCGCCGCCAGCCCGGCTCGACGCTCAAGCCCTTCGTCTACGCGATGGCCTTCGAGCGCCGGCTCATCACGCCCGCCAGCCTGCTCGAAGACGCGCCCGCGCAGCTCA
>NZ_JBFPGY010000011.1:0-4438 GCF_041083715.1 Sphaerotilus sp.
GGCCCGACAGCATCGCCTTCTGCGGGCGTCTCCGCGCGGCCCTCGCAGTCCGGCTTGTGGGGGGGCTGAGCCATGATCACCCAGTTCGTCAACGACCACTTCGACCGCGAGTACCGCACCCAGGCCGTCGCACCTGTGGCGAGCCAGACGGTCGCCACCTACCTCAACACCCGCCTGAAGCAGATCGGCGTGTCTCACGTGTTCTGCATCCCCGGCGATTACCTCGCCGAGTGGGCCGCCACCCTCGACGACCCGGCCCAGAACGCAGGCCTCGTGCGCATCCACCCGAACAACGAGATGTGCGCGACCTACGCGGCCGATGGCTATGGCCGGGTTGCCAACGGCGTCATCGGGTGCGTGGCGTTCACCTATGGTGCTGGTGGCATCAATGCCGCCCAGGCGGTAGCCGGTGCCTACGCCGAATACTCGCCGCTCGTCGTGATCAACGGCAGCCCCTCGGTGGCCCAGTTCAACTCCCAGCGCGACCAGGGGGTGCTGTACCACCACATGCTCAACGGTTCGCACACCGATCAGCGCATCTTCGCCGAGATCACCGAGATCGCCGTGCGGATCGACAATCCGGCGACCGCCCCGGCGCTCATCGACGCTGCGCTGCAGACCTGCCTGACAACCAGCCGGCCGGTGTACATCGAACTGGCCAGTCAGACCGCGCACATGGCGTGCGCGCCCGTGCCGCAGCGGCGGCTCAGCGCGAGCCGGATCCCGTCCTCGCCCGCGTCCGTCGCCGAAGCCTGTGCGGCCGTGATGGCGCATCTGAAGGCGGCCGAGCGGGTCGTCATCATCGGTGGCGCCGAGATCGCCCGGTTCGGCTTGCAGAAACCGTTCGCCGAACTCCTGCGGCGCATCGACGCGCCGTACGCGACAAGCCCGCTCGGCAAGAGCGTGCTGTCCGAACTGCGCACCGATGTCCGCTTCGCCGGCGTGTACTTCGGGCGCAGCTCATCACCGGCGCTGCAGCAGTTGCTCGAAGCGGCGGATTGCGTGCTCGCGCTCGGTGTGCAGGACACCGACTTCAACTACCTCGGCGTGGTCACCCCCGACTACAACCCGGCAGCGAAGACGACCTTGCCCGGGCCGGACCGTATCCAGGCGCGCAATGGTGCCGTGCTGGTCGGACGATCCAGCGCGTACTGGGGCGACGTCGGACTGGCCGATCTCATCGCTGCGCTGCTCGACGCACTGGCGGCAGCGGACGGCACGCTGGCCCACGCGCCGTTCCCTGGGATCGAGGGACCGCCCTCGGACATCCCACCGACGAGCCAGTACCCGGCTGGCGATCCGATCACCTTCGACAGCTTCAAGTCGTACCTGCATCACGAGTTCCTCAAGGGGCACGACGCGGATCACTGTCCGCAGATCATCGCCGACTCGGGGTTCTCGTTCCTGTCCAACATCGACCTCCAGTGCGGAGAAGGCGGCTACATCGCCCAACTGGCGTGGGCGGCGATCGGCTACGGCGTCGGCGCCACACCGGGCGTGGTGCTGGCCAACGAGGTGGCCGGCCGGACACGGCGGACGGTGACGATCACCGGTGACGGGGCGTTCGCCGAGACGCTCAATGCGCTCGGCACCATCGCCCAGCTCGGGCAGGATGTCCTGATCTTCGTGATGGACAACCGGGTGTTTGCCGTCGAACAGTGGCTGATCAACGCCGACGCGTTCTGCGACACTGCCGACGCACCACCGTTCGTGCCACTCACGGCCGTCCCGCAAGGCGCCATCTGGGACTACGTCAAGCTGGCCGAGGGTTTTGGAGGACGCGGGTTCGCGGTGGCCAGCAACGCCCAGTTGTCAAGCGTGCTCGGGGAGCTGAAGACCCCCTGCATCAACACGATGACCGGCAAGCCGACGTTCACACTCATCGCCGTCCGGTTGCCGGCGAAGTGCCTGCCGGGCAACGCTGCCTGGAAGATGAAGTGCGGCTGACCCCTGCGTTCCCAGGCAACGCATCACCTGCTTGGGTTGTCTGACCTGCCCCCGACGGAGAGGTACCGCCATGCACGATGCATCACCGATCGAACGGCTCCCGAGTTCACTCGGCTACCCGTTTTCAACCGCCGTGCGCGTCGGCGACATCTGGGAGCTGTCCGGTCAGATCGGGCTGCTCCCTGGATCCAACACACTCGCACCCGGTGGTGTCGGCGCCGAGACCGGGCAGGCGCTCGCCAACATCAAGGCCGTTCTCGAACAGGTCGGGAGCACGATGAGCGACGTCATCAAGGTCGGCGTGTTCCTGGCCGACATCGCCGACTTCGCGGAGATGAACAGCGTGTACGCCACTTACTTCGCGCCCGACGACTACCCCGCCCGGTCGGCCGTCGCGGTGAGCGGACTCGCGCTCGGTGCCCGCGTCGAGATCGAGTGTTCCGCATTGGCAACAAGCAGCGTCGGCAACTCCGGTAGAACCGTCAGGCGTTGAGGGGGCCGACGCGCCAACTGCTGCCTGGATAAATCGCAAGGGGTTTCACCATGCCGATTCCCGCCACGCCTCAACCGCCGTATGCCATGTACAGCGACGACGTGCTCAGCGCACCCGCCAACTACGGCGTACTCCAGCAACTGGAGGGCCGTTGGGTCAACCACAACCCTGAGCGCAACAGCACGGGTTGGGGTTTGCACACCACCTGTTTGCCATCGCCAGGCACCAACTCGGAAACCATCTTCGGCATCTTCCATTTCATGTGCGAGGACTACACCGAAGAACTCACCTTCACGCTGGTCGACCGTGGCGTGCGCAACCGAGGTGGCACCAACGAGCAGTTCATCGGTGCGGTCAAGTACAACCAGAGCATCCAGCGCGTCAGCGATGGCGTTGGCATTCACGAAGAGGACGGCATGTACCTCTGGCTGAACCAGATGTACAACCACCCGGCCGACGAACAATCGGTGCTGGCAGACAACGGTTACCCCGGCATCGCCGTCGGTGCTGGCTCGAACGGCCCGAACTTCGTTCCGCCCTCTTCGATCGCTCGCAGCGGCTCGATCCCGCATGGCAGCTCGATCCTGCTGATGGGTGACTTCCAGGAAGTGAGTCCTGGCAGGCCCGAGTTCCCCTTTGGACCAGCGGCTTGGCAGCCACCGTTCCTGTCGATCTCGCCCAGCATGGGTTCAGCAGGGGCAACGCCCGAGAACCCCATCAACCTGGATGCACCCGCGCCCGACTGGGTGCACGACAAGTCAATGCCCGTGACCGACCCGGACGGCAACCGCACCTACACCCAGCGCATCTTGGCCGATGCCCATTATCCGTATTCGGTCCGGCCGGATCTGCGCCTGCGCGACGCGATCAAAGACCAGACCATCAAGTGCTACACCGTCATCGATTTGTCCACCAAGCAGGATGGCGGACCTCAAGGCGGCGTCATGAACACGCCATTCGTGAACCGCTTCGCCCGTGTCACGGAGGTGAATGCAAGGCTTTGGATCGAGACGGTGGTCGAAGATGGGCAGGAGATCCTGCAGCTGCAGTACCGACAGATCATGTTCTTCGAGTTCATGTTCGGCACCGATGGCAAGACCACACGTTGGCCTCACATCCAGATCAACACCTTGCGCAAAAGAGGCTGAGGGGCATCCAACTTGGCGCTCGGTGCTGACATCATTGCAAACTGCTACAGCTACACCGATCGGCGAGACCATGAGCCATGCTTCATGGGTCCAGACGCGTGTGAACGACCGTGTCGGTCACGAAGCGATCTGAATTCTCAAGCGGAGGACGAGCGGTACTTCAGGCGCCACCACTTCCCGCCGTTCGGCTGCAGTTCCAGGTAGAGCCCGCCACCGTCGGACGGCTTGCGCGCCTTGTCGCTGGGTTTCGCCTTGCGGATCGCAGCGTCTGACAGGGTGTTGGTGATGGCCATCTGGAACAGCTCGGGGGCAGGTTCAAGTGGGGCTCCTTGGGGTTCCTTGGGCAACAAAAAAGCCCTAGGGAAGGTCTGCATAAATCGCCGAAGGCTGTGCTTGCCTGAGGGGTGATGGCCTGAGAGGATGGAGCCCATGAAACAGCAGAGCTTGGGCCTGGGTCAGTCGAGCAAGCGCACCCGCCGGCGGGAATTCCTCAGCGAGATGGAACGGGTAGTGCCGTGGTCTGCGTTGGTGGCGCTGGTCGCGCCGTACATGCCCGAAGGCCGTCGCGGTCGCCCGCCGTTTGCAGTGGAGGCGATGCTGCGCATCCACTTCATGCAGCAGTGGTTCAAGCTGTCGGACCCGGCGATGGAGGATGCGCTGCACGACGTGCCGCTGTTTCGCGAGTTCGCTGGACTCGCAGGCTGGGACGATCGGCTGCCCGACGAATCGACCATCCTTCGATTCCGCCACGTGCTGGACAAGCACAAGCTGGCCGGGCAGATCCTGCAGACGGTCAACGATCTGCTCACGGCCAAGGGCCTGCTGCTCAGGCAGGGCACGGTGGTCGATG
>NZ_JBFPGY010000012.1:0-14423 GCF_041083715.1 Sphaerotilus sp.
GGCGTCGTCGTCATGGGGCGGGATTGTCTCAGCGAACGCGGTGCGCGCCGTGGCGCTCACATGACCATGGCGCGCCACAGCAGCGCCGGCGCATCGAACGCCCCGATCGTCGGCCGCCGCTGCAGCACCTCGAAGTCCATCGCCTCGATCTTGTCGAGGATGCGCAGGCCCCCTTGCACCACCAGCCGCAGCTCCCAGCCGGTGCGCCCCGGCAGCCGCGTGGCCAGCGGCGCGCCGGACAGCATCAGCTCCCGCGCCCAGCGAACCTCTTTCTCCACCAGCGCCTGCGTCGCCCCAGTGTCGCGCTGGCACATCAGATCCGGCACGCCCACGCCGACCTCGGCGCAGTCGAGCAGCGGCACATACAGCCGGTCACGCGGCAGGTCGACACTCAGGTCCTGCCAGAAGTTGATGAGCTGCAGCGCGGTGCAGATCGCATCCGACTGCGCCAGGGATTCGAGGTCGCGCACGCCGTACAGGTGCAGCAGCAGCCGCCCGACCGGATTGGCGGAGCGCTTGCAGTAGTCGAGCACCGCGGCACGGTCCGGGTAGCGGCGCTGGTGGGTGTCCTGCTCGAACGCCGACAGCAGCGCCTCCAGCAGCGGCAGGGGCAGGTGGTGCCGGCGGAACATCGCCGCCAGCGGCACGAACACCCCCTCCCAGCGTGGCGTCGGCGCATGGCCGCGGGCGACGCTGCGCAGGTCCTCGCGGTAGACATCGAGGTCGGCCAGGCGCTGCTCGGGCGTCGCGTCGCCCTCGTCGGCGATGTCGTCGGCCGTGCGGGCGAACCAGTAGATCGCCGTCACCGCAGGCCGCAGCGCCGGCGGGCACAGCACCGAGGCGACGGGGAAGTTTTCGTAGTGGTCGACGCGCATGGATACCGGGCGAGACAGTGCGAGGGCGGGGTCGTGATTATCGCCACGAGTCATCGCAGGAATTGACAATGGTTCAAACGGACTCGTACATTACTGACCAGTCAGTCAGTTCGGAGTTTCCGCCCATGCGACCCCCCTCTCCTCGTGTCCGCCGCCCTCTGTCGATGGTCTTCGGCCTGTCGGTGCTCGCCGTGCTGGCGGCCTGCTCGAAACCCGAGCCGCAGCCCGATCCCATCCGTGCCGTGCGCACCCAGACGGTGAGCACCGGATCGGCCACCGCGCAGCAGGAATACGCCGGCGAGATCAGGGCGCGCACCGAGACGCGGCTGGGTTTCCGGGTCGGGGGCAAGCTGATGAGCCGCGCGGTCAACCTGGGCGACGAGGTGAAGGCCGGGCAGGTGATCGCCCAGCTCGACCCCAGCGACCTGAAGCTGGGGCAGGATGCTGCTGCTGCCGGACTGCGTGCTGCCCAGGCCAACTGGGACCAGGTCAGCGCCGACCTCAAGCGCTACCGCGACCTGTTCGCCCAGGGCTTCATCGGCGCTGCCGAACTGGAGCGCCGCGAGACCGCCGTCAAGGCCGCGCAGGCCACGCTTGACCAGGCCCGCAGCCAGGCCGGCGTGCAGGGCAACCAGACGCAGTACACCCGCCTGATCGCCGATGCGGCGGGTGTGGTGACGGGTGTGGACGCCGAGCCGGGCACGGTCGTCGCCGCTGGCACGCCCATCGTGCGGCTGGCACTGGCGGGCGCACGCGATGTGGTGTTCAACGTGCCGGAAGACCGCGTGGCTTCGGCACGGGCGCTGTTGAAGCAGCCAGGCGCGCTGCAGGTGCGCCTCTGGGGCGCGACCGGCGAGCCGGTGCGTGCCACGCTGCGCGAACTCGCCGCCGCCGCCGATCCGACCACGCGCACCTTCGTCGCCAAGGCCGATCTGGCCGCCAGCGATGCGCGCCTCGGCCAGACGGCCACGGTGGCCTTCGACCTCGTCAAGCGGGATGCCGTGACACGCCTGCCGCTGGCGGCCGTGGTGGAGCAGGGCGGCAAGAGCGTGGTCTGGCTGCTGGACGCGGCCACGATGACGGTCAAGCCGCAGCCGGTGCAGATCGCCGGGGCGGAGGGCAATCTGGTGCTGGTCAGCGGCGGGGTGCAGCCCGGGCAGGAGGTGGTCACAGCGGGTGTGCACGTGCTCACCGCGGGCATGAAGGTCAAGCGCTACGTCGAGCCGGTGCGTCCGGCGGCGTCGCGCTGAGGCGGGCAGAAGGTTCGGTGCACACGCCATGAAAACCCACACCCACGACACCGGCACCCGCTCGGGCTTCAACATCTCCCGCTGGGCGCTGGAGCACCCGGCGCTGACCCGCTACCTGATGGTGGTGCTGATGGTGCTCGGCTTCGCCGCGTACTTCCAGCTCGGCCAGGACGAGGACCCGCCGTTCACCTTCCGCGCCATGGTCGTGCAGGCGGTCTGGCCGGGGGCGACTGCGCAGCAGATGGCGGATCAGGTCACCGACAAGATCGAGAAGACGCTCCAGGAAGTGCCCAACGCCGACATCATCCGCAGCTACACCAAGCCGGGCGAGTCGGTGACGATCTTCCAGATCAAGGACAGCTCGCCGCCCAAGGAGGTGCCGCAGATCTGGTACCAGACGCGCAAGAAGATCGGTGACATGCGCTCGACGCTGCCCGCTGGCGTGATCGGGCCGTTCTTCAACGACGAGTTCGGTGACGTGTATGGCTCGATCGTGGCGCTGTCCGCCGATGGGTTCAGCCAGGAGGAGTTGCGCGAGTTCGCCGAAGATGTGCGCTCGAAGCTGCTGCAGGTCAAGGACGTCGCCAAGGTCGAGACCTTCGGCGCGCAGCCGGAGAAGGTGTTCATCGAGCTGTCGGGCAAGCGCCTGGCGCAGCTCGGGCTCGACCTGAACCAGGTCATCAGCCAGATCGGCACCCAGAATGCGGTCGAGAGCGCCGGCGTGCTCGACGCCGACAGCCAGAACCTGCAGGTGCGCGTGGGCGGCCAGTTCCGCTCGATCGACGAACTCGGCCAGTTGCCGATCCGCGTCGTGAACCCGGCCACGGGCGTGGCGAGCATGACCAAGCTCGGCGATGTCGCCACGATCCAGCGCGGCTACAGCGACCCGCCGGCCGTCAAGGTCCGCCACCAGGGCGCGCCGGTGATCGCGCTGGGCGTGTCGATGGCCAAGGGCGGCGACATCATCGCGCTGGGCAAGGCGCTGCATGCGCGCGTCGACGAGATCCGCGCCGAACTGCCCGCAGGCATCACGCTGTCGCAGATCCAGGACCAGCCGGTGGCCGTTTCCACGTCGGTGGGCGAGTTCGTGCATGTGCTGATCGAGGCGATCGCGGTGGTGCTGGCGGTGAGCTTCATCAGCCTGGGGCTGCACACGAAGCCCTTCCGCATCGACATCTGGCCGGGGCTGGTGGTGGCGATCACCATCCCGCTGGTGCTGGCGATCACCTTCGTCACCATGTACTACTGGGGCGTCGGGCTGCACAAGATCTCGCTCGGCTCGCTGATCATCGCGCTGGGCCTGCTGGTGGACGACGCGATCATCGCGGTCGAGATGATGGTGCGCAAGCTGGAAGAAGGCCACGACAAGCTCTACGCGGCCACCTACGCCTACGACGCCACCTCGATGCCGATGCTCACGGGCACGCTCATCACCGCCGCCGGCTTCCTGCCGATCGGCATGGCCAAGTCGACGGTGGGCGAGTACACCTTCGCGATCTTCGCCGTGACCTCGGCGGCGCTGGTCATCTCCTGGGTGGTGTCGGTGTACTTCGTGCCTTACCTGGGCGCGCGCTTCCTGCGCGTGAAGCCGCACACGGATGGCGCATCGCACGACCTGTTCGACACGCCGTTCTACAACCGCTTCCGCAGCCTGGTGGGCTGGTGCGTGGACCACCGGTGGATCACGATCGGGCTGACGATCGGCGTGTTCGTGCTCGGGTTGGTGGGCATGGGCAAGGTGCAGCAGCAGTTCTTCCCCGATTCGAGCCGCATGGAGATCATGGTCGATCTGTGGCTGCCCGAGGGCGCGACGATCCAGGAAAGCGAGCGCGTGGCCCAACGCTTCCAGAAGCGCATGCAGCAGGAGCCGGGTGTCGAGACGGTGACGACCTGGATCGGCTCGGGCACGCCGCGCTTCTACCTGCCGCTGGACCAGATCTTCCCGCAGACCAACGTCAGCCAGTCCATCGTGCTGCCCAAGGGGATGGCGCAGCGGGAGGAGCTGCGCAAGCGGTTGCCGGTGCTGCTGGCCGACGAGTTTCCGGAGGCGCGCGGCCGTGTGAAGCTGCTGCCCAGCGGACCGCCGGTGCCGTACCCGGTGCAGTTCCGCGTGGTCGGCCCGGACCCGCAGGTGCTGCGTGGCTGGGCGGACCAGGCCAAGGACATCCTGCGCGCCAGCCCGAACATGCTGGGCGTGAACGACAACTGGAACGAGTCGGTGAAGGTGCTGCGGCTGCAGATCGACCAGGACAAGGCGCGCGCGCTCGGCGTGACCAGCCAGTCGATCGCGCAGGCCACGCGCATGCTGCTGACCGGCACGCCGGTGGGCCAGTTCCGCGAGGGCGACAAGCTGATCGACATCGTGATGCGCCAGCCGACGGCCGAGCGCGACGCGATCACCGATCTGGGCAGCGCCTACGTGCCGACCAGCAGCGGCAAGCCGATCCCGCTGACGCAGATCGCCCGCATCGACCATGTCTGGGAGCCGGGCGTGATGTGGCGGGAAGGGCGCAAGTACGCGGTGACCGTGCAGGGTGATGTGCCGGAAGGCGTGCAGGGTCCGACCGTGACGAACGAGTTGTGGCCGGCGTTGGCCAAGCTGAAAGAGCGCATGCCGCCGGGCTACGCGATCGAGATCGCCGGTGCGGTGGCCGAGAGCAGCAAGGGACAGGGTTCGATCGCGGCCGGCGTGCCGGTGATGCTGTTCGTCACCTTCACGCTGCTGATGCTGCAGCTGCAGAGCTTCGCGCGGGCGCTGCTGGTGTTCCTGACCGGCCCGATGGGCATTGCCGGGGTGGCCGCGGCGCTGATCCTGCTGAACCGCCCGTTCGGGTTCGTGGCGCTGCTGGGCGTGATCGCGCTGATGGGCATGATCATGCGCAACTCGGTGATCCTGATCGACCAGATCGAGCAGGACCGGGTCGCGGGTGTGCCGGCGTGGAACGCGGTGGTCGAGTCGGCGGTGCGCCGGTTCCGGCCGATCGTGCTGACGGCGGCGGCGGCCGTGCTGGCGATGATCCCGCTGTCGCGCAGCATTTTCTGGGGACCGATGGCGGTGGCGATCATGGGCGGATTGATCGTTGCCACGGCGCTGACGCTGCTCGCGCTGCCAGCGATGTACGCGGCGTGGTTCCGGGTGAAAAAGGCGTGACGTCGGCCTGAAAAGGGCATCCGCCTGATCGGGTTAGAATTCAAGGTTCCGGGAATTTCCGACGCGTGCCGCGCGGGTGGCGAAATTGGTAGACGCACCAGGTTTAGGTCCTGACGCCTTCACGGGCGTGCCGGTTCGAGTCCGGCCCCGCGCACCACACCAGGCACGCAACTCCCCCAGATTCAAGCAACCTAAAGAGCTTCAGAACATGGCTGTTACTGTGGAGACCCTCGACAAGCTCGAGCGCCGTATCACGCTGACCTTGTCGGCCGTTGAACTCCAGAACGAGGTCGAGAACCGCCTCAAGCGGATGGCCCGCACGGTCAAGATCGACGGATTCCGTCCCGGCAAGGTGCCGATGTCCGTCATCGCCCAGCGCTATGGCTACTCGGTCCAGTACGAAGTCATGAACGACAAGGTCGGTCAGGCTTTCCAGGAGGCCGCGACCGAAGCCCAGGTGCGCGTGGCGGGCACGCCGCGCATCACCGAGAAGGAAGAAGCGCCTGAAGGGCAAGTCGCCTTCGACGCGACCTTCGAGGTCTACCCGGACGTGGTGGTCGGCGACCTGACGGCCGTCGAGATCGAGCGCGTGTCCTCCGAGGTCACCGACGCTGCGATCGACCGCACCATCGACATCCTGCGCAAGCAGCGTCGCACGTTCACCGAACGCGCCGCCGATGACGTGGCCGCCGACGGCGACCGCGTGACCATCGACTTCGACGGCAAGATCGACGGCGACAGCTTCCAGGGCGGCCAGGCCGAAGGCTTCCAGTTCCTGCTGGGCGAAGGCCGCATGCTCGAAGCCTTCGAAACCGCCGTGCGCGGCATGAAGGCTGGCGAGTCGAAGACCTTCCCGCTGAAGTTCCCTGACGACTACCACGGTGAAGACGTGGCCGGCAAGGAAGCCGACTTCCTCGTCACGCTGAAGAAGGTCGAGCAGCAGAACCTGCCGGACGTGGATGCCGCGTTCGCCGAGTCGCTGGGCATCGCCGATGCGACCGTCGAAGGTCTGCGCGCCGACATCAAGAAGAACCTGGAACGCGAAGTCAAGTTCCGCGTGGCCGCCCGCAACAAGCAGGCCGTGATGGCCGCGCTGGAAACGGCGACCTCGTTCGACCTGCCGAAGGCGCTGGTGGACAACGAACTCGGCCGTCTGGTCGAGAACGCCCGTGCCGATCTGAAGCAGCGTGGCGTCAAGGACGCCGACAAGGCGCCGATCCCGAACGAAGTGTTCCAGCCGCAGGCCGAGCGCCGCGTGCGCCTGGGCCTGACGGTGGCCGAGGTCGTGCGCACGCACTCGCTGGCTGCGACGCCGGACCAGATCCGTGCCCACATCGAAGAGATGGCGCAGAGCTATGAGCGTCCGTCCGACGTGATGGCGTGGTACCTGGGTGACCAGCAGCGCCTGGCCGAGGTCGAGGCGGTGGTGATCGAGGCCAACGTGTCCGACTTCGTGCTGGGTCAGGCGAAGGTCACGGACAAGGCGCTGGCCTTCGATGAGCTGATGGGTGCCTGAGCCTGAAGAACGACCGCACTAACCGATTGCGGTAGTCGGTAAAGCAGAAACAAGGGGCGCCACGAGCGCCCCTTGTCACATGATGGCCTACCTCGTGTCCGGCGTTGAATGCCGGCAACCCCCATAATCGGGTTCATCGCTGACGGCCGATCCGTACCGAGCGGTCATCAGCGCGACACAGTGATGTTTCAAGGGTCCACAATGAGCGCAATCGACACGCAAAACCTGGGCATGGTGCCCATCGTCATCGAACAATCCGGACGCGGCGAGCGCTCCTATGACATCTATTCGCGCCTGCTGCGCGAGCGGGTCATTTTCCTGGTGGGTCCGGTCAATGACCAGGTCGCCAATCTGGTGGTTGCCCAGTTGCTGTTCCTGGAAAGTGAAAATCCGGACAAGGACATTTCGCTGTACATCAACTCGCCCGGTGGCAGTGTCTCGGCTGGCATGTCGATCTTCGACACGATGCAGTTCATCAAGCCCCAGGTCTCCACGCTGTGCATGGGCATGGCCGCGAGCATGGGTGCCTTCCTGCTGACGGCTGGCGAGAAGGGCAAGCGGTTTGCGCTGCCGAACGCCAAGATCATGATCCACCAGCCGCTCGGCGGCGCGCAGGGTCAGGCCACCGACATCGAGATCCATGCCCGCGAGATCCTCAAGACCCGCGAGCAGCTCAACCGCATTCTGGCTGACCGGTCCGGTCAGTCGCTGGAAAAGATCCAGACCGACACCGAACGCGACTACTACATGTCCGCGGACGAAGCCCAGACCTACGGCCTGATCGATCAGGTCATCAGCAAGCGCGCCTGACTCGCTTCGCTGTTCCCTTTCTCCCGACTCGACAAGGCCGCATTCCATGCCCGAGAAAAAAGGCTCCTCCGGCGAAAAGACGCTGTACTGCTCCTTCTGCGGCAAGAGCCAGCACGAAGTCAAGAAGCTGATCGCCGGTCCGTCGGTGTTCATCTGCGACGAGTGCATCGAGCTGTGCAACGACATCATCCGCGACGAAGCGCCTGCCGGTGACCTGCCCGGCAAGACCAGCCGCGATGACCTGCCGGTTCCGAGCGACATCAAGGCCAGCCTCGACCAGTACGTCATCGGACAGGACCAGGCCAAGCGCACGCTGGCCGTGGCGGTCTACAACCACTACAAGCGCCTCAAGCACATGGCAGGCAAGGCCAAGAGCGACGAGGTCGAGCTGTCCAAGAGCAACATCCTGCTGATCGGCCCGACCGGCTCCGGCAAGACGCTGCTGGCGCAGACGCTCGCCCGGCTGCTGAACGTGCCGTTCGTGATCGCCGATGCGACGACGTTGACCGAAGCCGGCTATGTCGGCGAGGACGTCGAGAACATCATCCAGAAGCTGCTGCAGAACTGCAACTACGAGGTCGAGCGCGCCCAGCGCGGCATCGTCTACATCGACGAGATCGACAAGATCAGCCGCAAGTCGGACAACCCGTCGATCACGCGCGACGTGTCCGGCGAGGGTGTGCAGCAGGCACTGCTGAAGCTGGTCGAAGGCACGATGGCCTCGGTGCCGCCGCAGGGCGGCCGCAAGCACCCGAACCAGGACTTCCTGCAGATCGACACGACCAACATCCTGTTCATCTGCGGCGGTGCGTTCGACGGGCTGGAAAAGGTCATCGCCAACCGGTCCGAGAAGTCCGGCATCGGCTTTGGTGCATCGGTCAAGGCGAAGTCCGAGCGCAGCGCCGGTGAAGCGTTCCGCGAGGTCGAGCCGGAAGACCTGATCAAGTTCGGTCTCATTCCCGAGCTGATCGGCCGCCTGCCGGTGATCGCGACCCTTGGGGAGCTGACCGAGGATGCGATGGTCCAGATCCTCACCGAACCGAAAAATGCGCTCGTCAAGCAATACCAGAAGCTGTTCGCGATGGATGGGGTCGATCTGGAGATCCGTCCGTCCGGGTTGACGGCCATTGCCCAGAAGGCGCTCAACCGCAAGACCGGTGCCCGCGGGCTGCGCTCGATCATCGAGCAAGCGCTGATGGACACCATGTTCGAGTTGCCCACGTTCCACGGTGTGGCGAAGGTCGTCATCGACGAGCACACCATCGAGGACAACACCAAGCCCCTGCTCGTCTACCACGAGCAGGCCAAGGCCAGCGCCTGAGTGCATCCGCGCCGGTTTGCCACTGACTCTTGCAAACCGGCGATGTGCTCCCAGATGGGAGCGCAGAAAGAGAGGTTCTGATGTCAGGCCACCCCATTCTTCCCCCCGATCCGATCACGCTGCCGTTGCTGCCGCTGCGCGATGTCGTGGTCTTCCCGCACATGGTCATCCCGCTGTTCGTGGGCCGGCCGAAATCCATCAAGGCCCTCGAAGCCGCGATGGAAGCGGGCCGCCAGATCATGCTGGTGGCACAGAAGGCTGCCGGCAAGGACGAGCCCAAGTCGGACGACATGTTCGAGACGGGCTGCGTCTCCAGCATCCTGCAGATGCTCAAGCTGCCCGACGGCACCGTGAAGGTGCTGGTCGAAGGTCTGCAGCGCGCCAACACGGTGACGATCGATGACAGCGGCGAGTACTTCACCTCTGTCGTCTCGCCGGTGCCCGTGCCCGACCAGGGCACGCCCGAGATCGAGGCTCTGCGCCGCGCGGTCACGCAGCAGTTCGACCAGTACGTCAAGCTGAACAAGAAGATCCCGCCAGAGATCCTCACCTCGATCGCTGGCATCGACGATGCAGGCCGGCTGTCGGACACGATTGCCGCGCACCTGCCGCTCAAGCTCGAGAACAAGCAGGTCATCCTCGATCTGGTACCAGTGGCCAAGCGACTGGAGAAGCTGCTGGAGCTGCTGGAGCATGAGGTCGACATCCTGCAGGTCGAAAAGCGCATCCGTGGCCGCGTCAAGCGCCAGATGGAGAAGAGCCAGCGCGAGTACTACCTGAACGAGCAGGTCAAGGCCATCCAGAAGGAACTCGGCGAAGGCGAAGAAGGCGCCGACTTCGAGGAACTGGAGAAGAAGATCACCGCGGCGCGCATGTCCAAGGAAGCGCGCAAGAAGGTCGATGGCGAGCTGAAGAAGCTCAAGCTGATGTCACCGATGTCAGCGGAAGCCACGGTGGTGCGCAACTTCATCGAGACGCTGGTCAACCTGCCGTGGGCGAAGAAGAGCAAGGTCAAGCACGACCTGCCGTTCGCCGAGGGCGTGCTGAACGAGGACCACTACGGCCTTGACAAGGTCAAGGAACGCATCCTTGAGTATCTTGCGGTGCAGCAGCGTGTCGAGAAGGTCAAGGCGCCGATCCTGTGCCTGGTTGGACCTCCGGGCGTGGGCAAGACCTCGCTGGGGCAGTCGGTGGCGCGGGCCACGGGGCGCAAGTTCGTCCGCATGGCGCTGGGCGGCGTGCGCGACGAAGCCGAGATCCGCGGCCACCGCCGCACCTACATCGGCTCGATGCCGGGCAAGGTGCTGCAGAGCCTGAGCAAGGTCGGTGTGCGCAATCCGCTGTTCCTGCTGGACGAGATCGACAAGCTCGGCACGGACTTCCGTGGCGATCCGTCGTCGGCGCTGCTGGAAGTGCTCGATCCGGAGCAGAACCACACCTTCGGCGACCACTACGTCGAGGTGGATTTCGACTTGTCCGATGTGATGTTCATTGCCACATCGAACTCGCTGAACATCCCGCCGGCGTTGCTGGACCGCATGGAAGTGATCCGCCTGGCGGGTTACACCGAGGACGAGAAAGTCTCGATCGCCCAGCGCTACCTGCTGCCCAAGCAGCGCACCAACAATGGTGTGAAGGACGAGGAGCTGACGGTCGAGGAAGATGCGATCCGCGGCATCATCCGCTACTACACCCGCGAAGCCGGTGTGCGTTCGCTCGAACGCGAGATTTCCAAGATCTGCCGCAAGGTGGTCAAGGGGTTGTCGCTGAAGAAGTACGACGGACGTGTGACGGTCGCGGCGGTCAATCTGAACGACTTCCTGGGCGTGCGCAAGTACAGCTATGGTGAAGCCGAGAAGCAGAACCAGATCGGGCAGGTCAACGGTCTGGCGTGGACCGAGGTGGGTGGCGATCTGCTGACGATCGAAGCCGCGATCATGACCGGCAAGGGCGTGATCATTCGCACCGGCTCGCTTGGCGACGTGATGAAGGAGTCGGTCGAGGCGGCACGCACCGTGGTGCGCAGCCGTGCGGCGCGGCTTGGCATCAAGGAAGAGCTGTTCGAGAAGCGCGACATCCACATCCACGTGCCGGATGGCGCCACGCCCAAGGACGGGCCGAGTGCTGGTGCTGCGATGACGACGGCCTTCGTGTCGGCGCTGACCGGGATTCCGGTGCGCGCCGATGTGGCGATGACGGGCGAGATCACGCTGCGCGGCGAGGTCACGGAGATCGGCGGCCTGAAGGAGAAACTCCTGGCGGCCCACCGCGGTGGCATCAAGACAGTGCTGATCCCCGAGGCCAACGCCAAGGATCTTCAGGACATCCCTGAAAACGTCAAGAGCCAGCTGGAGATCATCCCCGTCAAGTGGATCGACAAGGTGCTGGAGATCGCGCTGGAGCGCGAGCCGCAGCCTCTGCCCGAAGACGAGCCCAAGGTGATCGAGGCGGCCAAGGTGGAGCCAACTGCCGCAGCCGTGGTGGAGGCGGCGACCAAGCACTGAAAAAAACTGGCCTGAAAAGCTTGTGCGTCGGAAATGATTTGTTCTATACTTTCGTTCTCGACGCACGGCACCAAACACCAAATGCGGTGCTGCAAGTCAGGAAAAGCAGAATTGCAAAGCGGGAATAGCTCAGTTGGTAGAGCGCAACCTTGCCAAGGTTGAGGTCGCGAGTTCGAGTCTCGTTTCCCGCTCCAGTTTTGTTCAGGTTTCCGAAAAAGGAAGCGCACTTTGGCTTCCTTTTTTGTTGGTGAAGATTGTTGATGGCGCGGTAGCAAAGCGGTTATGCAGCGGATTGCAAATCCGTGTAGGGTGGTTCGACTCCACTCCGCGCCTCCAGAATCTGACCCAGTGGTTGAATGCGGGAATAGCTCAGTTGGTAGAGCGCAACCTTGCCAAGGTTGAGGTCGCGAGTTCGAGTCTCGTTTCCCGCTCCAGTTTTGTCTTGTCTGGTGCTGGTCAGCAGCCCGGGTGGTGAAATTGGTAGACACTGCGGACTTAAAATCCGCCGCTTTCCCGTGAGGGGGCGTACGGGTTCGATTCCCGTCCCGGGCACCAAATTCGCAGATTGCTTGAAGAGAAGAGTATTGCGGGAATAGCTCAGTTGGTAGAGCGCAACCTTGCCAAGGTTGAGGTCGCGAGTTCGAGTCTCGTTTCCCGCTCCAACAAGCAGACAAGCCGTCCATCGTGACGGCTTGTCTGCTTTTGTGCTTCAGCGTTTCGGCAGCAATCGCTCGAAGCCCAGATCGACGACCACGGCCAGCAGCCCCACCAGCACAGCCCCTTGCAGCACATACGCTGTGTTGAAGCCGCTGAGTCCGACGATGATCGGCGATCCAAGCGTCTTGGCGCCGACCGTCGAGGCCACTGCCGCCGTGCCGATGTTGATGATCACCGACGTGCGCACGCCAGACAGCGTCACGGGCCACGCCAGCGGCCACTCGATCCACCACAAGCGCTGGGTCGGCGTCATGCCCAGCCCGGTTGCCGCGTCGAGCACGTCCTCGGGCACTGAACCAAACCCCGCCAGGGTCTGCTGAACGACCGGCAACAGTCCATACAGTGCCAGCGCGATCAGTGCCGGCGTCTCGCCAAAGCCGATCAGCGGTGCGGCGATCGCCAGCACGGCGACCGGTGGGATGGTCTGTCCCATGGCAACGATGGTTTCGATCATCGGACGAAACGCCCGCCCGGCCGATCGGGTGGCAAACACCCCCATGGTCCAGCCCAGCAGCACCGACACCAGGCTGGACATCACCACCAGCCCGATGTGTGACAGCATCAGCGCCGAAAAACGGTCCTGTTCATACATCGGTCTGTCCAGCGCAGGGAAGCCAGCGGCAAACACCGGTTTGAGCGATGGCATGCCCAGCGTGAGTCCGACCAGCACGAGCAGCGCCCACGGCAACGGATCCGCCCACCAACGTCTTCTTGTCATGTCCCGCTCGGCAGCAGATCGACCAGATGCAGCTGTCCGCAAGGCTGCCCCGCCGCATCGACCACGGGCAACTGCGAAGCGCTTTGCGAAAGCAGCATGGACAGGGCGTCCCGCAGGGAATCGGTGTCGCGCAAGGCGGCCGGCGCGCCGAAGGAAGTGCTCTGTTCTCGGCGCATGCGGCTGGCCACTGTTTCCAGCGCCAGCAGGCGCAGTCCCGTGTCACTGCGCCCGACGAAATCACGCACGAACTCGCTGGCTGGCTCAGCGAGCAGCTGCCGGGGTGTCCCGACCTGGACCATGCGTCCGCGGTCGAGCAGCACGATGCGACTGCCCAGGCGCAGTGCCTCGTCGATGTCATGGGTCACCAGCACGATGGTCTTGCCGGACAGCCGGTGGATGCGCGCCAGTTCGGTCTGCAGCGTCGTGCGCGTGATCGGATCGAGGGCACCGAACGGCTCGTCCATCAGCAGCACGTCCGGGTCCGCGGCCAGTGCCCGCGCCACGCCGACCCGCTGCTGCTGGCCGCCGGACAGCTGGTTCGGGTAGCGTCCGCGGTAGAGGTCGGGCGACAACTGCAGCAACTCGAGCAACTCGGTGACGCGGTCGCGGATGCGCGCTGCCGGCCACTTCAGCAGGGCCGGCACGCAGGCGATGTTGCGCTCGACCGTCCAGTGCGGAAACAGTCCGGTGGACTGGATCGCATAACCCATGCGCCGGCGCAGGTCCTCGGGCTGGAACGATCGGATTTCCTGGCCGGTGAAGAGAATCCGACCGCGGTCGTGTTCGACCAGCCGGTTGAGCATCTTCAGCGTGGTGGACTTGCCTGAGCCGGATCGTCCGATCAGCACCACGAATTCTCCGGGTGCGATGGTCAGCGAGAAGTCCTCGACCACCGCCTGGCCGTCGAAGGACTTGCCCACCTGCCGGAATTCGATCATCGCGGTCCCCGTGTCGTCCATTGGGCCAGTACTTTGAACAGCGCATCCGCCACCACCGCCAGCGCCACCACCGGCACCACGCCGAGCAGCACGAGGTCGACGGCGCTGCTCAGCAGCCCCTGGAACATCACCGCACCAAATCCGCCTGCACCGATCAGCGCCGACACCATGGCCAGTCCGAGCGCCTGCACCGTGGTCACCCGCAGGCCCGACAGCCAGACCGGCCACGCCAGCGGCACCTCGACCTGCCAGAACATCTGCCGGCGTGTCATGCCCATGCCCCACGCCGCTTCGCGCACGCTCGGCGCGATCTGGGTCAGCCCGGCCACCGTGCTGCGCACGACGGGCAGCAGCGAGTACAAGGTCAGTGCCATGACCGCCGGCGCCACGCCAATGCCGCTCACGCCCCAGCGGGCGAGCGCCGGCCACCGGGTCGCCATCGCGGACAGTGGCACCATGAGCAGCGCAAAGACTGCAATCGAGGGCACGGTCTGGATCAGGTTGAGCACCGACAGCAGTGCCGGTTGAATCCTGGCGCGTCTGGCCGCCAGCACGCCCAGCGGCACGCCGATCAGCACCGTCGGCAACAGCGTCGCGCCGACCAGCAGCAGGTGCCGCTGCAG
>NZ_JBFPGY010000013.1:0-14399 GCF_041083715.1 Sphaerotilus sp.
GCCGACGAGGCCGGCCGCCGCGACCGGGCCGACCGCGCCGGCAAGCGCGCAGGCGTGGCCGTGACGCCGCACCGCACCGCCTTCAACGGCGCCCGTGTGATGCGCATGGACCGCGCGCTGTCCGAGTCCCAGATCCGCACGCTGGCGGCCGACCTGATGGCCACCGATGCGTCGATCGAGTCGATCGAGCCCGACGTGCGCCTGCAGCCCCAGTTCGTGCCGAACGACACCTACTTCCCCAACCAGTGGCACTACTACGAGGCTGTCGCCGGCATCAACCTGCCGGCCGCCTGGGACCGGGCGACCGGCGCCGGCATCAAGGTGGCGGTGATCGACACCGGCTACCGGCCGCACGTGGATCTGGCCGCCAACATCCTGCCCGGCTACGACTTCATTCTCGATGTGACCACGGCCAATGACGGCACGGCCCGCGATGCCGACCCATCGGACCCGGGTGACTGGAGCGTGGCCGGTGCTTGCGGCACGGGGTCTGCGGCCTCCAACAGCAGCTGGCATGGCACGCACGTCGCAGGCACGATCGCCGCGGTGACGAACAGCGGCTCTGGCGTCGCTGGGGTGGCGTTCGGCGCCAAGGTGGTGCCGGTGCGGGTGCTGGGCCGCTGCGGCGGCTACACCTCGGACATCGCCGACGCGATCGTCTGGGCCTCGGGCGGTTCGGTCACTGGCGTGCCGGCCAATGCCAACGTCGCCCGCGTCATCAACATGTCGCTGGGCGGGCAGTCCGCCTGCGGCACGACGCTGCAGAGCGCGATCAACTCGGCCCGCGCGCGCAGCACGGTGGTCGTGGTCGCGGCGGGCAACTCCAATGCCAGCGCCTCGGCATTCTCCCCGGCGAACTGCGCCGGAGTCATCGCGGTGGGTGCAGTCACGCGCACGGGGGCGAAGGCGTCGTTCTCGAACTACGGCACGACGGTGGACATCTCCGCCCCGGGTGCGGACGGCATCCTGTCGACGCTGAACGCCGGCACCACCACGCCGGGCGCCGACAACTACGTCTACTACCAGGGCACCTCGATGGCCACGCCGCACGTGGCGGGCGTGGCGGCGCTGATGCTGTCGAAGAACGCGGCCCTCACGCCCGACCAGGTCGAGGCGATGATCAAGAGTTCGGCCAAGCCCTTCCCGGTGGTGTTCACCGGCGGTGGCGGCGCGGGCATCCTGGATGCGAAGAAGGCGGTGGACACGGCGATGGCGTCGCTGCCGACGGCTGTCGCCGAGGTCGAACCCAACGACACGTTCGCCGCGCCGCAAATCCTGGCGCCGGCGCATGCGGTGGTCAGCGGCACCATGGCCTCGGCGGCCGACAACGACTACTACGGCGTCTCTGTCGCTGCGGGCAAGACGCTGTCGGCCACGCTCAACATGACGGTCTCGACACAGAACTACCAGCTCTACCTGTACAACCCGTCGGGTGCGCTGGTGGCGAGCAGCGCCAACGCGGCGGGTCTGCCGGAAACGGTCAAGGTGGCCAACACCACGACCGCCGCGCAGCTCTACCGCGTGCGGGTGGCCTATGCCGCAGGCGGCACGGGCGCGACGGCCGGCAAGTACGTGCTGAACCTGCTGCAGCAGTGACGCGGTAGCCGTCCGCTACCGGCCACGTTCCGCTGCGATGTCGGCATCGCGCATCGGGAGGGTCGGCAGGCTGGGGAAGGGAAGCATCCCCGTCGGCGGTGCCGATGGGGTGGACGCGGCGTCCATGACCAGCCGGTGCTGGATGCGCGCATGGCTCAGCAGCCGCCCCATCGTGGCAGCGTCGAGCGGGTGCGACAGCAGGTGGCCCTGGAACTCGTCGCAGCCGTGGCGGCGCAGGAAATCGAGCTGGTCTTCGCGCTCGACCCCTTCCGCCACGACACGCAGCCCCAGCGTGTGCCCCAGACCGATGACGGCGGCGGCGACCTTGGCACCGTTGCCCTGCAGCGTGGCCAGGAACACCCGGTCGATCTTCAGCTCGTCCAGCGGCAGCCGGCTCAGCCGCGCCAGCGAAGAGTAGCCGCTGCCGAAATCGTCCACCGCGATGCGCACGCCCGCTGCCCGCAGCGCCTGCAGGCGCTGGCCGAGCCGTTCGACGTCGTGCATCAGTGCTGGCTCGGTCAGCTCCAGCGTGAGCGTGCCGCCAGGCAGGCCGTGGTCGACCAGCGTCTTGAGCACGCCGGCGACGAAATCGGGCTGGAGGATCTCCAGCCGCGAGACGTTGACCGCGATGCGCGGCACGTCCAGTCCCTGGTCGCGCCAGCGACGGATCTGGTGGCAGGTGTTCTGCAGCACCCAGGTGCCGAGCCGGGTGATGAGCCCGGTGTCCTCGGCGAGTGCGATGAACTCGACCGGCTCGATCCGCCCGAGGTCGCGGTCACGCCAGCGCAGCAGGGCCTCGGCACCCGTGAGTGCACCGGTGTGCAGATCGGCCTGCGGCTGGAAATGCAGCTCGAACCCCGACTGCGCCAGTGCCCGGCGCAGCGCCCCTTCCAGCTGCAGCCGGCGCATCGCCCCGCGGCCCAGGGCCGAGCCGTAGACGACGCAGCCGTTGCGCCCCTGGCGCCGCGCCTCGTGCCGGGCGAGCGTGGCGTGCCGGATCAGCACCTCGGTCTGGTGGCCGTCGTGCGGGAACACGGCCACCCCTGCGTGGCCACCCACGACGATGCGGTGGTCGCCCAGATCGACCGGGTCGTCGAGCCGCTGCAGGAGTTCGCAGGCCAGGGCCTGGGCGTCGGCAGACCGTGCCAAGGGCGAGACGATCACCGCCAGCCCGTCGTCGCAGCGGGTCAGCTGGGCCCGCAGCCGACCGGCATGGCGCGCCTCGATGGCCACCAGTGCCACCTGCAGCCGGTGTTCGATCGCCTGCTGGAGCGGCGCACGCAGGTCGGCACCGAGCGTGAGCACGACCTCGTCGAAGCGTTCCAGACCCAGCAGCACCAGCGCGCCAACCTCGGCGCTGGCACTGGCCTGCAGCAGCAGGCGGCTCAGCGGGGCGTGCAGCGTCGCGGCAATGTCCTCGGTGGCCGCTGGGCCGGAACGCAGCCGGCCCAGGTGGCTGACGACGCGGACCAGCTCGTCCGGATGGGCGCTGGCGCGAACCAGCGACACCGCACCGGCGTCGAGCGCGCGGTGGCGCAGCAGCGTGGTGTCGTCGCCAGGGTGCGGGGACAGCCAGGCCACCATCGGCGGTCCGGCGGTCGGGGCCTCGGGCCGTGCGGTGGATGGCGGGCCGTTGGCGCTGCGCGGCGGACCGAACTCCCGCACCACGACGTGGGCCGGGGCCTGTCCGTGTTCCCCTGGCAGCACCGGCTGCAGCCCGCGGTCCAGCAAGGCACCTGCCAGCATCGCCCGCCAATGGCGGCTGACCTCCAGCAGCACCCGTGTCGGCGGGGAGGCGCCGCCGTGCACGCCATCCAGGACGGGCAGCGCATTGCGGTACGCCGTCGGTCCGCTGGCGGAGGGCAGGGAGGAGGAAACCATGCCACCTTATCGGAGTGGCGCGGGCGGGCTTGATCCCCGCCCGGGGTCGCCCTGCGACGTGTCGCGTGCGGGGCCCTACAATCCAACGCTTTGTCTCATCTGACAACCCTGTCCTTCCCCGTCGAGGAGTTCGAACGTGTTCATTTCCAATGCCTACGCACAGACCGCAGGCGCCGCAGCCGGCGGCATGTCGTCCCTGACGCAGATGCTGCCGCTGGTGCTGATGTTCGTGGTCCTGTACTTCATCATGATCCGCCCCCAGATGAAGAAGCAGAAGGAGCACAAGGCCATGATCGACGCGCTGGGCAAGGGTGACGAAGTGGTCACCGGCGGCGGTCTGCTGGGCCGCATCACCAAGGTGGGCGAGCAGTACGTCACGGTCGAGATCGCCGGCAACGTCGAAGTGCAGCTCCAGCGCAGTGCGGTGGTCCAGGTCCTGCCCAAGGGCACGATCAAATAATTCAGAGAACGCGCCTGTCCAAGGCCGGTCAGCACGATGAATCGCTATCCCTGGTGGAAGTACCTGGTCCTCGGCATCGCCGTGGTGGTGGGCCTGTTGTATACCCTGCCCAACTTCTTCGGCGAGGCGCCGGCCGTTCAGGTCTCCAGCGCCCGTGCCACGGTCAAGATCGACTCGGGCATGGTTCCGCGCGTGGAGCAGGCCGTCAAGGCGGCCGGGCTCCAGCCGGACTTCGTCCAGCTCGAAGGGCTGTCGGTGCGGGCCCGTCTGGCGGACACCGACGCGCAGCTCAAGGCGCGTGACGCGATCGTCAAGGCGCTCAACCCCGATCCGGCCGACCCGTCGTACATCGTCGCGCTGAACCTGGTGTCGCGTTCGCCGCGGTGGCTGACCGGCCTGCATGCGCTGCCGATGTACCTGGGTCTGGACCTGCGCGGCGGTGTGCACTTCCTGATGCAGGTCGACATGGCGGCGGCGCTGACCAAGAAGACCGAATCGCTGACCGGCGACGTGCGCACGCTGCTGCGCGACAAGTCGATCCGCCACAGCGGCATCAACCGCAGCGGCGACAGCATCGAAGTCCGCCTGCGCGACCGCGAGTCCCTCGACAAGGCGCGCCTGGCGCTGACCGAAGCCCAGACCGACGTGGCCTGGACCGAGGGCACCGACCCGACCGAATTCAAGCTGACCGGCCGCATCAAGCCCGAGGCGGTGCGCAACGTCGGCCAGCAGGCGCTGACGCAGAACATCAACACGCTGCACAACCGGATCAACGAGCTGGGCGTGTCCGAGCCGGTGATCCAGCAGCAGGGCACCGACCGGGTGGTCGTGCAGCTGCCCGGCGTGCAGGACGTGGCCAAGGCCAAGGACATCATCGGCCGCACGGCGACGCTCGAAGTGCGCATGGTCGACGACAGCGCCGAGGCGCAGGCCGCGCTGAGCGGTGGCGGCCCGGTGCCGTTCGGGACCGAGAAGTACACCGAGCGCGGCGGTCTGCCCCTCATCCTGAAGCGCCAGGTGGTGCTGACCGGCGAGAACCTCACCGATGCGCAGGCCGGCTTCGACGACAACCACCAGCCCGCCGTCCACCTGACGCTCGACGCCCGCGGCTCGCGCATCTTCCGTGACGTCACACGCGAGAGCATCGGCAAGCGCATGGCCATCCTGCTGTTCGAGAAGGGCAAGGGCGAGGTCGTGACCGCGCCGGTGATCCGCTCGGAAATCGGTGGTGGCCGCGTGCAGATCTCGGGCTCGATGACGCCGATGGAGTCGGCCGACACGGCGCTGCTGCTGCGCGCCGGCTCGCTGGCCGCGCCGATGGAGATCATCGAGGAGCGCCTGATCGGCCCGAGCCTGGGCGCCGAGAACATCGCCAAGGGCTTCGACAGCGTGCTGTACGGCTTCATCGCCATCGCCTGCTTCATGTGCGCCTACTACCTGCTCTTCGGCGTGTTCTCGACGCTGTCGCTGGCCGTGAACCTGCTGCTGCTGGTGGCGATCCTGTCGATGATGCAGGCCACCCTCACGCTGCCGGGCATCGCCGCCATCGCGCTGGTGCTGGGCATGGCGATCGACGCCAACGTGCTGATCAACGAGCGTGTGCGCGAGGAACTGCGCAACGGCACCTCGGCCCAGATGGCCATCAACCTCGGCTACGAGCGCGCCTTCGCGACCATCCTGGACTCGAACGTGACGACGCTGATCGCGGGCATCGCGCTGCTGGCCTTCGGCTCCGGCCCGGTGCGCGGCTTCGCGGTGGTGCACTGCCTGGGCATCCTGACCTCGATGTTCTCGGCCGTGTTCTTCTCGCGCGGGCTGGTGAACTTCTGGTACGGCAGCAAGAAGAAGCTGCAGGGTGTCTCGATCGGGCAGGTCTGGAAACCGGCCGCCCAGCCGGGGTCCGCACCGACCTCGACCACCATCACGACCCCCAAGGCCTGACAGGAGCCCGCCATGGAATTCTTCCGTATCCGGCGCGACATCCCGTTCATGCGGCATGCGCTGGTCTTCAATGCCATTTCCTTCCTGACCTTCGCGCTGGCGGTGTTCTTCCTGTTCACCCGCGGGCTGCACCTGTCGATCGAGTTCACGGGCGGCACGGTCATCGAGACCGAATACGCCCAGAGTGCCGACATCGCCAAGGTGCGCGCGACCGTCGAGGCGATGCACTTCGGCGAAGTGCAGGTGCAGAAGTTCGGCACCTCGCGCGATGTGCTGATCCGCCTGCCGCTGCGCGGTGACGTGAAGCAGTCGGAGGTGGTCGGGCGCGTCTATGCGCAGCTCTGCGCGGCCGAAGGCGGCCTGCTCAAGCCAGTGCAGACGACGACCCCCAAGGGCGAGACGATCAGCCGCCAGGCCTGCGAGGTCGGTTCCGGCACCACGGCGACCGAGCCGCTCAGGCTCACCCGCAGCGAGTTCGTCGGCCCGCAGGTCGGCAAGGAACTCGCCGAGGATGGCCTGAAGGCGCTGGCCTTCGTGGTCGCCGGCATCATGATCTATCTGGCGATCCGGTTCGAGTGGAAGTTCGCGGTCGCGGCGATCATCGCCAACCTGCACGACGTGATCATCATCCTGGGCTTCTTCGCCTTCTTCCAGTGGGAGTTCTCGCTGTCGGTGCTGGCGGCGGTGCTGGCGGTGCTGGGCTACTCGGTCAACGAGTCGGTGGTGATCTTCGACCGGATCCGCGAGGCTTTCCGCAAGTTCCGCAAGATGACGACGCCCGAGGTGATCGACCACGCGATCACCTCGACCATGAGCCGCACGATCATCACGCACGGCTCGACGCAGATGATGGTGCTGTCGATGCTGCTGTTCGGCGGCCCGACGCTGCACTACTTCGCACTGGCGCTGACGATCGGCATCCTGTTCGGCATCTACTCGTCGGTGTTCGTGGCCGCGGCCATCGCCATGTGGCTGGGTGTCAAGCGCGAAGATCTGATCAGCCATGTCCGCAAGGGCCAAGATCCGAACGATCCGAATTCAGGCGCAGTCGTCTGATGCCGGGCCCGTATTCGGCTGGTGTAGAGTAGGCGGTTCTTTCATCTTCTGATCCGTTCGCACGGACTCCGGCTCGATACCCATGGCCTCCGCTGCTGCCCCGTCTTCGGTACTTGCTGCGCAGGCTCGTCGCCTCTACTGCGACCAGGTGTCTCGCAGCCTGAACCGCACGGTGCGCACGGTCATCGACCGGCTGCGCGAGCAGTGCACGCAGGTCGGTCCGCCCGACCTCATGCTCAAGCGGCGCGACCTGCTGGTCGATCTGCCGCGTCAGGCCGGCAGTTGGCAGCAGTTGTTCATCGCGCAGCTGGCCACGGTCCTGGCTGGTCGTCCGAGTCCCGCGCACGGTTCCCGACCTGCGGCCACCCAGGTGGGTGATCTGGCGCTGGTCGATGATTCGACGATCGATCTGGAGATCCTGGTGTCGCGCATGGCCCTGGCCATGATGGACAAGGCGAGCTGGGAGTTCTCCGACCTGCGCTACCGCATGTCGGCGCTGGACCGCCGCGACGAGATGGATCCGCAGGACATCCTCCGTCCGCACGCACTGGCCCGCGCGGCCGTGGACAGCTGGCGCACCGCAGGGCTGTCGGTCGAACATTGGCGTCTGGTGCAGACGCTGCTGCACGAGGAATTTGCCGGGCTGGTCCATGAGGCCTACCACGAGACCAACCGCTGGCTGATCGGCCAAGGCGTGTGTCCGGAGGTGAACCTGCGCCAGTTCATCCGGCGCAGCCGGGATGCCGGACCTCCGCCGGCTGCGTCCGCAGCGGGTGGCGGTGGAGGATCCGGTGGGCGGAGCAGCGGGAGTGGCGCGGCCACCGCCGGTGCACCGGTGGCTGCTTCCGGCGAGCGTTTTCCCTCGCCGCCGAGTCTGCAGGCACGCGCCGGTGCCGCCTCCGGCGCTGCAGGCTACCAGGGCATGACATCCGAGAATGCCCACCAGTACGCGCCCACCGTGGTGGCCGGGCTGGGTCGATCCGCTTCGGACAACGCAGGTGCCTGGCGCTCCGGACGTGGTGCGGCGGACGCGGCCGGTGGTGGCGACGCCGGCCCGACCGGCCGTGGTGATGTGCAGGAAGAGACCCGCATGATGACGCGCTCGCCCGGCCTGCTGCGCAGCATCGAGCAGGCCGAAGCCGTGCTCGGGCGGCTGAATCGGCTGGTGTCTCGGCAGGTGCCTGACTTCTACAGCTCGACCATCGCCCAGCCGCACCCGCCTGCATCGCCGGGACTGCGGGCGGCGATCAACGAGGTGCAGGCCGCTGTGCAGCACCGCTTCGACCCCGGGCCGGATGCGCAGGGCAACGTGCCGGTGCTGTCGCAATCGGTGGCCGTCAGCACGCCGGGCCTGCTGCAGGAGTTGCAGGCGCGCAAGGCCGCCCTCAAGCAGGCCGCGACCACACCGGTCGAGCGCGCCACGATCGAGGTGGTCGCGCTGATGTTCCAGAGCCTGCTGACCGAGGAGCGCATTCCGGCCTCGGTGCGGGTGTGGTTCGCGCGGCTGCAGATGCCGGTGCTGCGTGTGGCCATCGCCGAGCCGGACTTCTTTGCCACCGTCGATCACCCGGCGCGCAAGCTGATCGACCGCATGGGCGCCTGCGTGATGGGTTTCGAAGCCGGCAGCGCGGGCGTGAACGAACCGATGGAGCGCGAGATCAAGCGTGTGGTGCAGGTGGTCGAGGCCTATCCCGACACCGGCCGGCGCGTGTTCCAGACCGTGCTGACCGAGTTCGAGCGCTTCCTGGAGGACTACTTCAAGTCCGCGCACCTCGCCGCGAGCAAGGGCGTGTCGCTGGCCCAGCAGATCGAGCAGCGCGAGACGCTGGCGATCCAGTACACGATCGAGCTGCGCAAGATGCTCAACGAGGTGCCGGTCCATGACGGCGTGCGCGAGTTCCTGTTCCATGTCTGGGCCGATGTGCTGGCGACGACCGCCGTCAAGGCCGGACAGGCCAGCGAGCCGACCAAGGCCATGCGCAAGGCCGCCGCCGACCTGATCTGGCTGGCGAGCGCCAAGGTCTCGCGCGAGGAACGCTCCGAGGCGATCCGCCGGCTGTCGCCGCTGCTGAAGAAGCTGCGCGAGGGCATGGTGTCGGCTGGTGTGCCGGTGCCACGGCAGGACGAGTACATCCAGGCGCTGAACAATGCCCTGCAGGCCGCGTTCTCGGCCCGCACGGCCGCCATTCCGACCGAGCGCCTCAACGAGCTGATGATGCAGCTGGAGACGCTGGAGGACATGCTGCCGGACGTGGACCACATCGAGATCGACGAGTCGATGGTGCGGGATCTCTCCGGCCACGAGACCACGGATCTGGAAGTGGTGGCCGAGGGGGGGTCGATGCCCACACCGGCGATGGTCGCCTGGTGCGGCAACCTGAGCGTGGGCAGCTGGTTCCGTCTGGATTACCGCGACACCGTTGCCAACGTCCAGCTCGCCTGGCAAGGCTCGCGCAAGCAGTTCAACCTGTTCGTGTCCCCGCAGGGGCGCGGCATCCTGTTCCAGAAACACCGCCTGGCGGCCTTCCTGCAAGCCGGGTTGCTGGTGCCGGTGGAAGAGGAATCGCTGACCGTGCGTGCCACGCGCGACGCACTGGCCAAGCTCGACGCCGATCCGGGGCGCCTGCTGCACTGATCCGTTGCTGGATCAGGTCGGAAGTCAGTGGATCAGCCGGTCCTCGGCATCGACGAACAGCTCGTCCAGAATCAGCGCATCGGGTTCTTCGCCGATGCTCCAGAACACCATCAGCACGATGATCTTCAGGTCTTCCAGCGCGAGTTCGCCGGTCGTGGCCATGGCGCGGTCGACGGCAATCTCCCGCATCGGCGCTGGCAGCACGCCCGCGGATTCGAGAAAGCTCAGGAAGGCGATCGATGCGGTGCCGAGGTGGTCCTGCTCTGCCGGGGTGTAGACGCGCAGGGACAGCGGGCTCTGGGCCTTGGCCTGGGATTCGGCCACCGTGGTCAGCCCGTCCAGCCAGCTCAGTGCATCCTCGATCTCGTCGCTCTCGAACCCCACCGAGGTGAGCTTGCGCGAGAGCTGGGCGTGCTCCGGACAGGCATCGGGCCGCCAATAGTTTTCGTAAAGATAAACGAGCACGTCGAACATGAATCCACTATACCTGAGCAGCCCCGGAATGGCGGGCGCCTGCGGGGTCGGTGCCGATGGCCTCCGTGCATGGAGTCACGCGCAGGCCTGACGCTGAAACAACGGGCCGGGCAATCGAACGACATGGCCGGAAAGCTCCAGTTCCAGCAGGCGGTGGTTCAGCTCCGATGTGGGCAGGCCGGTGCGGGCCTGCAGGGCATCCAGCGTGGTCGGTGTCCAGCCCATCGCGTCCAGCAGCGGGTCTTCCGGCGTGTCGTCCGACCGGGCCTGGACGGCGGCAGCCATGGGCGACCCCGCCGGCGCCTTCTCCTGGCCGGTGCTGACGGGCGCGCTGGTCCCCCAGTGCAGCTCGTCCAGGATGTCCTGCGTCGTCTCGACCAGCTTCGCGCCGCTCTTGATGAGCTGGTGGCAGCCTTTGACTTGCGGACTGTGGATCGAACCGGGGATGGCGAACACCTCGCGGTTCGATTCCATCGCCAGCCGCGCGGTGATCAGCGAGCCCGACTGCAGCGCTGCCTCGACGACCAGCGTGCCGCGGCCCAGGCCGGCGATCAGGCGGTTGCGCTGCGGAAAATGCGGCGCCAGCGGCGGCGTGCCGAGCACATGCTCGGACAGCATCAGACCTTCTGTGGCGATGCGCCCGGCCAGCGCATGGTGCTGGCGCGGATAGACCCGGTCCAGCCCTGTACCGACGATGGCGATCGTGCCGGACGGCCCGCTCAGCGCGCCTTCGTGCGCGGCGCCGTCGATGCCCTGCGCCAGCCCCGACACGACCACCATGCCGGCCTGGCTCAGTGCGGCGGAGAACTGGAAGGCGTTGTCGGCCCCCTGCGGTGTCGGATGGCGGCTGCCCACGACGGCCAGCGCGCCGATGCCCAGCAGCTCCAGCCGGCCTCGGGCGTGCAGCACCAGCGGCGGATCGGCCAGCTCCATCCAGGTGGAGGGATACACCGGATCACCGAGCACCAGCAGGTGGCAGCCTGGCTGCTGCAACCACTGCCCGGTGCGCGTCACCAGCGCGTCATGGCCTTCGGGTGGCCGGGCCAGTGCCTCGCAGACCTTGTGGCCGTCGAGCACCTCGCGCCAAGCCGCTGGCGAGGCCTCGAAGATTTCCCTCGGCCCGCCGAACGCCCGCAGCAGTCGCCGTGCGCGCTGGCGGCCGATGCCCGGGGTTTCGAGCAGCCGCAGCCAGGCGGCCAGTTCGTCATGGGCCGGCTCGGTGGCGTGGACGTCCGCCACGGTCACGGCGGCGTGAAGCGGTCGCCGGGACGCACGGCGGTTTCGGCGCTGAGGATCAGCGCATACGACACCCGGTCGAAGACCCGGAAGACAAAGAGCTGGCCATGGGCCTCGTCGGGCAGCTTGAGTGTTGCCTTCAGCGGATCGGCCCGGTCCTGCACCCGCTCGCCCGCACG
The DNA here is from genome assembly GCF_041083715.1 of Sphaerotilus sp. Lineage (GTDB taxonomy): Bacteria > Pseudomonadota > Gammaproteobacteria > Burkholderiales > Burkholderiaceae_C > Sphaerotilus. Next base: position 11,459 of record NZ_JBFPGY010000013.1, read on the forward strand.
CAGCACCGACAGCACATGGCCGCGCTCCACGCCATCGCGCTCGCCACGGTTGAGGGCCACGATCTGGTTCTGGCCGGCCGACAGCCCATCGCCATAGATCGAGATGATCTGGCCTTCGATCGGCGTGCTCGGCGCATGCGGAACGTAGTTGCGGTAGTCGTGGACCGGGGCCTGGGCGATGCGGTCGCCGATGCCGGCTTCCTGGCGCAGCGCGCTCAGCATGAAGGTGGCTGGCACGACCTCGGTGGCGCCCTTGGCATCCGTCCGTGTTTCGCCGGGACGCACGTATTCGGCGTTGCCGACGAACGCGGCTTCGTAGCCGAGGATCTCGCCACTGGATGGATCGAGCAGCGGCCTGGCCTCGCGGAAGATGCGCCAGTCGCGTGTGGCCGGCAAGTCGCCGCGCACATAGGCCGTGTCCCCGCGGCTGAGCAGCTCGCGTCCCTCACGGCCGGCGACGATGCGCGGTGCGCGGGCCAGTGCATCGCTGTCCAGCACCACGGCGTCGTTCAGGAACGGCTCGATCAGGTGCAGCGAGATGGAGACGATCGGCCCGAGGTTCGCATCTCCCGCCCGCACGTGTGGCGAGAGCTTGACCGTGCCGCCGTCGCCATCGCCGAATACCAGCCGTGCCCGACCGCCGCTCTTGACCAGCGTGAGCAGCTGGCCGGGGTAGATCAGGTGGGGATTGCGGATGTCCTGGAGGTTCATGCCCCACAGCTCCGGCCAGCGCCAGGGGCTGCGCAGGAACAGCTTCGAGATGTCCCACAGCGTGTCGCCGCGCTTGACCGTGTAGCGGTCGGGTGCGTTCGGCGCCAGCTCCGACAAGGGCACACCGGCTTCGGCGACTTTCTGCGCCGTGCCCCGCTGGGCGCCGGTGATTGGATAATCGGGGAATGCGTGGGCCGTCGGGATGGACAGGCCGAGCAAGGCGAGGGTCAGAAGGCTTGCCGCCCTGGCGCTTGCGCGCTGGACGGGAGCAAGCTTGCCGTGGCACAGGATCATGGAGCGCGTCTCCGTGCGCCGACCGGTCAGGCCTGCGCGAAACTCTTCAGTCAATCTCATAAATTCTGCCCCTAAACCCTTGATGCTGCAATGAAATCGGCCGTGGCGCCTGACACGGATGGTGCGCCCGCCGGCCGATGACCTTGTTCCCGAATCACAACTTTCACGCAGTGGCACTGCCCTGTGCCAACCCTCGCCATGAGCCTGCTGACCATACTTCGCTACCCCGATCCCCGCCTGAACAAGGTCGCCAAGCCTGTCGCGACCGTCGATGACCGGCTGCGCCGGCTGATCGACGACATGTTCGAGACGATGTACAAGTCCCGCGGCATCGGTCTGGCCGCCACGCAGGTCGATGTGCATGAGCGGCTGATTGTGATCGACGCCTCGGAGGACAAGTCCGACCAGCTCGTTCTGATCAATCCCGTCATCATCGCGCACAGCGAGGAACGTGTCGTCAGCGACGAAGGCTGTCTGTCGGTTCCCACCATCTACGACAAGGTCGAACGCTACGCCACCGTGGCTGTGCGGGCCATGAACCGGGATGGACAGACCTACGAGTTCGAGGCGGAAGGGCTGCTGGCGGTCTGCGTGCAGCACGAGATGGACCACCTGGTGGGCAAGGTCTTCGTCGAATACCTCTCGCCGCTCAAGCGCAACCGCATCCGCAGCAAGATGATCAAGCGTCTGCGCGAAGACGAGGACGAGGCATGACGGGCGCTGCGCTGCGCGTCGGTTTCGCGGGCACGCCCGAGTTCGCGGCCGAGGCGCTGGCGGCGATCCTGGCGGTTGGCCACACCGTGGCGCTGGTGTTGACGCAGCCCGACCGCCCGGCGGGCCGCGGCATGAAGCTGCAGCCGTCCGCGGTGAAGCAGGGTGCGCTGCAGCACGGCCTGCCGGTGGCGCAGCCGACCAGCCTGAAGCTCGACGGCCGCCATCCGGACGAGGCCGCTGCCGCCCGCGAGGTGCTGCAGGCGGCGCAGCTCGATGTGCTGGTGGTGGCCGCGTACGGGCTGATCCTGCCGCAGTGGGTGCTGGATCTGCCGCGCCTGGGCTGCCTGAACATCCATGGCTCGCTGCTGCCGCGCTGGCGCGGTGCGGCACCGATCCACCGTGCCATCGAGGCCGGGGATGCCGAGACCGGCATCACCATCATGCAGATGGATGCGGGCTTGGACACCGGCGACATGCTGCTGGTCGCGCCCGAGCCGATCTGCCCGGACGACACCACCGCTGCGCTGCACGACCGGCTCGCCACGCTCGGCGGCCGGCTGATCGTCGAGGCGCTGGCGTTGGCTGCAAGCGGGGGCCTGCACGCCACGCCGCAGCCCGCCGAAGGTGTCACCTATGCCCACAAGATCGACAAGCGCGAAGCAGCACTTGACTGGACGCGGTCCGCCGAGGTGCTGGCGCGGCGCATCCGGGCCTTCGATCCCTTTCCCGGCGCGAGCTTCAGCCGAGGCGGCGAGGTGGTGAAGGTCTGGCAGGCGAGCGCCGTGGACGGGCAGGGCGCACCGGGTGCCGTGCTGTCGGTCGAGGGAGACCGCATCGTCGTGGCCTGCGGCGCGGGAGCGCTGGCGTTGACCAGCCTGCAGCGGCCTGGCGGGCGGCGCCAGCCGGTGCGTGATTTTCTGCGGGGCTGTGCCATCGGTCCCGGCGAGCAGCTCGGCTGAAGGCCGCGCGGCTCAAGTCGCGCGGCGGGACGACGATAGCGCAGGGGACCACACCCCGAGTTCAGCCATGCGCCATCCCGTCCCTGCCATCGCCATCGCCCTGATCGCCGCCGGCTTGCTGGCGGGCTGCGACCAACTGGGCATCGAATCCGCCAGCGCTGTCCACGCCCACACCGAAGCCGAGGCCAAGGCGGTCGGCAGCGCCTGCCGCCATGCCATGCGTGCGATCGAGGACTGCTACACCCTCAATCCGAAGGCAGAGA
>NZ_JBFPGY010000014.1:0-14385 GCF_041083715.1 Sphaerotilus sp.
CTTGCTTGATGATTTGCAGGCGGACATCGGCGTAGACACCATCGCGAAAGACGACCTCGATGTCCTTGCCAGCATCGCTGGCGCGTCGGATGAGGCGGTTGAATTCGTACTCCCGACCTGCCGTGAGCATGAAAGGCGCATCGGCCGTGCCATTGCCCGCCACGCTGCCACCAGGGACCACGTACAGCATCTGCCTGTCCGCGGCCCAAACCGCCTGGGCGCCAAGCACAGAGGCGGTGAGCAGGGCGACACAGCAGGTCCATCGGCACGCGCGTGCTTGAACACGCCGTGACGGCGGGGGCGTGCGGGTGTCCTGCACGCCTGGTCCCGCGTGCATCTCGATCTGATCGGCCTGCCCGTGGTGATCGGCGTGCAGCAAGGCCAGGTCCAACTGGCGGTTCGTGGCAGGAATCATGGGGGTGAGCGGGCTGGTCATCGAAGGGCAGCCGCCGCGGGACGGGGGCGGTTCACGGCTTCAGGCGGCGTCAGGCTGCAGGGCCGGTGCCGCGCAGCGGAACGTGGCGAGTCGCTGGCAAGCGGCATCGACCGCGGTGATGCGTGGCCAGCGCGAAAGATCGACGCCAAAGCGGCGCGCACTCTCCACTTGCGGCACGAGGTAGACCTCGGCGAGCGTCGGCGTGTCGCCGACACAGTAGTCGCCGCGGTGCGGATCGGCAGCGAGCAGCGCTTCGATGGCGTCAAAGCCCTCGCCAATCCAGCGGCTGCACCAGCGGTTGACTGCCGCCTCGTCGGCACCGAAGTCACTTCGCAGCGATTCGAGGATGCGGCGGTTGTTCACCGGATGGATGTCGCAGCCGACGATTGCCGCCAGTGTGCGCACCCGGGCCCGTGCGTCGGCGTCGGCCGGCAGCAGCGGTGGCGATGGAAAGCGCTCTTCGAGCCACTCCAGGATCGCCGGCGTCTGCGTCAGCACACGGCCTTCGACCGCGAGCGCCGGCACCAGACCCTGAGGGTTCAGCGCCCGGTACGCGTCGCCGAGATGCTCTTCGCGCCGCAGGTCGACCGGCACATACGTGTAGTCCACCCCCTTCAGGTTCAGTGCGATGCGCAGCCGGTGCGATGTGCCGCTGCGGAAGAAACTGTAGAGTTTCATGCGGATTCCTCTGTCGATCAGTCTGGTGGCCAGGTCAGGCGGGCCGCTGCAGCGGTGTGGCTGGCCCCTGATTCTCTTCGACTTGCCCCGGGCGTCGCGCGGTCTGAGCGCGCGCCATGGGCACCAGCAAGGTCAGCAGGGCCCCTACCAGGCCCAGTCCGGCCAGCACGTAGAAGATCGCGTCCAGCTTGAAACCCGCACCGATCAGGGTGCTGCCCAGCATCGGGCCACCGATGCCGCCGAGGCGACCGAAGCCGGCGCACCAGGCCACGCCGGCGGCGCGCACGTTCGTGCGGTAGTAGTTGGCGACGAAGCCATAGATCAGCGTCTGCGTGCCGCTGGTGCCCAGACCGACTACTGCCACGATGACCAGCAGGCCGGCGAGCGGGAAGCCCAAGGTCAGCAGCAGCAGCGCCATGGCACCGGTGGTGAAGCAGGCCGCCACCACCGGTTTCGGGCCGAAGCGGTCGGCGGCACGGGACGCTGCGAGCGCGCCGAACAGCGAACCGCCATTGAGCACGGCCAGGAAGGACAGCGACCCCTTGGCGTTGAAGCCGGCCCGCAACATGATCTCGGGCAGCCATGTGTTGAGCGAGTACACCAGCATCAGGCCCGTCGCGCTCATCAGGCCGAGCACGGCGGTCGGCAAGAGGTAGTGGGTGCTGAACAGGCCGGCAAAGCCGATCTTGCCGGTGCCTGCGGGTGCGATCGCTTCCGTCCGGACGGACACCGTCCCGGGCAAGGGAACGCCTGTGCGCTCCGACACCGCACGCGCCTCGTCCATGTGGCCACGCGAAGCCAGCCACACCACGGATTCGGGCATCTTGGCGTACGCCAGCGGCAGCAAGGTGACGATGGGGAGCGCGCCCATCCAGAACAAGCCGCGCCAGCCGATGTGCTGCATCAACAAGATGGCCAGCAGCGCGGCCAGCAGACTGCCCAGAGGGATGCCGCCGTTCGTGATGGCGTTGATCAGGTTCTTCTTGTCTGCCGGCGCGTATTCGGACACCAGGGCTGCGGTGGTGGCCAGCAACGCACCGATGCCCAGACCGGTGGAGAAGCGCAGCCAGCCGAAGGCGATCGATGTGGTGGCCATCGCGGTCAGCGCCATGCCCACCGAGAACCAGGCGTAGGACATCAGCATCACCTTGCGGCGACCGATGATGTCGCCGACGGCGCCCGCCAGCAGCGCGCCCACCATCACGCCGACCAGTGCGTAGCTGCCCAGCAGCCCGGCGATGGCCGGAGTGACGTTGCCGATGTGCGTGGGGTCGCGCAGAAAGGTCGAAACGACTGCGCCGTAGAGCACCAGGTCGTAGCCGTCGAAGACGAGTCCGAACGTGGCCAGGGCCACGATCCAGATCACGGTGCGCCGCCGCCGCGCTTCGGCCTCCGGACGTGGGGTCGTCGATGTCATGTCTTGTCTCCTGTGCGTGCGTTGGGGTGGGGGCTCATTCGGGGGCGCCGACGTGCAGCACGATGTCGCCCACGCCCTCGATGCGACCGTCGATGCGGTCGCCGGGCAACACCGCACCCACGCCTTCGGGCGTGCCGGTGTAGATCAGGTCGCCAGGCTGCAGGTGATAGAAGAGTGACAGGTCGGCGATGATCTCGCGGATGTTCCAGATCAGCTTGGACAGGTCCGACTGCTGCCGCGTCTGGCCGTTGACCTCCAGCACCAGCTCGCCGCGCTCGATGACCACACCTTCCATCGGCACGACCTCCGAACACACCGAGCCCTGCTCGATGTCCTTGCCGAGATCCCAGGGGCGCCCTTTCTCGCGGGCGACCAGCTGCAGGTCACGGCGCGTCATGTCCAGGCCGCAGGCGTAGCCGTAGATCACTTCGTGCGCCCGTTCGGCCGGAACCCGGAAGCCCGGTTTGCCGACCACCAGCACCAGCTCCATCTCGTAGTGGTAGTCCTTGGTTTCCGGCGGGTAGGGGACGGTCGCGCCGCTGGACACCAGCGTCTGCGGTGACTTCGTGAAGTAGAAGGCCCGCTCGACCGACTTGTCGACGGGGCGGCCCATCTCGATCGCATGCGCGTGGTAGTTGCGGCCGACGCAGAAGATGCGGTGGATGGGCAGCCGTTCGGTCTGGCCGCGCACGGGCAGCGAGGCGACGGGCGAGGGGGTCCAGAGGTAGTCGGGATTCGTCATGGTGGTTCCTTGGGTGTTCAGGAGGGCGTCTCGTGGACGCCGAGCTTGCGGTGCAGCGGCGATTCGTCGGCGATGGAAATGAAGGGGGTTCGGCGGTGGAGCGGTTCTGCATGCCCAGGTACATGGCGGGGCTGACCTTCAGGTTTTCCAGGCGCCCCAGTTCATGCCTGTCGGTGTTCCTCGTGGGGCTCAGCCCTGCTGCAGGCAGTTGGAGACATTCCAGCCGTACAGCCACTCCAGCGCATCGTAGAAACGCTCTTGCGAGCGGTCCTTCCACAGCGCGTTGCGCACCAGGCGCTCGACGCCGGCGGCGTGGTACAGGCGCCCCATCTCGCGGCCAGAGAGCACGATGCGGGCGGTGCGCGTGACGCGGCTCTGCTGGTAAAGCTGCAGCGCCGCGTCCCAGTCGTTGTGCGTGACGCGCAAGGCTTCACCCAGCGTGACCGCGTCTTCCATGGCCATGCATGCGCCCTGAGCCATGTACTGTGTCGTCGGGTGGGCGGCATCGCCGAGGATCGTGGCGCGGCCGAACACCCAATGGCCGATCGGCTCGCGGTCGGCGGTGGCCCAGCGCTTCCAGGTCTTGGGCAGCTCGATCAGCTGGCGTGCCTTCGGGCAGATGCCCTGGAAGTAGCTCTCGACCTCCTCCTTGCTGCCATCGGTCACGCCCCACTGCTCCTGCTGGCGGCTGTGGAACGTGACGACGATGTTGTACTGCTCGCCGCCTCGCAGCGGGTAGTGCACGAGGTGGCACTTGGGGCCGGCCCACAGGCTCGCGGCGTTCCACTGCAGGTTCTTCGGGAAATCGGCGCGTTCGACCACGGCGCGGTAGACCACGTGCCCGGTGACACGCGGCGGGTCGTTGACGTATTGCGTGCGCACCACCGACTTGCCGCCGTCGGCACCGATCAGCGCCTGGCCCATCCAGCGGTTGCCGTGCTGGTCGATGGCGGTCACCGTCCTGGCGGATTCGTCCTGTTCGATGCGTTCCACGCGGGTGTTGGTGTGGAAGCGGACACGGCCGGTCTCCTGCGCACCCTCCAGCAGCGACCGGTGGATGTCCACGCGGTGGATGACGGCGTAGGGATTGCCGAAACGCTTGCGGAAGGCCTCTCCCGTGTCGATGCGGCCGACCAGCGTCTCGTCGATCGCGTCGTGCATCACCATGCAGTCGGTGTAGACGGCGCGCCCGCGCGCCTTGTCGCCGACGCCGAGCGCGTCAAAGGCGTGGAAAGCGTTCGGCCCAAGCTGGATGCCAGCGCCGATCTCGCCGATCTCGGGTGCCTGTTCGAGCACCGTCACGGTGAAGCCGCGCCGTACAAGCGCGAGAGCCGCCGCGAGCCCGCCGATGCCGCCGCCAGCGACGATGACCGGCAAATCCTGGTTGTGTGCAGTCATGTGCGTTCCATCAAATGTGTACTTATCATAAGTACACTGATTAAAATCATAGTGATAGACTGACATGGATCAAATACGGGTTAACCCTCAATCGGCAGATAGCGCACGATGACGACGCACACAAGTCACCCGCAGAACGTCGAACTCGACGATCTGCCTGGCCACCACATCCGGCGACTGCATCAGATCGCCGTGGCCATTTTTTTGCAGGAGGCCGAACCGCATGGCTTGACGCCCATGCAGTTCGCTGCACTGCAGGCCTTGGCCAACGCGCCTGGCATCGACCAGCGCACGCTGGCGCGCACGATCGGTCTGGATACATCGACCACGGGTGGCGTGATCGACCGGCTGGAGAGTCGCGGGTTGCTGCTGCGCAACTCGAATCCGAACGACCGCCGCGTGCGGCTGCTCACGCTCACCGACGCTGGCCAGGCGCTGCTGCACGAGGTGGTTCCGGCGATGTTGCAGGCCCAGCGGCGCATTCTGGAACCGCTGCCGGCGGCCGACCGCGCAGAGTTCGTGCGCATGCTGCGTGCGCTCGTCGTTGCCAACAATGCGCTCAGTCGGGCACCGAGCGATCCCTGAAACTGGGTCTGACCGGAGGCTTCGGACACCCAGCGCCCGAATGGCCTTGCCTCTGGAGTCCGGATTCCATGACCGACTTGCCGGCTCTCAAGCGTCGCAGACTCCGGGAGCGCCCGGGCGGTTCATTCAGACCGGCACAGGCGATGGCACGGCCAGACGCGGCTTCTTCGCGAAATCAAACGCTTTCCACAAGTCCCCGGACTTGTCCGTGCTCTTCAAGGCGGGCGCGCCCCAGGCCTGCAGCCCGAACAGGCGGATGCAGAACTTGACGATGCTGACGTGCGAATACAGGTTGTGGTCGATGCCCTGGCGCGCATAGGGGCTGATCACGAGGCACGGCACGCGCGGGCCATACCGGAATTGCGAGCCGGTGTAGCCCGCGGGGCCGGCCCCAGGCCAGGTGGCCGCGGCGGGCGGCGTGACGTGGTCGAACCAGCCGCCCCAGTCGTCCCAGGTCACGAAAATGGCGGTCTTGGCCCACAACGGGCCGGTCGCGGCCGCATGAATGCGGTCGGCCGTCCACTGCATGCCGGGGCCCACCTGGGGTTTGCCGGTCTTGGCAAGATCGCCCGGGTGCTCGCTGGCACTGCCGGGGGCGTAAAGCCAGCTCACATGCGGCAGTGCACCTGCCGCGGCATCCTTGTCGAACTGGCCGGACCGCACGTTCCAGGCATGGCCCTTCAGTCCGGCGATGTGCTCGAAATAGGACGCGTTCGGATCCGAGTAATTCCGCCAGGTCTTGCCGACGGATTCGAGCGTGGCCGGCAGGTTGGGCAGGACATAGGGTGGCTGCGGCTGGTAGGTGCGTGTGGCCGAGGCATTGTTGATGATGGGCGAATCCGCGGCGATCAGGTGCAGGTGATTGGGCTCGGACTGGCTGGCCACGTCGGTGAAGTAGTGGTCGCACAGCACGTACTGCTGCGCGAATGCCCAGTAGGCGGCGAGGTCCGCCTTGCTGTACTGGCCCTGGAATCCACCGCCCTTGGCCTGCGCGCGCAACCAGGCCGCATGGTCATGCGGCGGGTCGGTGAGCTGCGGGTCTGTCGCCGCAGGCAGGACCATGCCCGCCGCGCCCGGAAAGGTGCCGAAGTAATTGTCGAAGCTGTGGTTCTCCTTGACGATGATGACCACGTGCTCGATTGGATTTGCCATGTCAGTCTCCAGCCTGATTTCAATTCCGGCCACCACGGTAGCAGGTCGGCATGGTGGTTGGCGCGCTGTGCCGAGGGCCGTGGAGGGCACTCTACACTGCACCTATGCGCATCCCTGGACGTCTACATCAAGCGCTGGACACGCTGGACGCGGCCGCTGGCTGGTTGGCTTTGCCGCTGGCAGGCCTGTTGCTGGTCCAGTGGCCGCTGCGTGACGTGGTGGGGTGGGGTGCAACGCGGGCCAATGACCTGGGCCAGATCCTGTTTGCCCTGTATGTCGGGGTGGGGCTGCACGCTGCCACACGCACCCAATCCCATCTGTCCATCGACATGGCGCTGACACAGCGCATGTCGCCCCAGGTCCGCCACCACCTGAACCGATGGGGGCAGGCCTTGCTGGTGCTGCCGGTTTCGCTCTACGTCCTGTATGGCGCCGGGCCGATGGCCTGGCGATCGCTTTGTAGCCTCGAAGGTTTTCCAGAATCGTTCAACCCTGGCTACTGGTTGATCAAAGTGGCGGCCTGGCTGCTGGCCTTGCTGATGAGTCTGCAGGCCGTGATCGGCCCCGCAGGAACCACGGTCGCCAAGGGCCTGCCGATCTACGCGATCCAGCTCGGCGGTGCCGCGCTGCTGGCGGTGTCGGGCGTGGCGACGGGGGCGTTCAGCTTCGACCTCATGGGGGCGCTGCCTTCGCGGCTGGTCGGACTGCTGGAGAACGACTTGCTGCAGGCGCTGCCCTTGTACGCCCTGAGTGGCGCCGTCCTGAACCGGCTGCCGCTGGTGGCCCGGATGCACCAGGGCGGGCAATGGCTGCTGCGCCGGCAACCGGCCGCGGCAGAGCTGTCGGCGCTGCTGGTCAGCGCGCTGCTGGCGCCGATGAACGGATCCGTGGGGGCCAGCCTGCACATGCTGTCGCGGGCCATTTCTCCTCGCTTGCAGGTCGGTGACCGCTCTGTCGCACAGACCACGGCCACACTCTGCGTGGCCAGCACCTTGGGCGTCGTCATTGCGCCCTCGCTTGTCTTGCTGCTCCTCGGTGATGCCATGATGCGTGCGCACACCGAGGCGGTGAATGCCACGCATGCCGCCGTGCGCATCGTCAACAACGCGGACGTGCTGCGTGCGGCGGTGGTGCCGGGTGCGCTGGCCGTGCTGATGTCGCTGGCGGTCGTGGCGTGGCGCCACCGCCGGGACGTGGCCGTCGTTGTGCCTGGACTGGACCGGCAGGCAGGTTGGCAGACGGTGTCGGTCGTGCTGGTCATCGCCGCCTTGCTGGTGGCGGTGGCCACGGGCCGGGTGTTGGCCGTCGAAGCGGCGGCGGCGGCCTGCCTGCTGCTGCTCGCGGGTGCGGCCGTGACGAAGCAACTGAGCGCCATGTTGCTGCGGTTGATCCTCCGCGACGCCTTGGTGCTCACCGGTGTGCTGTTCGCGCTGCTGATCGCGGCCACCAGTCTGACGCTGGTACTGCGCGGCCATGGCATTGACCAATGGCTGGCCGCCTCGGTGCAGTCGTTTCGCGGCCACCCGACCGGTCTGCTCCTGCTCGTGATGGCCGGGCTGGCCGCGTGTGCCTGTGTGCTGGATGCCTTCGAGATGATTTTCCTGGTGATCCCGCTGGTCATGCCGGCCGTGCTGCAGGTGCAGGACGATGCAGCCTGGGTGGCGGTGCTGACGCTGCTGGTGCTCCAGCTCGGCTTTCTGCTGCCTCCGCTGGGCTACGCGGTGCTGATGGCCCGCTCGCTCGCCCACCCGCGCCCCGGACTGGCGGCGTTGTCGCGTGCCTTGGTTCCGCACCTGGTCGGACAGTTGCTGCTGATCGCGGTGGTCATGGCGTTTCCGCAGACCACGCGCTGGACCCGGCCTGACGAACCTGCCGCGGTGCCCATGCTGTCGGACGAGCAACTGGATCTGCTGCTCCGCCCTTGACTTCGACAGTACGTGCGACGCGCACTGTGGCCAGCAAGGCATCTGGCGTGAAGAAGGCATACAACTAGATGATTGCCGCCAACTGCAGTGGCGCTGTCGGTCTGCACCCGAGTGTCCAGGCGCCGCGTACCGTGCCTTCCACCGCATCGATCGACCGGTACAGCGTCCGGTCCGGACCCAGCCGCGCGGCCAGTGCCAGACCGAATGCCTTGTTGCCGGCCAGCGGCCCTTCCACGACCACGGAGCCGCGCGGTGACAGGCGGGTGATCAGCGTGGCACTGCGTTCGGCGCAGTACACCGCAGCCAGCGCCGGGCGCAATGGCTCCGGGACCGCCAGCACACCACCCGACACGCGCCGGCCCTGGCGCCAGAATTCGAACGCGGCCTCGGACTGACCCCCCGGCAGTGGCCGAGCCTCCCAGCCGGTCTCCACCAGTGCGGCCAAGGCTTCTTGCGTTGCCCAGGCGGGGTCGGCGCCCGCGCACAGGTGGTCGAAGTCGCGCCCGCCCATGAAGCGGGCGGTCGGCACGGGCTGTCCGTTGACCGCGACATTGAACAGCTCGGCCTCCACCGGCGTGTCCTCGGGACGGGCGGTGGACATCACCACGGTCCAGGTACCGGTCGTCAGCAATGTCATGTCCGGCAGCGGCAGGTAGCGCACCAGACAGGCGTTGCTGTCATGCACACCGCACAGCACTTCGCAGTCCGGCGACAGCCCCCAGCGCGCAGCCAGTTCGGGCCGCAGCGGCCCCAGCACATCACCCGCCCCACGCATCGGCGGGAACCGCGCGGCGATCCCGCCGCCCTGTGCCCAGTCCGAGAACCGCCCCAGCCAGGGTGCCCAGAGCTGTGTGTGACAGCCCAGCGACGACACCTCGCTCGCCGCCACGCCGCTGAGCCACCACGCCCAGTACTGTGGATACGGCAGCCAGTGGTGGATGCACGACCAGGTCTGCGGCTGCGTGCGCTGCAGCCAGAACAGCTGCAGCCCGGCATTCAGCCCCGCCGGCAGGCACGGCGAGCCTGTGTGGGCGAATGGATCGATCGCCTGCTCGAAGGCGGAGCGGTGCGCACCGTAGCCGTCCCATTCGTAGTCGATCGGGGGCAGCACGAGGCCCTGGTCGTCGATCGCGCAGAAGGCCGCGCCGTGGGTGCTGATGCTGATGCGTGCGATGCGCGTGCGCTCGGGCAGGTCGGCGATGCTGTCCATCAACCATTGCTGCAACCGCGGCACGCCCAGCGCGGTGTAGCCCGGCCCCGGCATCGGCGCATTGGCCTGCACGCGGCGCGCCAGCACCTCGCCGGCTGCATCGACCAGGACCAGCTTGGCGTTGCTCTTGCCGATGTCGAGCACCAGCGTGTGCGCAGGCGGCACGGAAACTCCCGACGCGCGCACCCGGCTCACTCCAGATGGAACAGGCACGGCATCGGCTCCGCCACGGGGGAGCCATCCGGGTTCGATTGCATGATGTCCTTCATGTGCTGCCACCAGCGCTGCATCACCGGGTGCTGCGGCAGCGTGTCCATCGCGTGGTCGGCGCGGCGGCGCAGCACCGCGAACAGCACACCACGCGGCGCGTCCAGGAAGATGCTGTAGTCGCAGACACCGCTGTCCTGCAGCAGCGTGACCAGCTCGGGCCAGATGGCATCGTGGCGGCGCCGGTACTCGGCTTCGCAGCCCGGGTGGAGGAACATCCGGAAGGCGATCTTGTCGGTTGTCGTGGTCATCGGCATCACGTTCTCGCGGCTGTCAGACTGTCCTGAGCGCGGGACGCGCACCACGCTGCAGCAGTCGAAGCCAGCGCGGCAGCACCATCGACACGATCAGCAGCCCTCCGACGATCATCGACATCACGATGCCCGAGACGTTGAGCATGCCCAGTGCAAAGGTGAAACTGCCGAGCAGCACGGCGGCCAGCACGGTGCCCAGGATGCTGCCGCGCCCGCCCTCGATGGCCACGCCGCCGAGGATGACGATCGTCACCGCATCCAGCTCCCAGCCCATCGCCAGGTTGGGCCGTGTGCTGCCGATGCGCCCGGTGAGCAGCACGGCGGCCAGTGCGGCCATCACGCCGGCGAAGAGGAACAGGCCCATGCGGTAGCGGTCCACCGCGATGCCCGAAAAACGCGAGGCGATCGGGTTCGAGCCGATGGCATAGAGGCGCCGGCCGTGCAGCGTGCGGTGCAGCAGCAGTCCCACCGCCAGCCCGGCCACCACCAGGACCGCGAACTCGATCGGCACGATCAGCGCCGGCACTCCGATCAGATCGCCCAGGCTGCCATTGCCCCAGGTGCTGAGCGTCTGTGGGTAACCGGTGATGGCCTGGTCACCCAGCACCACCTGCGCGAGTCCGCGGTAAAGCGACAGCGTGCCGATGGTCACGACGATCGCCGGCAGCTTCCAGCGGGTCACCAGCCAGCCATTCAGCGCGCCGCACAGCAGGCCGGTGGCCAGTGCTGCCAGCAGCATCAGTGGCAGGCTGGCCCCCGCCTTCATCGCGAAGCCCATCGCCAGCGAGCACAGCGCCATGGTCGCCGCGATCGACAGGTCGATCTCCCCGGCGACCACCAGCAGGGCCATCGCCAGCGCGATCAGCGCCTTCTCGGAGAAGTTGTAGGTGCTGTCGGCCAGCGCATAAGGCGACAGGAAACCTTCGATGCCGAGGCCGAAGGCCAGGTAGACGAGGGCGATCAGGGTCAGCAGCACGCGCTCCCAGGTATCGAGTGCCTTCATGCGGTGGCTCCTTGTGCCGTGGTGGAGGAGAGGGCAGTGGGGCCTGGCGAAGGAGGACTGTGCTCCAGGATCTGCCGCCCGGCCTGGCGGTGGCCGCGGGCGTTCAGCGCCACCGATAACAGGATCACGAAGCCCGCGATGGCCTGCTGCCAGAACGGCGAGACCTGGATCACTGGCAATGCGGCATTGAGCACGCCGATGAACAGCACGCCCAGCACCGCGCCACTGACCGTGCCCACCCCGCCGCCGATGCCCACGCCACCGATCACGCAGGCGGCGATCACCGTCAGCTCGAAGCCCGACGCCAGCTCGGTGAACGCGATCGAGTAGCGCCCGACCCACAGCAGTCCCGCCAGCCCGGCCAGCAGGCCCGACAGGGTGTAGGCCATCATCAGCCGCCGCTTCACCGGAATGCCGGCGTAGACCGCCGCTGTCGGACTGCCGCCGAAGGCGTACAGCTCACGGCCTTCCCGGCGCCAGCGCAGCAGCCAGACCGTGAACACCACCGCGGTCGCCGCGAACCACAGCAGCATCGGCAGCCCCAGCAGCGTCTCGCGCGGCAGGCCCTTGATGCGCGGGTGGATCTGGTGGTCCGAGATCCACGCGCCGCCGCTGGCCACGAAGATCGCGCCGCGGTAGATCGACATCGTGCCCAGCGTGACCACGATCGACGGCAGGTTGAAGCGCATGATCAGCCAGCCATTCACGGTGCCCAGCGCCGCGCCGATCGCGCAGGCCAGTGCCAGCAGCACGACCAGCGGTGCACCCGGCCAGGCCCGACCGACCAGGGCGCACAGCATGCCGGTCAGCGCCAGATTCGACGCCACGGAAAGGTCCACGCCGCGTGTCAGCAGCACCAGCATCTGGCCCATCACCAGGATGGCGAGGATGGCCGAGTCGTTGCCGATGTCGAGTGCGTTGCGCCAGGTCAGGAACACCGGCGCACGGGCGCCGACCGCCAGCGCGATGGCCGCGATGATCGCCAGCAGCACCCATTCGCGCCGCAGGCTCGTCAAGGAAAAGGAGGGTCGCGTCATGCCGTCTGTCCGTGTGCTGCGGTGTGGTGCAGGCCCGAGGCCGCAGCGACGATCGTCTCGGCATCGGCCTGGCCCTGCACGAATTCGCCGACCTGCCGGCCGCGCCGCATCACGACCGTGCGGTGCGCCAGGTGCATCACCTCCGGCAGCTCCGACGACACCAGGATCACCGCCAGCCCCTCGGCCACCATCTCGGCGATGAGTTGGTAGACGGCCTGCTTGGCGCCCACGTCGATGCCCTTGGTCGGCTCGTCGAGGATGACGATGCGCGGGTTCAGCCCCAGCCACTTGGCGATGACGACCTTCTGCTGGTTGCCACCCGACAGGCCCGACAGCGGCGTGTCCTGCGATTCGGTCTTGATGCGCAGCCGCTCGATCAGCCGCGCCGCCAGCGACGCCTCGCGCCGCGGCGACAGCCAGACGCCGTGCGAGAGCGTGCCGCTCAGGCCTGTGCGCGGCCCGGCCAGTCCGGCCAGGCTGATGTTGTGCCGCACCGAGAACGACAGGATGCCGCCCTGGCGCTGGCGTTCCTCGGGCACATAGGCCAGCCCTGCGGCGATGGCGTCGCCCGGCTGGCGGATGTCGATGGCGGCACCATCGATGCGCACTTCGCCGGTCGCCGATGGATTCAGCCCCATCAGCGCCAGCATCGCCTCGCTGCGCCCGGCGCCCACCAGCCCGTAGAAGCCCAGGATCTCGCCCCGGCGCAGCGCGAACGACAGGCCCGCGAATTCGGTCGGGTGCGACAGCCCGCGCACCTGCAGCAGCACCTCGCCGGGCCGGTGCGGGATGGATGGATAGATCTGGTCGATGGCACGGCCGGCCATCAGTTTCACCAGCGACTGCTCGTCCGCGTCGGCGATGCGGCCGCTGCCGACCGAGGCCCCGTCGCGCAGCACGACGTAGCGGTCGGCGACGGCGAAGATCTCGTCGAACTTGTGGCTGATGAACAGCACCGCCACACCCTGCGCCGTCAGGCTGCGCACGATGCCGTAGAAATCGCGGATCTCGGCCTGCGACAGCGCGGCGGTCGGTTCGTCGAGGATGACGACCCGGGCCTGCTGCGACAGCGCACGGGCGATCTCGATCAGGTGGCGCTGCGCCAGGCTCAGCGCGCGCACCAGCGTCGTTGCCGCGAACCCGGCGCCGACCTGGTCGAGCACGGCCTGTGCCTCGCGGTTCATCGCCGCCCAGTCGATCACGCGCAGCCCGGGGATGCCACCGAGCGCACGCATGGGCTGGCGACCGATGAAGATGTTCTCGGCGGCACTCAGCTCCTCGAACATCACGGTTTCCTGGTGCACCGCGACGATGCCGGCGGCCTGTGCATCCTGCGCGCGCGTGAACCGCTGCAGCTGGCCGGCGATGTGCAGCTCGCCCGCGTCGGCCTGGTGGACGCCGGTGAGCGTCTTGACCAGCGTGGACTTGCCGGCACCGTTCTCGCCGATGACGGCCAGCACCTCGCCGGGCACGAGGTCCAGGTCCACGCCCTTGAGGGCGTGGGTCGGACCGAAGTGCTTGTGGATGCCGCGCAGCGTGAGCCACGCGGGGGACGGATCAACTCTCATGACTCATGACCAATGCGGCACCCGGATCCGGCTTCAGAAGATCTTGGCGAATTGCTCGACGTTGGTGGCGTCGTAGGTGAACGGTTCGGCCATCGCGCCTTCGAGGTTGGCGTCCAGCGTGGCGCTGCCGACGCGGCCCAGCGAGATCTTCTCGCCGGCCACGCCCTTGGCGGTGCCCTTGATGAAGGCGTGAACGGCGTAGATCGACGAATAGCCGAGATCGATCGGGTTCCAGATCGCGAACGACTTGACCGCGCCGCTCTTCACGTGCCCCGCCATTTCCGAGGGCAGGCCCAGACCGGTCACGAAGATCTGACCGACCTTCTTCTCGTCCTGCACGGCCTTGGCCGCCGCGGCGATGCCGACGGTGGTCGGCGCGACGATGGCCTTCAGGTTCGGGTAGCTCTTGAACAGGCCCTGCGCCTCGCGGTAGCTCTTGTCGGTCTGGTCGTCGCCGTAGACGACGCTGACCAGCTTGAGCCCGGAGTAGGCAGGCTGTGCCAGCACCTTCTTCATCTCGGCGATCCAGATGTTCTGGTTGGTCGCCTGCGCGGTGGCCGACAGCACGGCGATCTCGCCCGTCTTTCCCGCCACCTGCTCGCTCATCTTGACCAGCTTCTCGCCGATCAGCGCGCTGTTCGACGGGTTCAGCTGCATCAGGCGGCCTTCCTTCTTGACGCCCGAGTCGAACGAGATGACCTTGATGCCGCGCG
>NZ_JBFPGY010000015.1:0-4374 GCF_041083715.1 Sphaerotilus sp.
GGCTGTGGAGAACTGGCACTGCTGCGGCTGGCTGCGAACCGACTGGACACGCTGCCGCCCTGGCTGCTGTCGATGCCTCGGCTGGCCTGGATCGCCTTGGCTGGCAACCCTGTTTTCCACAGGATTCACCACAGCCTCCACAGGGCGGATATTCCACAGATCTCCTGGGAAAATCTGTGCATGCACCGAGTTCTTGGCGAGGGAGCATCCGGTGTTGTCCACAAAGCGATGTGGACAATCGGTGAACAGTTATCCACCGCTGTGGCAGTGAAACTGTTCAAGGGATCGGTGACCAGCGATGGCCTGCCGGACAGCGAGATGGCGGCCACCATCGCCGCTGCCGGACACCCCGGGTTGATCGGCGTGGAGGGCGTTGTCCACAACCCGGCCGACCCCACGCCAGGTCTGGTGCTGCCGCTGCTCGACCCGTCGTTCCAGCCACTGGCCGGGCCGCCGAGCTTCGTCTCTTGCAGCCGCGATGTCTATCCCGATGGGTTCGCCCTTTCTGTGGACAAGCTGTTGATAATTGTGCGCTCCGTGGCCAGTGCAGTGGCCCATCTGCACGCCCGCGGGCTGGTGCACGGCGACCTGTACGGCCACAACATCCTGTGGAACGGAATGGACCGGGCGTTGCTCAGCGACTTCGGCGCCGCATCGTTCTTCGACCCTGGTGGCCGCGCCACGGCCGAGGCACTGCAGCGGCTGGAAGTGCGTGCATTCGGTTGTCTGCTGGAAGAATTGCTGGCCGCTGTGCACAACCCGGCCGATCCGCGCTGCACGGGGCTTGCCGCGTTGTGCCGGGCCTGCCTGCAGCCGCAGGTGACGCAGCGGCCGCTGTTCTCAGACCTGGTCGACGCGCTCGCCGATCTGGGCTGACGCGGCTTCGGCCGTGGCGGCGAAGTGGCCGACGAACGCGCCGAACGCGGACAACAGCGGCGCATACCGCGCGGGCGCCTGTTCGAGTTGCACCAGCGCGAGGCAGGTCGCTTCCAGTGTGGACAACTGGTCGGGCCGGTGTGCCTTGCGGATCGTGTACTGCGAAGGCGGGGGCTCGGCCAGCGCGAACCGTGGCAGGCGCTGCAACGCCGGGTTCAGGTGCAGCAGCTTGCGGCTCTTGCGCCAGGTGCCGTCCAGCACGACCAGACGCAGTCGCTCTGCTTCGGCGGGAATGGGTGCGTGATCCACAGTCTGCGCGGGGCCTGGGTCTTCCGGATACAGCAGCACGCTGGTCCGGTTGCCTGCGTGCAGCAGGGTGTCCAGGGCGACAGCGTCGAACTGCTCGCCTGTGGACAACCTGCTGTTTGCCAGACTCTGCAGCAGCAGCACAGCGCTGCCCTTGGCCTGCCCGGTCTCGAGCGGATGCTGGAGGATCAGCACCTCGACGGTGTTGTCCACAGGCGTGGTCCAGCGGCACAGGCAGGTGCGCAGCGGGCGGACACATTGTGGACAAGTCGGACGGCGGGGATGTTCCATGGCGGACAGCAAGGCAAGGCGGATTGCGCGAAGATCCACCCATGATCGCCGTTTCCGTCCTCGACCTCGCCCCCATCACCGCAGGCAGCGATGCCGCGACCGCGTTGCGCCACGCGCTGGACCTTGCGCAGCATGCCGAACGCTGGGGCTACCGCCGCTACTGGCTCGCCGAACACCACAACATGGCCGGGCTGGCCTGCTCCGCCACGGCGGTGCTGGTCGGCCACATCGCCGGCGGCACCTCGACGATCCGCGTCGGCTCCGGTGGCGTGATGCTGCCGAACCATGCGCCGCTGGTGGTCGCGGAGCAGTTCGGCACGCTGGCCACGCTCTACCCCGGGCGCATCGACCTCGGCCTCGGTCGCGCACCGGGCACCGACCAGGCCACTGCCCGCGCATTGCGCCGCCATCTGCACAGCAGCGACGAGGACAGTTTTCCACAGGACGTGATGGAGCTGCAGCGCTACCTCGGCGAGCCGGAAGCCGGCCAGACCGTGCAGGCCATTCCCGGCACCGGCACGCACGTGCCGATCTGGCTGCTCGGCTCCAGCCTCTACGGCGCGCAACTGGCCGCCTACCTGGGCCGTCCATTCGCCTTCGCCTCGCATTTCGCGCCGGACCTGCTGACGCAGGCACTCGACATCTACCGCAGCACCTACCGCCCGTCGGTCAGTTATCCACAGCCATACGCCATGGTCGGCACCAATGTGATCGCCGCCGACACCGACACCGAGGCGCAGAAGTTGTTCACATCGATCCAGCAGCGCTTCCTTGGCATGGTGCGCAACCAGCGCGGGCCGCTGCCGCCGCCTGTGGACAACATGGACACGCTGTGGAGCCCGGTCGAGCGCCGGCAGGTCGAGCGGATGCTGTCCGTGGCGGTGGTCGGCTCGCCCGCGACGGTGCGCGACGGGTTGAGCGCGCTGGTCGAGCGCACGGGTGCGGACGAACTCATCATCGCCGGGGCCACGCACGACCACGCGGCGCGGCTGCGCTCCTACGAGCTGATCGCGCAGTGCGCGACCGACGTGGTGCCTGCGGTCACTCCTTGATCAGACCTTGACTGGCACGTCCTCGATCCGTTCGTAGACCGGCAGGCCGCGCGCCCTGGCCCGCGCCACGTCCTGGTCCGCTCCGCGCGATTCCCCGGGAATGCGCAGCACCGCGTCGCAGCGCGACAGCAGCCGCTCGGCCACCGGGTACTGGTATTGGTGGAACACCTCGTCGCCATGCGTGCGCCCGCCTGCCGCGTGGATGATCGGCAGCGCCACCCACTCGCCGATCATCGCCAGGTGCCCGCGCTCGTAGAGAGGCAGCGCCGTGGCTTCCATGCGGGCCAGGTTGGCAGCGATGCGCTGCGGGTCGCCATCGGTGCCGGAGAGGTAGGGGCCGGCGATCAGGATCAGCAGTGTGCGGTCGGTGGTGGATGCGTTTTTCATCGTGCAATCTCGTGCATGAATGTAGATGTTCATGCAATCTACTATGATCCCTGCACCATGTCCACGACCCTCCTCACCCGCCAGCGCCAGCAGTTCATCCTCCAGCGTCTCGCCCGCGACGGTCAGGTCGTCGCCAAGGCGCTGAGCGAGGAATGGCAGATCTCCGAGGACACGATCCGCCGTGACCTGCGCGAACTCGCGCGGGAAGGGCGGCTGCAGCGCGTGCATGGCGGTGCGCTGCCGGCTTCCGCGGCCATCGGCGACATGGCCGTGCGCCGCCAGGTGGCGCCCGATGCCAAACAGGCGCTGGCACGGCGGGCAGCGGCGCTGATCCAGCCCGGACAGGTGGTGCTGCTCGATGGCGGCACGACCACGACGGCGCTGGCCCGCGCCCTGCCACCCGAGCTGCACGCCACCGTCGTCACCCACAGCCCGACCATCGCGGTCGAACTCGGCGAGCGTGGCGACCACCCGCACATCGAGGTCATCCTGCTCGGCGGGCGGCTGTTCAAGCATTCGATGGTCACGGTCGGCGCGACCACGATCGAGGCGGTGCGCCACCTCCGCGCCGACCTCTGCTTCATGGGCGTCACCGGCATCCACGCCGAGGCGGGGCTGAGCACGGGGGACTTCGAGGAGGCCGCCATCAAGCGGGCGCTGCACGCATGTGCAGCCGAGACGGTGGTGATGGCGTCGCCGGAGAAGCTCGGGGCGGCGTCGGCCTATGTGGTCGCACCGGCGGTGGAGGTGGCGACGCTGGTGGTGGCCGCTGACACGCCGCTGGTCAGCGTGGCGCCGCTGCAGGCGCTGGGGATCGAGGTGCTGTGGGCATAGCGGGACGGCTGGTCTCAGGGGTCTGCGCCAGAAGGTCGACCAGGAACTGCACGAAACTGCGGTCGATCTTGAGGTGGTCGAAGCGGAAACGCTGCAGGTAGGCCAGCGACGAAAAGCCGGGCCCGAAGTCGTCCAGTGCCAGCCCGACGCCGAGCGCACGCATGTCCTGCAGCGTCGCGGTCAACCCGAACTCCAGCCGTCCGGCGGGCAGTTCGGTCATGGCGAGCACCTGCCGCACTTCGTCGATCAGGTGGCGACTGCGCAACTGCACGAGCGACAGGTTGACACTCACCCGCAGCGGTTGCGGCCAGCGCACGGCGTCGGCACAGGCCTGGCGCAGCACCCAGGCTCCGATCGGCACGATGAGCCCGGTTTCCTCTGCCAGCGGAATGAAGGACAGCGGAGCCGTCTCGCCCTGCGTCGGGTGCGCCCGTGCGGGTGTCGAACACAGGCTGGTAGACGAGGTGCAGTTCCCGCTGGCGTTCTGCCTCGAACTCGGCTTGGCCACTGGCGACGAACTGCCGCGAGGTGGCGAGCATGCCGGCGATCAGCAACCGAAGCTCGTCCGACCGATGCACATAGAGCCACGCCATCCCTGCGCCGTACACCAGGCCCAGCGTGAGGCAGG
>NZ_JBFPGY010000016.1:0-14315 GCF_041083715.1 Sphaerotilus sp.
GCCCCCGACTGCAGCACCCCCAGCGTGCCCGACCCCGGGATGCCCGACACGGGTTCGCCCGCCTGGGGCGCATTGACCCAGGCATTGCCGCCCACCGGTCGCAGCCCCTGCGGATTCTGGAAGCTGGCGAGTTCCAGCTGGCCGGCCATGCGGTTCATGCCATTGGTGTAACGCGCATTGATGATGCCGTTGTCCTCGATGGTCATGCTCGTGAGCTGTCCAGGCGAGTTGCCGGTCTGCGTCGCGTTCGAGACGGAGAACGTGGCGCCGTACTGCGTCACATGGCTCATGTCGAACTTGACGCCCTTGATGGCGGCGTTGGTGGTGCTCTCCGGAATATCGGGCAGCGTGATCGAGCCCAGCGGGTTGCCACTGGAATCCGTCGGATTGAGCCCGGCCAGGTCGAACTTCAGGCCTTCAAGGACCGGCTTGGCTTCACCGGATGCGTCCTTCAGCACACTGTTGCCCACCGCGGCATAGACGTTCCAGGTGTCCGTGGCCGACTTCTGGAAATAGAAGGCCACGTCCACCGGCTGGCCCTTGGCGTCATAGGAGCGCACCGAGGTGGCGTTGTTGTAGGTGGTCGCATCGTCCAGATTGATGGCGTAGGTCGCAGGGGCGACCGGCGTCGGCATCGTGGTGGTGCTGCGCGAATCGAAGTTCAGCGCGATGGAGACGCTGTCAGTCGCCCGGGGCGGCAGCCCACCCGCCGGGAACTGCAGGTCCGTGCGCACACCCGTCTGGATCACGCCCTGCTGGTCCGCGCCGTAGCCTTGCAGACGCTTGCCCTGGCCGTTGACGATGAAGCCATCGCTGTCCACCTTGAACTGGCCATTGCGCGAATAGAGCAGGTCGCCCGAGCTGGACTTGAGCTGGAAGAAGCCCTCGCCATTGATGGCCACGTCCATCGAATTGCTGGTGGCATTCAGGCTGCCCTGGCTGAACTGCTGGGCGACGGTCTGCACCCGCACGCCGATGCCGATGTTGCTGGTTCCGCCGATGGAGTTGGCGTACATGTCGGCGAACTCGGCGCGGGAGGCCTTGGCGCCATAGGTGCCGGCGTTGGCGATGTTGTTGCCGATCACCTCCAGACTTTTGCTGGTGGCATTCAGACCGGACAGACCTTGCTGGAAATTCATGGGGATGCTCCTGGAACGGAATGGAAAGCGGAAGCGCGCGGAAAGGGCGTGCCGGGTCAGCCGCCGAAGGCGCGCACGTCGCTGTAGGCGACCGTGGTGCCGCTCTTGAGCTGCAGGCTGAGACCGCCGGTGGCGGTCGAGCTGACGGCGCTGACCTGGTCGCGCATCAGCGTGGTGGCCGTGACGTTGGCCGTGCCGGAGGTGGCGGTCACGCGGAAGCGGAAACCACCGGCGTCGGTCACCCCCTCGGCCGGCTTCCAGTTGAAGCTGTGGTTGCCACCCGTCTCGGCGCCCATGTCCAGCGTATCGACCACCCGGCCTGCGCTGGAGAGCACTTCGACCTTGACCGCATCGGCCGGCCCGCCCAGCTCGAAATGCCCCGTGCCGCTGCCGCTGCTGACGTCGATCGTGTTGCCGGGCACCACGACCGAATTGCCGACCAGCGAAGCCCCTTGCATCGCCTGCATCTGCAGCAGCTGTGCCGACATGGCCTTGATGCTCTCGTTGACGGTCCCGAGGCCGGACACCGTGTTGATCTGCGCCATCTGGCTGGTGACCTGGGCGTTGTCCATCGGGTTGAGCGGGTCCTGGCTCTGCATCTGCGTGACCAGCAGTTTCAGGAACTGGTCGGATGCCTCCTGCATCTTGGAGGCAGTGGTGGTGGATCCGCTCTTGAGCTGGTTGTAGACCGACGAGGCATCGGTGCCCGTGGTGGTGGTGGAAGTCGTGGTAGCCATGGTGTGTGGTCCTTGCGGCGTGATCAGCCCTGACCCATCTGCAGCGTCTTGAGCAGCAGGGTCTTGGCGGTGTTCATCACTTCGATGTTGTTCTGGTAGGAACGCGAGGCCGAGATCATGTTGACCATCTCCTCGACCGGATTGACGTTGCTGTAGGTGACGTAGCCGTTGCCATCGGCGTTCGGATTGCCGGGGTCGTGGACACGGCGGCCTTCCGCGGTGTCCTCGCGGACCTGCACCACCTTGACGCCTGCCGAACCGTTGTCGCCCATCGGCACGGTCTGGAACACCACCTGGCGCGCCTTGAAGCTCTTGCCATCCGGGCCGGCCGCCGTGTCGGCGTTGGCCAGGTTGGTGGCCACCGTGTTCAGCCGCTGGCTCTGCGCGCTGACGGCGCTGCCGGCGATGTGGAAGATATTGAACATCGACATCATTGCCCCTTGATGGCTTCGAGCATGGTGCGCAGGCCACCGTTGATGAACTGCAGCGTGGCCTGGTACTTGACTGCGTTGTCGGCGAAGCTGGCCCGCTCGCGGTCCATGTCCACCGTGTTGCCGTCCAGATTGGTCTGGCTCGGTGCGGCGTAGAGCATCTGGCTGTCGCGCATGGCGGCGGAGGTGCCCCCTGTGGCGAGGTGGCGCGCATCGGTGCCGGCCAGCATGGCCGGTGCACCGATCGCGCTGCCCGAGCCCGTCATCTGCTGCAGCGTCTTGGCGAAGTCGATCTCGCGGGCCTGGTAACCCGGCGTATCGGCGTTGGCGATGTTGCTGGCGATCAGTCGCTGACGCTCGGAGCGCAGCGCCAGTGCCTGGGTCTGGAATTCGAGTGAAGCGGATAGGCGGTTCAGCATGGCGGTATCGGCAGCAGCGGCGGCGGGTTCGACCACGGGGACCCGGTGTCGATGCAGACCCGCACCGGGGGCTCGGAGCCGATTCTTGATGCGCAGTGCCACGCCCACTCCCACGAATAGGGCGACCGGCGCGGCCCATCTTGCAAGCTAGCGGCCGCCAGGCGACTCCTACAGTGGGCAACATCATGATCAGCCTGCCCCTGCTCCGCCAATCCTCTGCCCCCGGCTCTGCCCAGGCACCGAAGCCCGCCGGTGCCGATCGGCACCGACGACCGTCGCGTCTGGTCGTGGCACTGGCATTGACGGTGGGACTGGCCATGGTCGCCGCGACCGCATGGGCCGACGTGGCGCCAGACGGCACGCTGCCGTCCGCGCTCTCTCTCCGGGTCATCGAGGTGACACGCTCGGCCATGGCCGATGCAGGCGATGCCCGCATCGAGGTGCTCCCCGGTCAGCTCGACCCGCGGCTCCATCTGGCGCCATGCCAGCAGATCGATGCCTACCTGCCGCCCGGCAGCACCCCGTGGGGACGAACCCGCGTCGGGCTGCGCTGCGTGAGCGGGCCGGTGGCCTGGAACGTCTACCTGCCAGTGACCGTGAAGGTGTGGCGCAAGGCGATCGTCAGCACGGCGGCGCTGCCCGCGGGCGCAGAGCTGTCGGCCACCGATCTGCAGCTCGCCGACGTGGACGTGGCCGGCGCCAGCAGTCCGATCTACACCGAAACATCGCGGCTGCTGGGCCGGCGGCTGGTCAACGCAGTCGGCCCCGGTCTGCCAGTCCGCGGAGACAATCTGCGCGTGCGGCAGTGGTTCGCCGCCGGCGACAAGGTGACGCTGGTCTACAAGGGCGAAGGCTTCGAGGCCTCGACCGACGGACAGGCGATCAACTCGGGCATGGAGGGCCAGCCGGTGCGGGTCCGCGTGGGCTCGGGGCAGGTCATCACCGGCATGCCGACCGGAGAAAACCGCGTCGAGGTCCGCTCATGAGCCGCAAGGTCCGACGTGACGGTGCATGGTCGTCCAAAATGGAAATAGACGAACCTGAACCCGTCAATTCAGTCCGCATCTGCACAAATCTGCTCGAAAACCGCTCGTACGAGGGAGGATTTCCCGAAGCCACACGCCGTCCCGCTAAAGTGGCCGATGCGACCACCGATATCAGACTCAACGCCCGTCAACCGGGCCTGATTCGGCTCGAAGGAGTACGTGATGAAGATCGGCAACACCGCACCGACCCCGGCGACGGCCCCCGTCAGCACCGGCAACCACCCGACCCGTGCGGCCGAGACGCCGCATGACGCCCCCGAGGTTTCGGCCCTCGAAGACACCGCCAGTACCAAGGTGGATGTGTCGGAAACAGCCTCGGCACTGCTCGAACGCGCCCCCGACGACTTTGATGCCGAAAAAGTCGGTCGCATCCGGCAAGCCATCTCCGATGGCACCTACAAGGTCAATGCCGAGGCGATCGCCGACAAGCTGCTCACCAACGCACAGGATCTGCTGGGGCATCTCGGCCAGAAGACCTGAAACCGCTGTCCGGCATGACCGGGCAGCGTGCCACATCGATCCATCGACATGACACACCTGCCCATGACCGCCCTGAATCTGCGCTCTACCCCTGTGCACTGCCCCGATGCCGCCGATCTGGAGCGTCTGCTCTCGGCGGTCGAGGTCGATCTGAATGCCCTCGGAGATTCACTCCGCCTGCGCGACAGCGACCGCATCGAACGCCATTCCGGCGATCTGCGCGAAGCGCTCACCCGTGCCCTCGACGGTTTCACCCGCGCCTCCCGGACCGGGCAGGTGCCCGCAGCGCTGCGCGCCCGGCTCGTGAAGGCCAGTGGCCAGGTGGCGGTGCAGCGCGAATCGCTGCTGCGCGCAACCGTGGCGCTCGACAGCGCGCTGGAAGCGCTCCTGCCGCGCGAGGATGCCGTGGTCTACGGCAGGCTCGACAGCCGCAGCTCAGCGCTGTTCACCCACTGACGCGCACCTGCATCGCTGCAGCGACGATGCGCTGCACCAGATCGACATCCACCGGCTGGCCGTAGCGGAACTTGAGGATGCGCATGCCCTTGCCGACGCCCTCCAGCTGCGGAAAGCGCTCGGCCAGCCATGCCCCCTGAAAGAGCTGCAGATGCGCCTGGGCCTTGTGCGGCACCAGCGTCGCGAGGTGGTCGCCCCGGACAAGGAACATCAGATTGCCCCAGCGCACCGCCTGGTCGATGCCCGGGGCCGTCGCCAGCACGGCCTGGTGCAGCGCCATGACGACGGCCACCTGGGCTGGCGGCAGGGAGTCGAAGAAATTGGCCACCATGGCCGCAGGTCGGGCGAGATGTCGCATGGAAATCCGGACCAGTCGCGCTCAGGTCCTGGGCAGGGTCACCCCCGTCTGGCCCTGGTACTTGCCGCCGCGGTCGCGGTAACTGGTCTCGCAGACCTCGTCGCTCTCGAAGAACACCACCTGCGCGCAGCCCTCACCGGCGTAGATCTTGGCGGGCAGCGGCGTGGTGTTCGAGAACTCCAGCGTCACGTAGCCTTCCCACTCGGGCTCGAACGGCGTCACGTTGACGATGATCCCGCAGCGCGCGTAGGTGCTCTTGCCCAGGCACACCGTCAGCACGCTGCGCGGGATGCGGAAGTACTCGACCGTGCGCGCCAGCGCGAAGCTGTTGGGCGGGATGATGCAGACATCGCCCTTGAAATCGACGAAGCTGCGCTCGTCGAAATTCTTGGGATCGACCACCGTGGAGTGCACGTTGGTGAAGATCTTGAATTCGTCCGAGCAGCGGATGTCGTAGCCGTAGCTCGACGTGCCGTAGCTGACGATCTTCTGGCCTTCGGCGGAATAGCGCACCTGAGCGGGCTCGAACGGCTCGATCATCCCGTGCTGCTCGGCCATGCGGCGGATCCACTTGTCGCTCTTGATGCTCATGTCGTTGTCACTCTCGGGGGTACACGGGGCGGGGCGTGATTTTATGGGCAGATGGGGATCTTGCGCCGGTTCCTGCGGAGATCCCCGAAGCTTCAGGCCAGGTGATTCCGCCTGACCCACACCGACAACGCATCGACCAGCGCCACCAGCCCGATCATCGCCAGCAGCACCGTGCAGGCTTCGCGCATCTGGAACAGCCCCAGGTGGAACGACAGCATCTGCCCCAGCCCACCCGCTCCGACCACACCGAGCACAGCGGCCGCACGAATGTTGTTTTCCCAGCGGTAGAGGCTGTAGGCCAGCCACTGCGTCGACACCTGCGGCAGCGTGGCGAACAGGAACACCCCGACGGCACCCACTCCGCGACTGCGCAGCACCTGGGCGGGTTCGGGCGGCGCGTTCTCCAGCGCTTCGGCCAGCAGCCGGCCCAGCACGCCGGTCGTGTGCAGCGCCAGTGCCAGCGTGCCAGGCAGCGGCCCCAGTCCAGCCGAGATCAGCAGCAGCGACGCCCAGACCAGCTCCGGCACCGAGCGCAGCAGGTTGAGCGCTGTGCGCGCCACACCGTGAACCACCGCGGCGGACACCCCACCGGACTGGCTCGCCGGCAGCGCCAGCAGCAGCCCGGCGATGGCCGCCAGGCCGGTGCCGAGCAGCGACATCGCCAGGGTCTCCAGCAACGCCCAGCCGGTCTTGGCCAGGAACGCCCCGCCCGTCTCCGGGGGGAAGAAGCCGGCGAGAAAGCGGCCCATCTGTCCGAGCGCCTGCAGACCCAGGAAGTCCGACCAGCGCAGCGACAGGCTCCAGAAGCTGGCCGCGACCAGCACGACCAAGGCCAGACCCAGCACGGGCCCGGCCCGGCCCCGGGGCGGGCGCGGCGGCACGCTCGCCCGGTTCATGCCAGCCCTCGGCGCATCCACGCGCTCACCCGGTCCGACAGCGCCACCAGCGCCATGAAGACCAGCAGGATCGCGCTCACCTCGCCGCCAGCGAACATCTTGGCGGCGTTGTCGAGCTGCTGCCCGAGCCCGCCCGCGCCGATGAAGCCCAGCACCACCGACGAGCGGATCGCACATTCCCAGCGGTAGACGGTGTAGCTCGCCAGCTCGTGTGCCGAAGACGGCAACGCCGCATACAGCCACGTCTGCAACCGCCCGGCCCCATGCCCCAGCAGCGCCTGTGCGGGCGCCGCATCCGCACTGTCCAGGATCTCGGCCCAGACCTTGGCCAGCATGCCGCCATAGGCAATGGCGATGGCGAGCACACCCGCCGTCGGGCCCAGCCCGACAACCCGCACGAACACCAGCGCCCAGACCAGTTCCGGCACCGAGCGCAGCACCACCGTGAACGCCCGCACCCCCTGCCGCAGCAGCGCCACCCCCCGCCCCATGCGCCCGCCGACCGCGCTGATCGACAGCCGCTCGGTCATCGCCAGCGCCAGCGGCAGCGCGACCAGACCCGCCAGCGTCATGCCCGCCGTCGCGATCGCCACCGTGCGCCAGGTCTCGCGGGCCAGCAGCACGAGGAACTCCGCATCGTGGCGCGGCGGCACGAACTGCGCGAGAAAGCGCCCGGTCACGCGCAGGCTGCGGGCATCGAACAAGGTCCAGGGCTGGAACTCGGCCAGCACCAGCAGCGGCCACAGCACGACCGCAGCCGCCAGCAGCCCCAGCCAGCGCCGCTGCAGCGCCGGATCGCGCACGGCCACCACCACCGCGGCGGCATTCATCGGCACATCGCCTGCGGCAGCGGTGCGACGGCCGGTGCCCGATCGGCCGGCACCTGGGCAGACGGGGCGAACACCGCACCGCCATACAGCGCCTGCAGCCGCGCATCGTCCAGGCCGGACGACGGCCCGTCGTAGACCACCCGCCCCTCGCGCAGGGCCACCGTGCGTGCGAAGCAGCGCCGCGCCACCTCGACCTGGTGCAGCGAACACACCAGCGTGCGCCCTTCTGCCCGGGCCGTTTCGATCAGCCGGCGCATCACCAGTTCGGCCCGTGCCGGATCCAGCGCCGACAGCGGCTCATCCACCAGCCACAGAGCCGCATCCGCCACCAGCAGCCGCGCCAGCCCGACCCGCTGCCGCTCGCCGCCCGAGAGGCGGTCCACGCGCAGCCAGAGCTTGTCGGGCAGGTCCAGCGCCACCAGCGCCTGCTGCACGCGCCCGGCATCGTCGGTCCGGGGACTCCACAGCGTGCGCAGACTGGTCCATAGCGACATCTGCGGCAACCGCGCCGCCAGCACCGCCGTCACCACCCGTTGACGCGGCGGCAGCGGTGGCACCTGCGGCGCCAGCAGCGCCCGCGCCCGCAGCGTCCGCCGTGCCGCGGCACCGAGCGTCCAGGGATCCTGTCCGAACAGCGCCAGCCGGCCGGCCGAGGGCCGCAGCATCCCGGCCAGCGCCAGCAGCAGCGTCGTCTTGCCCGCACCGGACGCACCGATCACGGCGACCTGCTCACCGGCCTGCAACTGCAAGTCGATGCCGCGCAGCACCGGCGCAGCCCCCGGCATCGGCGCGACCTGCAGCCCGCCCAGTTCGACCACCACCGGCGCTGGCAGACTCACTTCAGCAGTCCGGCCTGCTCGGCAGCACCCTTGATGCCGTTGTAGTTCTCGGCCTTGGTCGGGATGAACCGGCTGGCGCGCTGCAGGGCCAGGATGTCCTTGCCACCCGGTGCCGACTCCAGCGCCAGGAAGGCCGCGGTGATCTTGTCGCGCAGCGCAGCGGGCATGTCGGCGTGCACGCTCCAGTTGTAGTCGTAGTAGCCCGGGGTCGTGTAGAACACCTTGACCGCGGCCGGATCGACCTTCTTGTCGGCGACGAACTTCTCCCAGACGGAGATGTTCAGCGCGCCGGCATCGACCTTGCCGCTGGCGACGGCCGCGATGGTCGCATCGTGCGCGCCGGAGAAGCTCACGCGCTTCAGGTCCGCATCCGGGTTGATCTTCGCGGCCAGCAGATAGCTGCGCGGCATCAGGTGGCCCGAGGTACTGGAGACCGAACCGAAGCTCAGCGTCTTGCCCTTGAGGTCTTCGAGCTTCGTGATGCCCGAGGTGGCCTCGGTGATGAACACCGAGCGGAACTTCTCGTCCTCGGCGCGCTGCACCAGCGGGATGACGTGGCCACCCGAGCGCACGCTGGCCTGCACGAAGGTGAATCCGCCAAACCAGGCCAGGTCCACCTTCTTGTTCACCAGGGTCTCGACCGCCGCGGCGTAGTCGGTCACCGGCGTCCACTCGACCTTCATGCCGAGCTTCGATTCCAGGTACTTGCCCAGCGGCTCGAACTTGCGCGCCAGCTCGGTCGGGGATTCGTCGGGGATGGCGGTCACGCGCAGCACGGCCTGCGCCTGGGCCGTCAGCGCCACACCCGACAAGGCCACCACCAGACCGACACGGCACGTCCACCAGACAGCCCGAGAGCAGTTCGTCGTCATCTTCATCCCTTTGCAATGCATCACGAAGGAGCGAATTGTGCCGTGCAGTGCAACACGGCCATGCGGGCGATGCCGAATCCGTCCATTCACCTTCAATTCATACGAATGAAATCCCTTAACAAGTCAAAATTTTTGACCGTCAAACTAGCGTCATAAAAACTTCATTTTTCAGTCATATTCACTAAAAACAATAAAAATGAACAATACAGCCACACCATGTTTGCCAGCAGCCTGATCTACCGCGGGGTGCATGCGACGCGCACCCTGCTGGGCATCGGGCGCCAGCACAACTACCGCACGCTGGAGGTCGCGGTCGTGCTGCTGCTGGACGACACCGCGCACCACCAGGCCCGACAGCGCCAGCTCGCCGTGCTGCGGCGGCATGGGGTCAATCCGGGCCTGGCAGCGGCACCGCACATCACGCTGAAACTGGGCTTCAAGTGCCGCGATCCGCAGGCGGTGGCGGACTACCTCGACGAACTGGCCACACGCTTCGAGCCGCTGCCCGTCACGCTGAAGGATTTCGACTGCTTCGACGAAGGCATCGCCTTCTGGGATGTCGTGCCGGATGCCGCGCTGGACCAGTTGCGCAGAACGGTCGTGGCCGACCTGCACACGCGGTTCGGCACCACACCCCGCCCGCTCGAAGGCAACGCGTTCCGCTTCCACGTCACCCTGGCCCATGGCCTGCCCGCAGCGGCCTTCCGCGCCGAGCGCGACGCGCTGGCCCGCGAACACGCCGAACACCGGTTCACCGGGCAACAGGTCGCGCTGCTCGTGCGCTGCGACCACCACTGGATCGACTACAAGACCGTCACCCTGGGTCGAAGCACCCGAAGGAGCGCCGCGTGAACTTCATCGACACGACCGCCACCGGCGACTCGCTGCAGTGCGACACGGAGCGTGCGCTGCTGCGTTTCCGACGGCAGTTCTTCCTCGGCCGGACCGGGCAGTTCAGTCCTCCGGGCTGGTCACAGCAGCGCCTGGACGCCGACCGCTGCATCGTGGCGCATCCCGACCTGGCACTGACCCAGGTGCGCCACGGCGGACGCGCCTGCACCTTGCTCGGTTTTCTCCTGGATCCGGCCCGGCCGCAGGCCAGCAACCGGGACATCGTCCAGGACCTGCTGGAGCGGCATGCCACGCTGGACGCCCTTGTCGCGGCGACCAGCCCGCTGGGCGGCCGCTGGGCCTTGGTGCTGCAAGACGGTGCGCGCACGGTGGTGTGCCACGACGCCACCGGGCTGCGGCAGGTCAGCTACGCCCGGACGGCAGACCATGGCGCCGTCTGCGCCTCGCATCCCGGCCTGCTCGCCCAGGTGCTGGCCCTGCAGCCCGACCCGGCCGTGCTCGACTACATCGGCTCGCGCGGCGAGAGCGATTTCGAGGTCTATTGGCTGCCCGGCGACCGCACGCTCTACCGCGAGGTGCGGGCGCTGCTGCCCAACCACACGCTCGACCTGCAGACCGGCCTCGCCACACGCCACGGGCCGGGCGCCGGCCCGCTGTCGCCGCTGTCGGTCCGCGAAGCCGCGGCGCGCTGCCTCGCCACGCTGCGCGGCCTGCTCGACGCCGCACGCCGCCGCGCCCCGCTGGCCGTGTCGATGACGGCAGGCTGGGACAGCCGTCTCGTGCTGGCCCTCAGCCAGCCGGTCCGCGACCAGCTCTACTGTTTCACGCTGACCTATCCGCACCTGTCGCTCGCCTCGCGCGATGTCGCCGTGCCGGCCCGTCTGCTGAAACAGCTCGGCCTGCAGCACCACCTGATCGGCTACCCGACCAGGATCGATCCCGGATTCAAGGCGCTCTTCCGGCAGAGCACGCCCTCGGGCAGCACCGCCTACTGCGCCGATGCGCAGGCGATGCACGCGCAGTACCCGCAGGACCACCTGTGCCTGACCGGTGACGTGGCCGAGATCGTCAAGTGCTTCTACCGCCTGCCCGGGGTGCCGGACCACGCCATCACGCCGCAGCAGCTGGCCGAGGTCTGCCGGCTGGAGCCGCACCCGCTGGTGCTGGAAGCGCTGGCCGAATGGCGCGCAGGCGTTCCGGCGGACAGTGCGGTCCCGCTGCTGGACCTCTTCAACTGGGAGCAGATGGCCGGGCGCTGGCAGGCCCAGATCCGCGCCGAATACGACATCGCCCAGGAGTCCTTCGCGCCGCTGAACTGCCGCGATCTGCTGCTCACGATGCTGGCGGTCGACGAAGCGGAGCGCCAAGGACCGGCCTACCCGTTCTTCCGTGCGCTGATCGAGCAGCTTTGGCCCGAGGTGCTGAACGTGCCCATCAACCCGCCGGAAACGACCAGCCTCAAGCGCCGCGTCCTGCGGGCGCTTGGCAGCACACCGCTCTACCGCCTGATCCCGCGCCAGGTCAAGGACGGGGCCAAGCGCCTGCTGCAGGCCGCCAACTGACCCGCCAGCCCCCACACGACATTCCCGCCAAGTTCACCGCACCAACAACAGGAGACCCGCCATGCTCATCGAGGAAACCCGCGCTGCACTTCGATCGGTCAAACAAGCGATCTATCCGCTGACCTCCAAGCTCGTCACCAACACGGTGCTGGTCGAAGGCCATCTGAAGGGCACCGACCAGCCGTTCCGGACCCTGTTCGTTCACAACTGCCTGTTCAACACGGCGCTGATGGCACGGATGTACGAGCGACCTCCGGAGATCCTCCAGCGCCGACGCATCGGCATCCCCTCGCTGGGGTCGATGATCCGTTCGCGCCAGGGTCAGTTCGATCTCTGCATCGCGGTGGTGCCGAAGGTGTACGACACGCTGTTCAGCCCACTGTGCTCGTACCGGGGCCAGGAGGAAGTGCGCCAGGTCATCGACACGTCGGGGACCTGGGAAGAAGTGCGGGCCCGGTTCTCGAAGAAGAAGCGCCAGCTCACGAACAACTTCGGCGAGCGCTATGGCCTGACCTACCGCATCTCGCATTCGGAAGAGGATTTCGACTTCTTCTACCACCGCATGCACGTGCCCCACATCCGCCGGCGCTATGGCGACCTGTCCGAGATGGACTCGCATGCCTCGATGCTGGAGTTCTTCCGCAAGGGCTTCGTGCTCTTCGTGCTGCGGGAAGGCGAGCCGGTGGCCGGGGCGCTGTCGCTGATCGAAGGCGATTCGATCCTGTTCCGCCGCTCGGGCGTGCTGGATGGCGACGAGTCCCATGTCAAGGGCGGCGCCCAGACGGCGCTCTACTACTTCCAGCTCCGCCACGCGGTCAACAGCGGCTACCGGTCGGTCGACACCATGAAGAGCGCCCCCTTCCTCAACGACGGCGTGTTCTGCCACAAGGCCGATTGGGGTGCGCGCGCGATGCCCGACCGCGAGGCGCGGCAATCCGTGCTCTATTTCGTGCCCGAACCGGATGCCCGGACGGTCCGGTTCTTCGAGATCAACCCGGCCGTCGTCTGCGAAGGCAACGGGCTGGCGGGCATTGCCGGCGGGCTGGCCAGCCCGGATGGCGCCGACATGGGATCACAGGCGATCGCCAAGCGGTTCCAGGTCTCCGGCCTGGACCACTTTACATCGCTGACGCTCAGCGGTGGTGGCCAGGTGTCCCGGCACCACGCCTGAGCCCCGCGAAACCTACTGGTCGAGTCCGGCCTCGGCCGCCGCGGCGCGCACCATGCCGTAGCCCGCCGACCTGGCCTCGACGAACCGGTGCGCGCCTTGCTGCTTCAGGATGCCGCGCCCGCCAGCCACCGCCTCCAGCACCAGAAACCCGCCCGCGATGGTCTTGCGGGAGTTCTCGTCCATGTCGGACAACGTCGCCCAGGTGTGGTCGGTGTAGGCCGGTGTGGTGAAGAACACCTTCACGGCAGCGGGATCCACCTGCTTGTCGGCCACCATCCGGTCCCACGTTTCCTGGCTCAGGGCACCTGCATCGGCCTTGCCGGAGGCGACCGCCGCCACGATGGCCGGGGCGTTGGCCACCAGGCTGAGCTGCTTCAGATCGGTATCCGGGCGCAGCTTGGCCGCGACCAGCGCGCTGCGCGGCATCAGGTGGTCCGAGGTGCTGGCCACCGGGCCCAGGCTGAGCGTTCGGCCCTTGAGATCCTGCAGCTTGCGGATGCCTGTACCGGCCGTGGTGATGAACACCGAGCGCGCGGTCTGGTCTTCTTCACGTTGTACCAACAGCGCCACCTTGTTGCCCGAACGCAGATGGGCCTGCACGTAGGACAGCCCGTTCAGCCAGACCAGATCGGCTTCGCGGTTGAGCAGCGCGCGCACGGCAAAGGCCTCGCTGGCCACCGGCACCCACTTGACACGCATGTTGAGGCGCTTTTCCAGGAACTGGCCCAGCGGCTCGAAGCGTGCGGCCTGGTCGGCCGGCGACACATCCGGCGCCATCGCCACCCGCAGCAGCGCCTGCGCCTCGGCCACCGTCACGGCCCCGGTCAGCAGCACCACCGCCCCGGCAAGACGCGCCGCTGGCGCGATTCGTTGAATCCAACTCGACATCGTTCACCCCCGTACCAGAGGCATGGATTGTGCCGCGTTCACCATTTTTTCAGATCAGCTCGACAGGTTGCGCAACTCGTCCAGGGTGTTGGCATTGAAAAAACCGGCGGCGTCGCCCTCCCGGTCGAACAGGACCTGCGCGCAGCGGTGCTGGCTGGTCCAGCGGTCGATGCGACGCTGACCGCTGGCCATGAACGCGACGAGGCTCTCCATCAATCCAGCCTTCATGAGGCAGAACACAGGGTGCGTCTGCAGACGGCCATCGGCCTCGCGGGTGACGGCCAGCGCCAGATCGGCGGCCTCGGCCTGCATCGCGGCCGCCAGCCGCACCACCAGATCGACCGGAAACTGCGGCGAGTCGCAAGGCACGGTGACGAGGTAGCCGGTCTCACAGCGCTCCAGACCGGCCAGGAAGCCTGCCAGCGGCCCGGGGAAGTCGGTCGTCGCATCCGGCCACACCGGCACGCCCATCGACTCGTAGGCGGCGAGGTTGCGGTTCGCGTTGACCATCAGCGCTCCCACCTGCGGCCCGAGGCGCATCACCGCGTGCAGCGCCAGCGGCATCCCCTGGAAGTTCTGCAAGCCCTTGTCGACGCCACCCATGCGGCTGCCGCGGCCGCCGGCCAGGACGAGGCCGGTGATGTCCTGCAGGTCGATCGGCAGGTTCGTTTCCATCGTCAAACCTCCAGCAGGTCGAAACCCTGCGTTTCGATCTCGGAAAACACCCGCATGAGCCGAGCGACCTCGC
>NZ_JBFPGY010000017.1:0-4361 GCF_041083715.1 Sphaerotilus sp.
CCGAAGAGGCGCGCCTTGGCCTCGGCGTAGGCGGCCATCGAGCCGTGCCAGTCGAGGTGGTCCTGCGTCACGTTGAGCACGGTGGCGGCAGTGGGATTGAAGCCGGTGACACCATCGAGCTGGAAGCTGGAGAGTTCGAGCACCCAGACCTCCGGCAGCGCGTCGGCTCCGGCCTCCAGTGCCACGGTCAGCGTGTCCATCAGCGTCGGACCGATGTTGCCGGCCATCGCCACACGCAGCCCGGCACGCTCGGCCAGCTGCGCAGTCAGCGAGGTGGTGGTGGTCTTGCCGTTGGTGCCGGTGATGGCGATGACCTTGGGCGCGTAGCCGTGGGCGGCCTGCAGGTCCTGCAGCGCCAGCGCGAACAGCGACAGCTCGCCCTGCACCGGCGTGCCGCGCGCGCGCGCGGCGTCCAGCAGCGGCCCGATCGCCGGGTCCAGCGGTGACAGGCCCGGGCTCTTGAGCACGAGCTGCACGCCATCCAGCAGCGACAGCGCCAGCGGACCGGCGTGCAACTCGGCACCGGGCACCTCGGCGGCCAGCGCGGCGGCCTTTGGCGGTGCCAGGCGCGTGTCGGCCACGACCATCCGCGCCGCGCCGCAGCGCTGCGCCCAGCGCGCCATCGCCAGTCCCGAGTCGCCCAGACCCAGGATCAGC
The DNA here is from genome assembly GCF_041083715.1 of Sphaerotilus sp. GTDB lineage: Bacteria > Pseudomonadota > Gammaproteobacteria > Burkholderiales > Burkholderiaceae_C > Sphaerotilus. The sequence continues at coordinate 658 of NZ_JBFPGY010000017.1, forward strand.
AGCGACATGTCCTTCAGAGCATTCATCGTCGTTTCCGTGCGCCGCAACCGCTCAGCGCAACTTCAGGGTGGACAGGCCCACGAGGCACAGCAGCATCGTGATGATCCAGAAGCGGATCACCACCTGCGTCTCGATCCAGCCCTTCTTCTCGAAATGGTGGTGCAGCGGCGCCATCAGCAGGATGCGCTTGCCGGTGCCGGTGCGTTTCTTGGTGTACTTGAAATAGCTGACCTGCACCATGACCGAGAGCGCCTCGACCACGAAGATGCCACCCATGATGCCGAGCACGATTTCCTGGCGCACGATCACCGCGATCGTGCCGAGGGCGCCGCCCAGCGCCAGTGCGCCGACATCGCCCATGAAGACCTGCGCCGGGTGCGCGTTGAACCAGAGAAAGGCCAGTCCCGCTCCGGCCAGGGCAGCGCAGAAGATCGCCAGCTCGCCTGCGCCGGGGATGTGCGGCAGGAACAGGTATTTCGAGAACACCGAACTGCCCGTCGCATACGCGAACAGGCCCAGCGCCGAACCGACCAGCACCACCGGCATGATCGCCAGGCCGTCCAGGCCATCGGTCAGGTTGACCGCGTTGCTGGTGCCGACGATGACGAAGTAGGTCAGGAAGATGAAGCCGAACACCCCCAGCGGGTAGCTCACCGTCTTGAAGAACGGCACGATCAGGTCGGCCTTGGGCGGCAGGTCGTTCGAGAAGCCGGAGATGACCCAGCGCATGAACAGCTCCAGCACGCGCAGGTTCGAGGTCTCCGACACGCTGAACGCGAGGTAGAGCGCGGCGATCAGCCCGATCAGCGATTGCCACAGGTACTTCTCGCCGGACGGCATGCCCTCGGGGTTCTTCTGCACCACCTTGCGCCAGTCGTCGACCCAGCCGATGGCACCGAAGCCCATGGTCACGATCATCACGATCCAGACGAAGCGGTTGCTCCAGTCGAACCACAGCAGCGTCGAGATGGCGATCGCCAGCAGGATCAGCACACCGCCCATGGTCGGCGTGCCGCGCTTGACGATGTGGGTCTGCACCCCGTATTCGCGGATCGGCTGGCCGATCTTCAGCTCGGTCAGGCGGCGGATCACCCACGGCCCGAAAGCCAGCCCGATCAGCAGCGAGGTCATCGCTGCCATCACCGCACGGAAGGTGATGTACTGGAAGACCCGCAGGAAGCCGAGGCTCTCGGGATAAAGGCCTTGCAACCACTGTGCGAGGCTAATGAGCATGTTGTTCTCCTGGGCTGGCCGCCCCGCCCTTGACGGCAGCGACCACCTGTTCCATCTTCATGAAGCGCGAGCCCTTGACCAGCACCGACTGCGCCTCGGGCAGCGCAGCGCCCGAGGCCCGCATCGCCGCCACGAGGGCGACTGCGTCGGCGTGGTGCTGCACCACGGTCGGCGGCCGGACAGCCTGTGCGGCGTGGGCCGCGAGTATGCCTGCGGTCCAGACGCAGTCGATGCCTTTTTCGACGGCGTAGCGCCCGACTTCAGAATGGAACTCCGGCCCCTGGTCGCCGACCTCGCCCATGTCGCCCAACACCAGCCAGCGCGGCCCGGGCAGCGCAGCCAGCACGTCGATGGCGGCCCGCACCGAGTCGGGATTGGCGTTGTAGCTGTCGTCGACCAGGGTGATCGTGCGACCGCGCCAGTCCAGGCGCTGCACCTGCGAGCGGCCCTTGACCGGCTCGAACGCCGCCAGTCCGTCGCGCACCGCCTCGGCTGGCACGCCCGCGGCCAGCGCGCAGCCCGCCGCCGCCAGCGCGTTGCGCACGTTGTGCTGCCCGGCGACAGCCAGTGCCAGCACCATCTCGCCGGCCGGCGTCTCCAGCCGGGCATCCCAGTGGTCACCCTTCCACTCGGCCCGTGCGGTCAGCGCCGCCCCCGTGCCCGCGTCGAGTGCGAAGGTGGACACCGGTCGCGCACCGGCCAAGGCGCGCCACAGCGGCGTGTAGTCGTCATCGGCCGGGAACACCGCCACGCCATCGACCGACAGCGACGCGATCACCGCCCCGTTCTCGCGCGCGACGGCTTCCACCGTCTTCATGAATTCAAGGTGCTCGCGCTGCGCGTTGTTCACCAGCGCAACTGTCGGCTGGGCGATGCGTGCGAGTTCGGCGATCTCGCCGGGGTGGTTCATGCCGAGTTCGATCACCGCGATGCGGTGGTGGCGGCGCAGGCCCAGCACCGTCAGCGGCACGCCGATGTGGTTGTTCAGGTTGCCTGCGGTGGCGTGGGCGGCGTTCCCATGCGCCGTGCGCAGGATGGACGCGATCATCTGCGTCACGGTGGTCTTGCCATTGCTGCCCGTGACCGCGATCAGCGGCAGCGCCAGGCTGGCGCGCCAGCCTTCGGCCAGCGCCTGCAGCGCACGCAGCGTGTCGGGCACTTCGAGTCCGGCCAACCCGACCTCGGCCAGCCCGCGCTCGGCCACAGCGGCAACCGCACCCGCCGCGCCGGCTTGCGGCAGGAAACTGTGGGCATCGAAGCGCTCGCCGCGCAGCGCGACGAACAGGTCACCCGCGTGCAGGCTGCGGGTGTCGGTGTGGACGCGCTGCAGCAGCGTGGCCGGGTCACCGACCAGCCGCGTGCCAGGCAGGCGCACCGCCACCAGGGCGTGGGCCTCGCCCAGGGTCATGAATTCGTGGGACATCATCGAGGGGTCAAGGGCGGTGGGACACACGGCGTTGTAGCGCAGCGGCCGACTCGCCCAGATCTGAAAAAAAGCGCTTCGCGCCCGCCGTCTCCTGATAGTCCTCGTGGCCCTTGCCAGCGATGAGCACGACATCGGACGGTCCGGCCTCGGCGAGCGCCGTCGCGATGGCCGCCGCACGGTCCTCGATCGTGCGCCACTGCGGCGACGGGACACAGCCAGCGGCAATCTGCGCGAGGATGGTGGCGGGCACCTCGTGGCGCGGGTTGTCGCTGGTGATCACCACCTCGTCGGCCAGCGCCTGCGCGATGCGGCCCATCACCGGGCGCTTGCCGGCGTCGCGGTTGCCGCCACAGCCGAACACGCACCACAGCCGCCCACCCCGCGCCGCCGCGAACGGCCGCAGTGCCTGCAGGGCCTTGTCGAGCGCATCGGGCGTGTGGGCGTAGTCGACGACCACCTGCGGCAGCAGGCCCGCACCGTCCGGCGCTTCGACCCGCTGCATGCGCCCTGGCACCGGCGTGAAGTCGGCTGCCAGCGGTGCGATGTCGGCCAGCGACAGGCCCAGTGCCCGCAGTCCGCCGAACACGGCGAGCACGTTGGCGACGTTGTAGTCGCCGATCAGTCCGGTGCGCACCGGCACCGTCTCGCCGGCTTCCTGCACGGTGAAACACAGCCCGTCGCCCTCGTAGTGCAGATCCAGCGCCTGCAGGCGTGCGGCGGTGGCACGCGGTTGCAGGGCGTAGGTCCAGACGTCGAGGTCGCCGCGTGCAGCGAGTTCCTCCGCCAGCAGCGCGCCCTGCGGGTCGTCGAGGTTGAGCACCGCGGCCCGCAAGCCCGGCCAGTCGAACAGCGCCCGCTTGGCCCGCCAGTAATCGGCCATGCTGCCGTGGTAGTCGAGGTGGTCGGGCGTGAAGTTGGTGTAGAGCGCCACCTGGATGCGAATGGCATCCAGCCGGTGCTCGGCCACGCCGATCGACGAGGCCTCCATCACACAGGCCGCAAAGCCGCGATCGGCGAAGTCACGCAGGCTGCGGTGCAGCGTGAC
>NZ_JBFPGY010000018.1:0-4341 GCF_041083715.1 Sphaerotilus sp.
AGGAGTCGCACCGGATGCTCGACCTGCTGCGCGAACTCAAGACCGGCCACGCGATCCTGCTGGTCGAACACGACATGGACGCGGTGTTCGCCGTGGCCGACCGCATCACCGTGATGGTCAACGGCGCGGTGATCGCCACCGGCACGCCCGACGAAGTGCGCACCAACCGCGACGTGCAGGCCGCCTACCTGGGAGGCCACTGAGATGTCCGCAGCTTCTTCCACATCCACTGCACCGATCATCGACGCGCAGGGCGTGCAGGCCTGGTACGGCAGCAGCCACATCCTGCACGGCATCGACTTCCGACTCGCCCGGGGCGAGACGGTCGGCCTGCTCGGGCGCAACGGCATGGGCAAGTCCACGCTGATCCGCACGCTGCTCGGCCATGTGCGCCAGCGCGAGGGGCGCATCCACGTCGCCGGCAAGGACTTGTCCAAGGGTCTGCCGCACCAGGTCGCGCAGCTCGGCGTCGCCTACGTGCCGGAAGGCCGTGGCATCTTCCCGACGCTGACCGTGCGCGAGAACCTCGTGATGGCCGCCCGCGCCGGCACCTCCGGCCAGAAGGACTGGACCTACGACCGCGTGATGACCACCTTCCCGCGCCTGTCCGAGCGGCTGACGAACCTGGGGCACCAGCTCTCCGGCGGCGAGCAGCAGATGCTCTCCATCGGCCGCGCGCTGATGACCAACCCCGACGCGATCATCCTCGACGAAGCGACCGAGGGCCTGGCGCCGCTGATCGTCGCCGAGATCTGGCGCGTCATCGCCAGCATCCGCCGCACCGGCATCGCCACGCTGATCGTCGACCGCGACTACCGCAAGGTCTGCAACGAGTCCGACCGGCTGGTCGTGGTGCAGAAGGGGCGCGTCGTGCTCGAAGGGCCGTCCGAGGCGCTGCGCGGCAGCTCGGAGCTGGCCGGCTTCCTCGGCGTCTGAGGTCTGCCCCGACAAGAGACAAGAACACAAGGAGACACGACATGGACCTGATGCTGTTCGACGATGCCGCCGCCCTCGCCCCGCCGCGGGTGCTGCGCGAAGACCTGCCCGGTGGGGGCTTCATCCTGCGCTCGCCCGAGCCGCTGCAGCCCTTCGTGCGCTGCATCGGCGAGTGGCTGGAGCACTGGGCCGACACGACTCCCGACGCGGTCTTCCTCGCCGAGCGTGACGCCACCGGCGGCTGGCGCCAGTTGACCTACCGCCAGACACGCGACGCGGTCGGCCGGCTCGCGCAGGCACAGCTCGACCTCGACCTGCCCGCCGACAAGCCGGTCGTGATCCTGTCGGACAACAGCGTGGACCACGCGCTGCTGATCCTCGCGGCGATGCACCTCGGCCGCGTGGCCTGTACCGTGTCGAGCGCCTACTGCCGGTTGACCAGGGACTTCGAGAAGATCCACGCCATCCTCGACGCCCTCGACCCCGCGCTGGTCTACGCGTCCGAACCGGGCGTCTACGGCCCGCCGGTGCGCGCCTGGGGACGCGACGTGCCGGTGGTGTTCAGCCAGAACGCGGCGGCGTTCGATGGCGCGCGGTCCTTCGCGTCGCTGCTCGACAGCAGGGAGTCACCCGCCGTGATGACCGCGTTCGCCGCGATCCGCCCGGAGTGGCCAGCCAAGTACCTGCTGACCTCGGGCTCGACCGGTGTGCCCAAGGTCGTCGTCAACAGCCACCGCATGCTCTGCGCCAACCAGAAGCAGATCGCGCAGGCGTGGCCCTTCCTGACACGGCACCAGTTGCGCCTGCTCGACTGGCTGCCCTGGAGCCACACCTTCGGCGGCAACCACAACTTCCACATGGTGCTGGCCCACGGCGGCAGCCTCTGGGTCGACGAGGGCCGTCCGGTGCCCGGCCTGATCGAGAAGACGGTGGCCAACCTGCGCGATGTGCGGCCGAACTTCCACTTCAACGTGCCGCGCGGCTTCGACATGCTGCTGCCCTACCTCGAAGCCGACGAGGCCCTCGCCCGCGACGTGATCGAGAACCTCGAAGGCGTGTTCTACGCAGGCGCCGCATTGCCGCAGAGCCTGTGGACACGGCTGGAAGCGGTGGTGGCCAAGGTGCGCAACCGGCCGCTGTGGTTCACCTCGTCGTGGGGCGCGACCGAAACCGCGCCGGCGGTCACCAGCGTCCACTGGCGCATCGACCGCGCCGGCTGCATCGGCCTGCCGCTGCCGGGGGTCGAGCTGAAGCTGCTGCCCAACGGCGGCAAGCTGGAGATCCGCGTGCGCGGACCGAACGTGTTCTCCGAATACCGCCACGCCCCCGAAGTCACCGCCAACGCCTTCGACGCAGACGGCTACTACTGCATCGGCGACGCCGCGAAGCTGCTCGACGAGACCCGTCCCGAGCGTGGCATCGTCTTCGACGGGCGTGTCGCCGAGGACTTCAAGCTGCTCAGCGGCACCTGGGTCAGCGTCGGCACACTGCGCGTGCGCGCCGTCACCGCGCTGGCACCGCATGTGGCCGACGTCGTCGTCACCGGCCATGAGCGCGAGGAGATCGGCCTGCTGGTCTTCCCGACGCCGCAGGCCAAGGCGCTGCCGCGGACCGAGCTGGAAGCCCACCTCCGCGCCGGACTGCGGGCCATGAAGGCCGAGGGCGGTGGTTCATCGCAGACGCCGGTCTGTGCGCTCATCCTCGACGCGCCGCCCAGCGTGGACGCGGGCGAGATCACCGACAAGGGATACCTGAACCAGCGCGCCGTGCTCGCGCAGCGTGCCGCGGCCGTGCTCGCCCTCCACGGCCCGGACGGGCTGCGCGCCTGAACTGCACGAGCGCATCCAGAAAGCCAAAACCCCGTGAACAAGCACCCGGCCACCCCCGCATCTGCAGGGATCGGTGCGCCGCCAGCAGGTACCAATTGGAACCAGTTGTGTCTAGCATGGCGCCCATGCAACACTTTCTGGTCATCCTGCTGGGCCTGCACCTGGGCATCGGACTGCTTCTGCTGAATGTCGGACCGCTCAGCGACCTGATGCGCGAGACCCGCCAGGACGCGCTCAACTCACGGCTGATCCTGGCGGTCGTTCTGCTGCTGCTGTGGCCCTGCCTGTGGCCCACCGCGGTGTACCGCCCGCAGTTCGGGCTGAACGCGCTGACCTTCGAGATCCACAGCCGACTGGATCGGATCGACATCGACAAGTGGTCAGCGTCGGGCGAGGCCCTCGCCAGCGCCGGCTGGGCGTCCGGCACCAGCCCCTCCGACACAGCCCGATAAGCGCACGGTCGCGAAGACATCTGCGACTCCGGCACACGCTCAGAGGAGGGTGTCCTTCTCCGGCGCGGAGCACTGTCGGCGCCAGTCGTCCGGCACCGGAACGGCCTCGATCGCATGCGGATCGCTGCCGTCGCCCTTGCGGCGGGCGAACACGCGCACTTCGGTGATCTCCACCAGCAGCGTCTCGCCACGGCGGATGCGGTGCGTCATGACGAAGCTCTTGCGGCGCCATTCGGTGACGCTGGAGTCGATGGCGAGGTCATCGCCGTAGGAGGCGGGGCGCAGGAACCGGGCCTGCGTGTCGACCAACGGCGTGCCGAGGATGCCGCGCTCGCGCTCGGTGTCCTTCCAGCTCGGCAGGCCGCACTGGACGAAGAAATGCCGGCTCGCAGCATCGACCCAGCGAAAGAAGTTGGGGAACCAGACGATCTGCGCCGGGTCGCAATCGCCGAACTCGACGCGCAGCGGGTAGGTGTGGGTGAGGGTGTCGCTCATGGGCTGAGTGTGGCACTGGGCGCCGGACACGGACAGCGGCGCATCTGCGCGGCAGCGCTCAGGTGGAGCAGGTCGGCTGCTTGCCGGCCTGGGACGGCAGCCGGAGGGCCGCTGCGGCAGGTTGCAGTCCCCGCTCGCGGCTGGACAGCCAGGTGCCGAGGGTGCCGCAGCCCGTGATGATCGCGATGCCGCCGAGCGTGGCCGCATCCGGCGCGTGGCCGAACCAGAGCCAGCCGACCAGCGTGGCGAAGACGATCTGGAAGTACAGGAACGGCGTCAGCGTGGCAGCGCCAGCGCGCATGTAGCCGAGGATCAGCAGGAAGTGGCCCGAGGTGCTGAGCGCGCCGAGCAGCACCAGCAGCGCCCAGCCGGCCGGCGTGAGCATCTGCCAGCTCCACGGCAGCAGCACGCTGGTGAGCACCGCGCCGGTCAGGCCGGTGTAGAACTGCGTCGTCGCGGGGTCTTCGGTGCGCGCCAGGCGGCTGGTGATGAGCTGGAACATGGCGTTCGACAGCACCAGCCCGAACGGCAGCAGCGCCGCCCAGCCCAGGTCATGCGCCTCGCCCCTGGGCCGGATCACGACCAGCGCGCCGACCATCCCACCCGCCAGCAGCAGCCAGCGCAGCGGC
>NZ_JBFPGY010000019.1:0-14147 GCF_041083715.1 Sphaerotilus sp.
GGCGGCATTCCGCTGATCTACCTCGGCGACGAAGTCGGCACGCTCGACGACCACCGCTATCTCAGCGATCCCGGCAAGGCTGGCGACAGCCGCTGGGTGCACCGCCCGGCCCGCGACGAACGCCGCTACGCCGATCGGCGCGACCCGAGCACCGATGCCGGGCGCATCCATGCCGGTCTGCGCCACCTCATCGCGCTGCGGCGGCACCTGCCGGCACTGGCGGGTGGCCACCTCGTGCCGTTCTACACCAAGAATCCGTCGGTGCTGGGTTACCTGCGCGATGGTGCGCAGGGTGGCGTGCTGGTGCTCGGCAACTTCAGCGAACACCCGCAGACGGTCGCGGCCGAGGTGTTCTCGGCCGCGCCGGAGCGGATGGTCGATCTGATCGGCCAGTCGGCGTTCGATGCCCGCGCATCCGTCACGCTGGCGCCGTACCAGATGGTGTGGCTGGTGCCCCGTGGGGTGTGAGCGGCATGTGAATTGCTAAAGTGGCTGGCAATGACCACACACGCCCATCTTCAAAGACTCACCCAGCAGGCACGCACTGTCATCCTGTCCCGGCAGGACCCGACCACGGGCCTGCTGCCCGCCAGCACCGCCATCACGGTCCATGGCGACTACACCCACGCCTGGGTGCGCGACAACGTCTACAGCATCCTGGCCGTCTGGGCACTGGGCCGTGCCTGGCGCGCCCACGACACGGTGCAGGCCGACGATCTCGACGCCGCCACGACCCGCCTGATGCGTGGCCTGCTGGCGGCGATGATGCGGCAGGCGCACAAGGTCGAGCGCTTCAAGCGCACCCAGCATCCGCACGATGCGCTCCACGCCAAGTACTCGACCCAGTCCGGCGAGCCGGTGGTCGGCGACACCGAGTGGGGGCACCTGCAGATCGACGCGACTGCGATCTTCCTGCTGATGCTCGCGCAGATGAGCGCGGGCGGCCTGTCGATCGTGCGCGACCGGGACGAACTGAACTTCGTGCAGAACCTGGTCTGGTATCTGGCACACGCCTGGCGCACGCCCGACTACGGCATCTGGGAGCGCGGCCACAAGCGCAACGACGGCCAGGCGGAGGTCAACGCCAGCTCGGTCGGCATGGCCAAGGCGGCGCTGGAGGTGGTCAACGGCGCACGGCTCATGCCCGGCGCGGACAGCCCGCGCATCCATGTGCCGGCCGATGCCATCGCGCAGGCCCGCCACACGCTGGAGAGCCTGCTGCCGCGCGAGTCCGAGTCCAAGGAGACGGACGCCGCGCTGCTGTCCATCATCGGCTTCCCGGCGTTTGCGGTGGGCGACGCCGCGCTGGTCGAGCGCACCCGGGCCGAGATCGTCACCAAGCTGCAGGGCCGCTACGGTTGCAAGCGTTTCCTGCGCGATGGTCACCAGACCGTGACCGAGGACCACAGCCGACTGCACTATGAGCCGGGTGAACTGGAGCAGTTCGCGCACATCGAGTCCGAGTGGCCGCTGTTCTTCTGCTACCTGCTGCTGGATGCGGCGCTGCGTGGCGACCAGGCGGCAGCGCGCGACTACCGGGCGCGTCTGGATGCGCTGATGGTCGAGCAGGACGGCGTGCGCCTGCTGCCGGAGCTGTACTTCGTTCCGGCCCCGCTGGTGGATGCCGAGCGGCTGGAGCCCCGCAGCCAGCGCCGCGAGCCCAACGACAACGTGCCGCTGGTGTGGGCGCAGAGCCTGTACCTCGTCGGTGTGCTGGTGCACGACCGGTACGTGACGGCACGCGATCTGCTGCCGCGCGGGCGTGGCCCGAGCGACGCGGCCTCCAAGGCCATGATCGAGGCCGCGCGCGAGCAGGTGCGGGTGCAGGTCGCCGTGCTGGGCGCAGACCGGCTGGTGCAGGCCCGGCTGGCCTCGCACGGCATTGCCTGCGAGACGCCCGAGCAGGTCCAGCCGCTGCAGGTGCGCTATGCCGACGATCTGGCGCTGGCGCTGGCCGAGCTGGGGCGGGTGGACCGCCTCGGGCTGACGGGCCGGCCGATCGAGCGCCTCGACAGTCTCGTCACCAGCCAGGTCTTCACGCTGGCCGCGACCGACGGTGGCGACGCGCAGACGATCGTGTTCCTGCCCGCGTTCTACAGCCGCCAGGGCTTCTACCTGACGCTGGACAACCGGCTGCTGGTCGACGAGATCCGCGCCGAGATCGCCGCGCTGCGCCGCCACTGGCAGGTGCGCGACCAGCAGGGCCAGCCGCTGCTGCTGCTGCTGATCGGCGAGGCCATGCTGGGCGCCAACAGCGCCGAGGTGCTGCTGAATTTCCTGAAGGAACTCGGGCGCGACGACATGGCGGGTGTCGAGGTCGGGCCGCTGGCCTCGCTGCTGCCGCGCGTGCGCACCACGCGCATGGACTGGCTCGACACGGCACCCTGGGCCGTGACCGCCGAACTGCCTGCGGCTGCGGGTGCGCGCCTGCCGTCTGATCTGCGCTGGGAGGAGGGTGCGACCCGGCCGCTGACCCCTGCGCGTGCGGCTGCGCTGGAGCACGAGGCGGATCCCCAGGTGCTGCTCCACCGGCTGGACCGCAGCCGCAATCCGTACGAGCAGATCGAGATCCTCGGCCTGCTGGTGCGCCGTGGCGGGGCGCAGTGGGGCACCGATCAGGGGCGCTCGGTCGGCCAGATGGTGCTGGAGTTCCACGCCCGCGCCTGCCATGGCCGCAAATGGGGGTTGATCCGCCGCTCGGCCGGCGTGCTCGGACTGCATGACGACGCGCTCGAAGAGGCGGTGGCCCAGATCGTCGTGCGCCAGAAGCGGGTGGTGGTCGGCCGGGCCTACGGCGAAGGGGCCATGATCGGGCGGCCGATGGGCAGCGCCGAGATCCACGAACGCATCTGCCGCTATGGCGGCGATGATCCGCGTGCGCGGGTGCTGCTGCAGGAGATCGTGCTGCTGCTGGGGGTGCTGATCAAGGCGGACGCAGCGCTGTTCAAGGGCACGCTGACGCTGCGTGCCTGGTACCTGATCCTGCTCATCACCGGCTGGCTGGCGCGCGAGCACGAGCTGACGCAGGCCGAGGCCTTCGACTTCCTGCTCAGCCTGAGCCCGCACGCGATCCTGACCCGCCTGCGCGAGGTCATCGCCCACGAGCAGGACATGAACCGCAACCTGCTGCGCCTGCAGTCGCTGCATGGCCGCATCAGCCGCGACGGCACAGGCCGCGCGGCGGGGCTGGCGACGGTGCATTTCCCGGCGTCGGCCGATCCGGTGCTGGACCAGAGCGTCGGCGGCTGGCTGGCGTGGCGCGAGGTGCAAGGCGTCATCACCCGGCTGCCGGAGGACTTCTACACCCGCGTCTGGCAGGTGCTGCGGCATTTCCCCGGGCTGGTCATCGGCGACCAGCTCGACAGCCGCAACCGCGTCGACAGCCGCGTGGCGCGCGCCGACATGACGCCGTCGGAGCGGGGCTTCGCGCTGCAGGTGGAGGACCTGCTCAACAAGATCCAGGCGCCCGAGTACCGCCAGCTCACGATCGAGGCGCTGGTGGCCGTGTCCGACATCTGCCGCGCCAATCCGCAGCTGCAGGGCGAAGGGCTGCTGGTGATGGACGTGCTGGTGGGCGTGGCCGTGCGGCAGGGGTGGGAGCAGTCGCTGCTCCCGCGCGACGCTGACGACGCCGCGCCAGACTACAACGAGCACCGCGGCGTGGCCTGGTCGGCGTTCTACGCCAGCCCGCCGCACGCAGTCGCCCAGTGCGTGATGGCGGCGCTGGCCTTCCTGATGACGCCGGAGCCGGTCGAGGCGGAGGGGTGAGCGCGGGTGGCCGGCTCAGGCCGGCTCGAAGCGCAGCGTGCGGCCTTCGGCCGCACTGCGCATCGCACAGTCCATCACTGCCATGACCTGCAGCGCCTCGGTGGCTGGCACCGGGTTGAGGCCGGTGCCGCGCAGTGCGTCGCGGATGCCGAGGTAGTACTGGCGGTAGTCGCCCCGCGGACGCGGCACCTCGGCGGGGGCGGCCGTGCCGAGCACCTGCAGGGCTGGCCGCGGGTCGGTGCCCCAGTCGGGCGCACCCGGCCGCATGCCGGCCTTCAACTGGTCTTCCTGCGTGTCCAGCCCGGTCGAGAGCCAGCTGCCGGCGGTGCCGTGCAGTTCGAAGCGTGGCGAAGCCCAGGCGGCCAGCCGTGTCACGTGCAGCGTCACCCGGCGTTGCACGCCGCCTGCGTCGTAGCCGAGCACGACCTGCGCCCAGTCCACCACGCCTGCGGCGCCGTCGCGCAGCCCCGCCATGTCGGCCATCACGGTCTGCGGCAGTCCGAACAGGCACAGCGCCTGGTCGACCACATGCGGCCCCAGGTCGAACCACAGACCCGCACCCGGACCGGGCCGCTCGCGCCAGCGGTCCCGTGGCACGGGGGCGAAGCGGTCGAAGCGGGACAGGCATTCGCGCACGTCGCCCAGCGCACCGCTGTGCAGCGCGGCCTGTGCGCCGAGGAAGTCACCGTCCCAGCGCCGGTTGTGGAACACGGAGAGCAGGCGTCCGTGCATCTTGGCGAGTGCCACCAGGTCGCGTGCCTCGTCCATCGAGACGGTGAATGGCTTGTCGATCACCACATGCTTGCCGGCCAGCAGCGCGGCACAGGCGAGCGGGTAGTGGCTGTCGTTGGGGCTGGCGATGACGACGAGGTCGATCGCCGGGTCGGTGGCGGCGGCCAGGTAATCGGCCGTGACACGCACCTGTGGCCAGCATGCGTGGACCTTGCCGGCATCGCCGGAGGCGACCAGCGCGAGCGAGAGTCCATCGACGCTGTCGATCAGCGGTGCATGGAAGGTCTGGCCGACATAGCCGAATCCGATCAGGGCGACGTTCAACATGGACGGCATGGTTCGTTCAGGCATAAAAAAAGGTGAGCACCCTGCGGGCGCTCACCAAGAAAGGGTGGCAGCACTCTATGCCACCCCCTCAGGACCACTAGAACCGTGGACCCCGAAAACGTTGAATCGTCGGCGTCAGCGACGCGTTCGATCAGAAGTCGTAGTGAACGCGGACAGCCAGACGGGTGTCGGTGGTCTTGACGCCGTTCACGTCGGTCGACTGGGTGCCGATGGCCGGAGCAACCGAAGCGCCCTTGATGTCGAACAGCGGCATGGTGTAGGCAGCGAACAGGCCATTGCGCTTGGTGGTGACCGCGCCTTGGGTGTCCTTGCCGGTTTCAACGCTCAGGTTCACGCCAGCGACGTCAACGCCCAGCAGCATGGCACTGCGCTTCAGCTCGGCCACTGCAGCGGTCGAGTTGGTCTTGCCCGAGGCCAGGTTGATGCGACCCGTCACGCCAGGCATGAAGGCCATCGAAGCGGTTGCGCCCAGACCATTGAAGGACGACGTGTTGCCAGCGCCGTCACCCATGGAGCCGAACTCGCCACCGACGCGCGCATTGATGCCACCAGCCGAGAAGCCGATCGACGGGCGGATGCCCTTGGCGCTGGCAGCAACGCCACCGACGCTCTTCTTGTCGACCAGGCCGACTTCCAGCGAGGTGCCCGGAGCCAGGTTGGCGGTCACGGCAGCGTGGAAGCGGTCGTCGGCGTAGACGTTGTTGTAGGTGGCACGGCCGCGCAGGATGTTGGTGGTGTAGATGCCACCAACGCGCACGACGTCACCCGGGGTCGGCCACAGGTCCGCAGCTTCGAAGCGGCCCAGCTTGACGTCGACCATCGAGCTGCCGATCTGGACCCATGCGTCGTCCACGCCAGCCGTGTTGTTGGTGCCCTTGGCCAGGATGGCCGTGCCGCGGCCAGCGACGAAGTAGCCGTCCTTTTCGGCCTTGCCGGCGATATTCACTTCGATGCGGCCGCCTTGCTGCGAACCACGGCCCTGGTTGTAGTAGCCAGTATCGAATTCGGCGTTGGCATCAACCGTGGTGCCGGCGAAAGCCGGAGCAGCCATCAGGGCGGCAACAGCCACGGCGAATTGGGTTTTGCGGATCATGGTCAGACTCCTCTTTCGTTGCGGGAAGATGGTCGAATACTCGACCTTGGGTAACGAACATTAGCAACTAATCAATTTTGATTTACCTAAGGATGACCCTTGGTTTTCCAAAATTGTCGCTTCGGTGCAACATCCGGTTGGTGACTGAATTGTGTGCTGCGTGGTCCGGATGCGGAAGCAGGACACGTTCATGCAACAAGCGGGTTACGTCGCGTTTTTCGCCGGTGAATGCCTGCAAAGTCAGCCAAGACAGGACTTCACAGGGCGCGGCGTAAACGTTTGCGTTTTTACATCAAAGTGATTTAGCTGGAAACCTAGGGAACATCCTTGTCGCGATTCCACGACGTTACAGCCCCACCATCCACTCATGGGCGGGATCGTTCTTGAAATGCCAGAGGCGTCCGGGGCCGGCCATGACATTCAGGTAATACAGGTCGTAGCCATGCGGAGCCACGCAGGGGTGATACCCGCGAGGAACCATCACGACGTCGTGGTTTTCCACTGCGCAGGCCTCGTCAATACTGCGGTCGTCGGTATAGACGCGCTGAAATGCGAAACCCTGGGGGGGATTCAGGCGGTGGTAATACGTCTCTTCGAGCAGAGTTTCTTCCGGCGGCACATCGCGGTCGTGCTTGTGCGGGGGGTAGCTGCTGGAATGGCCGGCCGGTGTGATGACTTCGACCACCAGCAGGTGGTCGGCGGTCGGGTCGTCCTGCGGCAGGATGTCGCAGACGTAGCGCGTGTTGGAGCCCTTGCCGCGCACGCTGCGCCGCATGGTGCTGCCGTCGATGCGCCGCACAGCCTTGCCACCCTTGCTCGGCGCACTGCACAGCGCGACCTCGCTGTCGCGGGTGGCGGTGATGGTCAGCATCCGACCACCGGGCACATACAGCGCGTCCGGCGACTGCTCGGCGAAGACACTGTCGCGCGAACCCAGCCCCGCGAACACGGTGTCACCGACCTGCACCTCGACGGTGCCCGTCAACACCACCAGGCACAGTTCGCGCGTGCCCGTGTCGAGCGTTTCGTGGTCGCCCGCGGCCAGCCGCAATGCGCGGAAACCCACATGCGTCCAGCCGGCACGCTCCGGGGTGATTTCACAGATTTCGCGGCCGGGTGCGGCCTTGACGAGGAGGCTCATGGGAATCCTTGGAGGAACTGCAGGCCTGCGTTCAGGCGCTCAGGCGGTTCACGATCGCCCGCAGCGTGTCGTGGCCCTTCTTGGCGTACTGGTAACTCGGCGCGACGGCTGGATCTTGCTCGGCCTCGACCACCAGCCAGCCTTCGTAGCCAGCGTCCTTCAGCGTGGTCAGCACCGCGTCGTAATCGATCACACCGTCGCCGGGCACCGTGAAGGTGCCGTTGATGACGCCGTTCAGGAAGCTCCAGCCGTCGTTGCGTGCCTGGGCGATGACGGCAGGGCGCACGTCCTTGCAATGCACATGGACCACGCGCGACAGGTGCTTCTTCAGCGGCACCAGCGGGTCGGCAGCACCCCCGAAATAGGCGTGGCCGGTGTCATAGAGCAGGAAGACCTTGGCCGGGTCGGTCAGCGCCATGAGCTGGTCGATGTCGGCGGGTGACTCGACGTAGGCGCCCATGTGGTGGTGGTAGGCCAGCCGGATGCCGTAGGTCTCGATCAGGTGCTGGCCGAAGGCGTTCAGGCGCTCGGCGTAGGCTTGCCACGCCGCGGCGTCGCGGAAGGTCGGGCGCTTGCTGACGGGCGTGTCGATCTGGCCCTGCACGGTGCCGGCGCACTCGCCGTAGACGACCACGTTGGCGCCGTTGAACTGCAGCTTGGCCATGTGCGCGATGCAGCGGGCGATCTCGGCTTCCACCGTGTCCTCGGCCAGGAAACCCGAGTACCAGCCCGAGACGCAGGCCACGCCGAATTCGTCGAGCTTGGCCTTCAGGCCGGGGCCGTCCTTGGGGAACTTGTTGCCGAGTTCGAAGCCTTCGTAGCCGATCTCGGCGCCTTCGGAGAGGGCGGTTTCCAGCGGGGTTTCGCCGCCGAGGGCGGGCAGGTCATCGTTCATCCAGGAGATGGGGTTGATGCCGATGCGGACGTTCCAGGTCATGTGCGGTTCCAGTGATTCGGGTTCGGTGAAAGTCAGTGAAATTGCTTCTTCTTGGCTTCGACGTAGCGGGCCTGCGCGGCCATCGCTTCGGGGCGGGGCGACACCTCGGGCAGCGCGACTTCCCACCAGGTGCCGCCATCGTTCGTCGTGCGGCGATGCGTCGTGTCGATGACGAGCACCTGCGATGTCGTCGCGGCGCGGGCGCGGGCCAGCTCGCAGCGCAGCTCGGCCACGTCCTTGACATGGACCGCCTCGGCGCCCATCGAGCGGCCGTGCATCGCGAAGTCGATCGACGAGGGCTGGCCCCCTGCCGGGATGCAGTCGTCGAGCATGTTGTTGAAGCTCGCGCCGCCGGAGTTCACCTGCAGCCGCTCGATGCAGCCGTAGCCGCGGTTGTCGAGCAGGACGACGATGATCTTCTGGCCGAGCATCACCGAGGTGGCGAGTTCGGCGTTGAGCATCATGTAGGAGCCGTCGCCGACGAGGACGAAGACCTCGCGCTCGGGCCGCGCCAGCTTGGCACCCAGACCGCCCGCGACCTCGTAGCCCATGGTCGAGAAGGCGTAGTCCATGTGGTAGTTGCCGGGCAGGCCGCTGCGCCAGAGCTTGTGCAGCTCGGCGGGCAGCGTGCCGGCCGCGCAGACCACCAGGTCCTTCGTGCCGCTGTCCAGCCCGACGTCCGCTGCCGATTCGCGCACCGCGCCGATCACCTCGGCGTCATAGGGCAGCGTGTCGGTCGGTACGTTCAGCGTCAGCTCGGTCACGCGGGCGACCCACGCAGCGGCGCGTGTACGGCTCGTCGCGGTCCAGCCTTCGTCGGCGCGCCAGTCGCCCAAAGCGGCCGACAACTGCGCGAGTCCGGCGCGGGCATCGGCGACCAGGGCTTGCCCGCGCTTCTTGCCGGCGTCGAGGGGCTGCACGTTCAGGCTCAGCAGCTTGGCGTGGCTGAACAGCGCGTGCGAGCCGGTGGTGAAGTCCTGCAGCCGGGTGCCGACGGCGAACACCACGTCGCACTCGGCCGCCGCCGCGTTGGCCGCGGGCGAGCCGGTGACGCCGATCGCACCGAGGTTGAGCGGGTGGTCCCAGGCGAGGCTGCCCTTGCCGGCCTGCGACTCGACGACCGGGATGCCGTGCGCGTCCGCGAAGTCGCGCAGTGCCGCCCACGCCTGGCTGTAGAGCACGCCGCCGCCGGCCACCAGCATCGGCTTCTTCGCCGAGTTCAGCAGCGCGACGGCCTCGTCCAGTGCGCGCTGTTCCGCCGGCGGGCGGCGGAAGCGGATCACCGCCGGCTCGAAGAACTCCGTTGGCCAGTCGAACGCGAAGGTCTGCACGTCCTGCGGCAGCGCCAGGCACACCGGCCCGCACTGCGCCGGGTCGGTCAGCACCTGGATCGCCCGCGGCAGCGCCACCAGCAACTGCTCGGGGCGGGTGATGCGGTCGAAGTAGCGCGTCACCGGGCGGAAGCAGTCGTTGGCGCTGACATCGCCCTGCTCGAAGTCCTCGACCTGCTGGAGCACCGGGTCCGGCAGCCGCGTGACGAACACATCGCCCGGCAGCAGCAGCACCGGCAGCCGCCCGACGTGCGCCAGCGCCGCCGAGGTCACCATGTTGGTGGCGCCGGGGCCGATGCTGGAGGTGACCGCCATGATGCGCTGGCGGAAGTTGGCCTTGGCGTAGGCGATGGCCGCGTTGGCCATGCCTTGCTCGTTGTGGGCGCGGTAGGTGGGGAGCTGGTCGCGCACCTGGTGCAGCGATTCGCCCAGGCCGGTCACGTTGCCGTGGCCGAAGATGGCGAAGGCGCCGCCGACGTAGGGCACGACCTCGGTGGAGCCGTCCACGTGGGTGAGTTCCACGCGCAGCGCCGCCAGATAGCGCACCAGCGCCTGGCTGACGGTGAGTCGGATGGTGTTGTGCATGGTGTTCAGGTGGCCGTGGCCTTGCGGCGTTTCCAGGCGTCGACGAGGGTGGCGAAATTCTGTGCCACGGTGTCGATGAAGGTCTTGTCGTCGAGCTCGCCCCGGAACCACTGCTGCGAGGCTTCGACCCACAGCGAGCGGCCGACCATGAAGCCCTTGACGATGGGGTTGGTGGCGTGGACGAAGCTGTCGGCGAGGTATTGCAGCGGCTGGTTCAGGCCCAGGATGACGGCGCCGCGGCAGTGCGGGTCGCGCTCGGCCACCAGCGCAGCGAGCTGTGTCCAGCCGTCGGCGCTCATCGGCGCGAGCTTCCACCACTCGGGCTTCACGCCGAGGTTGTAGAACCGCTTGACGGCGCGCAGCACGGCGGCGTCCTCGGTGCCGGCCGGCGTCATGGCCTTCGGCGGAATGATCTCCAGCAGCAGCTCGTTGCCGCTCTCGCGGGTGGCTTCCCAGAGTTCGAGCACGGTCTGCTCCTGCGCCACGCGCAGCGCCGGGGTGTCGTCCGGGTGGTAATGCACGAGGCACTTGACGACCTGCTCCGTCGGCCAGTGGATCAGCGCCGTGCCGACCGAGCGGGTGCCGTCGAAGCGCAGCGGGCGCGAGCCGGGCAGCTCCACCGGGCGGCCGACCCACCAGCCGCGGCCGGTGGCGCTGGCCAGTGCGTCGCGGCCGTAGTCGCCGCCATCGATCAGCACGCCGACGTGGCCCTGCAGCTGGTGGCTGCGCTCGACCTGCTCGGCGGCGCGCACCAGCAGCTTCTTGAGCGTGGGGATGCGGCTTTCCTCGGCACCGGCTTCACGGGCGATGTCGTAGAACTGGCTGCGGTGGTCGAAGGCCATCACGCACAACTCGCTCCAGTCCGGGCGGGCCGGTGCGGTGACGCGGTGCAGGTGGGCGAGCTGGGCGTCGGCATCGACCTTGGGATTGCGGCTGCCACTGAACCAGTGGTCGAGTTCGGCGGGTGTCGGCATCGCGGCCGAGCAGGCATGGCGCGAGACGACGATGGCGCCGCAGGCGTTGGCGATGCGGGTTGATTCAGCCCAGTCCTTGCCCTGCAGCAGCCCGGTCATCAGGCCCGACAGGAAGGCGTCGCCCGCCCCCAGCACGTTCAGCACCTCGACGCGCTCGCCGCGGAAGGTCGGTGCATCCTCGATCGCCACCGGAATGGCGCCCTCGATGACGCAGCAGCCCAGGGCGCCGCGCTTGACCACCAGCTTGGCGGCCGACACCTCGCGCACCGCCCGCAGCGAGGCCATCAGGTCCTCCGGATGGCCGCCGGCGATGAAGAACTCCTCCTCGGTGCCGACCAGCAGATCGAACTGGTCCAGCACCTGCTGGAGCTGCAGCGTGACGTTGGCGTCCGGCACGAAGCGGTTCTCGCCCGCGCCACGGCTGGTCAGGCCCCACAGCACCGGGCGGTAGTCGATGTCGAGCACGCGCATGGCGCCATGCCGCTTCGCATAGGCCAGGGCGGTGGTCGCGGCACGGCGTGTGGTTGGCGTGGACAGGTGCGTGCCCGTGATGGCCAGGGCGCGGCAGCCGGCGATGAAGTCCTCGCTGATCTCGTCGGCGTTGACGGCCATGTCGGCGCAGTTCTCGCGCACGAAGAGCAGCGGGAAGGTGTCGCGGTCCTTCAGGCCCAGCAGGACGAGGGCGGTCAGGCGCTCGGGATCGGTCTGGAGCTGGCTCACGTCGCAGCCTTCGCGCTGCAGGGATTCGCGCAGGAAGTTCCCCATCTGCTCGTTGCCGACCCGCGAAATCATCGCGCTGCGCAGCCCGAGCCGGGCCACGCCGAAGGCCAGGTTGCCGGAGGATCCACCGAGGTACATCGCCATGCTGCGGGCGTCCTCCAGGCGGCTGCCGAACTGCTGGGCATAGAAATCGACCGCGACCCGGCCCAGACAGGCCAGGTCGATCGGACGATCGGAGGGGAAGTTCAAGGTGCTCATCGGGGACGTCCCGCCCGGAAAGGGCATGTGCGTAGGGTGTGCAAAGGTTGGCGCCGAGTCTAGGGTCTTCGGAAATTGAATTCCCTAGGTGTATTTCCTTAGAAATCTATTTCCAAAATTCTGGAGCCGGGCGCTACAGTGGCACCGTGTTGAGCAGTGCTTCACGCAGTGCTCAGCCAATCCACCCGGGTGGCGCCGAGGCGCCCCGTCTGTCATACATAGAGGAGACCGAGATCATGAAGAAACTGCTGATTGCCGCCGCTGTCGCGGGTTCCCTGGCATCCCCGATGGCCCACGCCCAGAAGATCGGTCTGGCGATGGCCCAGCTCGACACCTTCCTGACGATCCTGAAGAACGGCACGCTCGACGCAGGCAAGAAGGCCGGCGCCAGCGTGCAGGTCGAAGATGCTGGCAACGACGTGGGCAAGCAGCTCAGCCAGATCCAGAACCTGATCGCCCAGAAGGTGGACGCGATCATCGTCAACCCGGTCGACACCGACGCGACCCCCAAGATCACCAAGATGGTGACCGACGCCAAGATCCCGCTGGTCTACGTCAACCGCAAGCCGGTGGACTTCGACAAGCTGCCCGCTGGCGTGGCGTTCGTGGCCTCGGACGAGAAGGTCTCGGGCACGCTGGAAACCCAGGAAGTCTGCCGCCTGCTCAAGGGCAAGGGCGAGATCCTGGTGCTGATGGGCGAGCTGTCCAACGAAGCGGCCCGCACCCGCACCAAGGACATCGAGGAAGTGGTCAAGACCAGCGATTGCTCCGGCATGAAGATCGTCGACAAGCGTGAAGGCGCCTGGGACCGCACCAAGGGCCAGGACATCACCACCAACTGGCTGTCGTCGGGCGTGAAGTTCGACGCCATCATCGCCAACAACGACGAGATGGCCATCGGCGCCATCAACGCGCTGAAGGCCGCCAAGAAGTGGACCTCCGCTTCGATCGTCGCCGGCATCGACGCCACGCCGGACGCGCTGGCCTCGATGAAGGCCGGTGACCTGAAGGTGACCGTGTTCCAGAACGCTGCCGGTCAGGGTTCGGGTGCCGTGGACGCCGCGATCAAGCTGATCAAGAAGCAGCCGGTCGAGCGTTTCGTGAACGTGCCGTTCGAGCTGGTGACGCCGGCCAACCTGGCCAAGTACACCGGCAAGAACTGAGCCGGAACCACACCTGAAGGTCTGAAGGTTGAAGGTACTTGAGGATGTCTGAGACTGTATTGCTGGAAATCGAGGGCATCCGCAAGGCCTTCCCGGGCGTGGTCGCACTGGACAACGTGCGCCTGCGCCTGCGTGCAGGCACCGTTCACGCGCTGATGGGCGAGAACGGTGCCGGCAAGTCGACCCTGATGAAGATCATCGCCGGCATCTACACGCCCGACCAGGGCGAGATCCGCCTGAAGGGGCAGCCGGTGACGCTGCGCGGTCCGCTCGACGCACTGAACCAGGGCATCGCGATGATCCATCAGGAACTCAACCTGATGCCCTTCATGACGGTGGCGGAAAACATCTGGATCCGCCGCGAGCCGCTCAACCGCTTCGGCTTCGTCGACCACGCCGTGCTGCGCCAGCAGACACAGGCGCTGTTCGACCGCCTCGCCATCGACATCGACCCGGAGGCCGAGGTGCGCAGCCTGTCCATCGCCAGCCGGCAGATGGTCGAGATTGCCAAGGCGGTGTCGTTCAACTCCGATGTGCTGATCATGGACGAGCCGACGTCCGCGCTGACCGAGACCGAGGTGGGGCACCTGTTCCGCATCATCCGGCAGCTGCGTGCCCAGGGCAAAGGCATCGTCTACATCACGCACAAGATGAACGAGCTGTTCGAGATCGCCGACGAGGTGTCGGTGTTCCGGGATGGCAAGTACATCGACACCAAACTGTCCTCCGAGGTCACCCGCGACGACATCATCAAGATGATGGTGGGCCGCGAGGTGACGCAGATGTTCCCCAAGGAAACGGTGCCGATCGGCGAGGTGGTGCTGTCGGTGAAGAACCTGGGTGTGGACGGCATCTTCAGTGGCGTGAGCTTCGATCTGCGCGCCGGGGAAATCCTGGGGCTGGCCGGGTTGGTCGGCTCTGGTCGGTCGAATGTGGCCGAAGCGCTGTTCGGCGTGGTCCCGGCGACGAAGGGCGAGATCCGCATCGGCGGGCAGCCTGTGGCCATCGGTTCGCCGTCGGCGGCGATGCGCCAAGGCATGGCGTTCCTGACCGAGGACCGCAAGGACTCGGGCTGCTTCCTGATCCTCGACGTGCTG
>NZ_JBFPGY010000020.1:0-13981 GCF_041083715.1 Sphaerotilus sp.
GGTGCGGGCGCCGAACGGCGCCGTGGTGACGCTGGCCGTCGCGATGATGGCCAGCCCTGGCAGCCACAGGTAGCCGAGCGCGCCGGGCAGCGGGCTGGGCATCGACCACCCACCGACCACATAACCGACCGTGTTCGCCAGTGCGATCGGGAAGCCGAGCGCCGCCGAGGTTGCCACGGCGTTGTGCATCGCCACATTGCACCAGCTCATGAATGGCACGGAGATGAAACCGCCGCCGGCGCCCACCAGCCCGGAGATGAATCCGATCACGCTGCCGGCGCCGAGACTGCCGGCCGTGCCGGGCATCTGGCGCGTGGGTGCGGGCTTGCGGTCCAGCAGCATCTGGGTGGCGGAAAAAACGACGAAGACCGCGAACACCAGCGCGAGCGTCGTGCCCTTGAGCAGCGAGAACACCCCGGCGCCAGCCACCAGTCCACCCAGCACGATGCCGGGCGCGAGCGTGCGCACGATGCCCCAGCGGACAGCGCCGCGCTGGTGGTGCGCCCGCACGCTGGAAACCGAGGTGAACAGGATGGTGGCCATGGAGGTGGCGATGGCCATCTTGACCGCCAGCGCGGCGTCGACTCCGCGCGCAGAAAGAATCAGGGTCATGAACGGCACCATGAGCATGCCGCCTCCGATGCCGAGCAGGCCGGCCAGGAAGCCGGTGCAGATGCCGAGAGCAAGCAGTTCGGCGACCAGAGTGAGATCAAGGTGCATGTAGGGTGTCCGCTGCGAACCGAAGGCCGCATTCCTGAACCCAGGGGATTCAGGTGGGCGAGGTCAGACCGGCTTCGGGTTCATCTGACGCGAGACGATCACACCAGCTGGTCGATGTTCCAAGCCCAGGCTCGCGAGAGCATCGGTTCAAGGAAATAAAACCCCCGCGAACGCAGCGGACGGGTCAATTCTATGACGATCCAGGCCCTGCGGCTCAGGGCGAGGTGTGATCCTGTTCACCGAGTGCCGCGTCGATCCTGCGCACCAGGTGGTCGACGTCGATGGTGATCAGGGGCATGCTCGGTGCCAAGGCTGGAGCGGATTCGGTGATCTGCACCGGCCCGGCATGGCCTTCCAGGGTGCGGTGCTCGATGAGCGAATACGCCAGGTTCAGCGCCGCCAGCACGGCGATGCGCTCGCGGGCCTTGACCCGGCCTGCATCGCGGATGGTGCACATCTCGCGGTCGACCTGGCGCACCGCCGCGCTCAGGACCGCCTGGCCGCCGTCCGGACAGGCCAGGATGTAGCTCTGGCCCATGATGCTGACTTCGAGCTGTTTCATACCCCACCTCCCGATGCGCCACGGTCATGGGTATCGACATCACCGGCCGGCAGACGTTCGATCAGAGCGTCGATGCGCGCCCGTGCTGCCGCCAGCCGGGAGCGCAGGTTGTCCCGTTCGGCCGCGACGGCAGCGAGTTGCTGTTCGAGCTGGGCATTCGTGTGCTGAAGCGCTTCATGGCGCAGAAGCAGCCGTTCTACCCGTTCGGCGAGGTCTTCGAGTGTGGACATTGCGCGGTGGCGTTTGCGTAGTGATGGGCGCGACAGTCCGCGCTCCCTGTTCACGATGATTGTAGTGGTCCGGGCCAGCACCGTTTACAATTCACGTTGTTGGTGCTCGTGCCGGCCTTCACGCCAGCACGGTTAAACGGGAAGCAGGAAAGTCACCGCCCTTTCGGGCCACGCTCAACCTGCGCTGCCCCCGCAACGGTAAGCGGACGGGAGCCTTCGTGCTCTCTGCCTCGGCGCACATGCCACTGGTGTCATTGGGATACCGGGAAGGTCGCTCGGGGTTCGTCCGTCAGCCCGGATACCGGCCAACGGGGGGTGGACAACGCAGGTTGTCCACCATTGAGGTGTGTGCCTGCGGGGAAGCTGGCGCGCACGATCTTTCCGTGTCGTGTTCTCCTATGACTTCCGAATTCCGGGCTGCCTCGCTGCCCTGTCTGTCCGTGCGACCTGTTGCACTGGCCGCTGCGCTGTGCGCGTTCTCCATCGTCTCGACCACTGTGTCCGCGCAGTCCGGTGTTGCTGCCAGCACCACGGCTGCCGCCGCGTCCTTGCCCACCGTGGTCGTCACCGCCACCCGCACGCCGGTGCGCGTCGACCAGACCGTGGCCGATGTCACCGTGCTGACCCGCGACGACCTGGAGCGCGCCAGTGGCCGCACGCTGAGCGAAGTGCTGGCCCAGCAGGGCGGCATCCAGTTCACGGCCAACGGTGGCCTGGGCAAGACCAGCTCCATCTTCATCCGTGGTCTGGAAGCGCGCCACGTGCTGCTGCTGGTCGATGGTGTCCGCTACGGCTCGGCGACCACCGGCATGCCCGAACTCGACAACCTGCCGCTCGGTGACATCGACCGCATCGAGATCGTGCGCGGCCCGCTGTCCAGCCTCTACGGCAGTGACGCGGTCGGCGGCGTGGTGCAGGTCTTCACCCGCCGCGCCAGCGCCAGCGAGGGCACGCGCTACAACGGTGCGGTGACCGCCGGTGACCGCCGCTACGGCCAGGCCAGTGCCGGCGCGAGCTTCAACGACGGACAGTGGAGCGGTGCCCTGCAGGTGCTGCACACCGAAAACGGCGGCTTCTCGGCCACCAACCCGCGTGCCGAGTTCGGCAACTACAACGCGGACCCCGATGGCTTCCGCCAGAATGCAGCCAGTGCCAGCATCGGTCTGAAACTGCCGCAGGGCTGGCAGGTCGGTGCGCACCTGCTGAGCGCTGACGCCCTCTCCGCCTACGACGACGGCCCGGGCGCCGACGCCAAGTTCGGTCTGCGCACCCGCGTGCTGTCGGTCGACACGTCGGGCGAGGTCGCTCCGGGCTGGCGCACGCAGGTCCGCGTGGCCGGCAGTGCCAACGACTACGAAACGATTGCCTCCGCATCGCCGTATTCGGACCTTGGCACCATCGCCACCGTGCAGCAGCAGCTGAGCTGGGACAACACCTTCAGTCTGCCCGTGGGCACGCTGCTGGTGGTCGCCGAGCATCTCCAGCAGAAGGTGGCCAAGCCGGTCACCAACTACGACGTCACGGGCCGCACGATCAACAGCCTGGCCCTCGGCTACCACGCCGCAGTCGGCATCCACACCGTGCAGGCCAGCCTCCGCCATGACCGCAATTCGCAGTACGGCAACCCGACCACCGGCACCGTCGGCTACGGCGTCGCGCTGCTGGAAGGCCTGCGCGCCACGGCCCAGGTCGGCACCAGCTTCGTCGCCCCCAGCTTCAACCAGCTCTACTGGCCGTCCTACGGCAACCCGAATCTGGAGCCGGAGCAGGGCAAGCACGCCGAAGTCGGCCTGCGCTACACGGTCGGCGAGCAGCAGTTCGGTGCCACCGTGTTCGGCAACCGCATCCGCGGCTACATCACGCAGGGTGCCAACCCGGTCAACCTGCCGTACGCGCAGAGCAACGGCGTGAGCCTGGGCTACGACGGCCAGCTCGGTCCGGTCAAGGTCGGCGCCGCGGTGGACCACCTGACGCCGAAGAACGACACCGATGGCAGCGCCAACCAGGGCAAGCTGCTGCCGCGCCGGGCGCGCGAAGCGGCCAAGTTCAGCGCCGATGTCGATCAGGGCGCCTGGACCTTCGGCGCCGGCCTGCAGGCTTACAGCCACCGCTTCAACGACACCGCCAACACGCAGCGCCTGGCTGGCTATGCCACGGTCGATCTGCACGCGCAGTGGCAGTACGCGCGTGACTGGGCGCTGGGTGCACGGCTGAACAACGTCGCCAACCGGCAGTACGAGACGGCGCTGGGCTACAACCAGCCGGGTCGCGAGCTGTACGTGACGCTGCGCTACGCGCCGCGCTGAGCAGGCGATCCGACCGGCCCCGGACCGGAGCGCCCCGCGCCATGCATCTCCAGAGCGAGTTCCTCCTCGGCGGCCAGCGCAGCGGCAAGTCGCGCTGCGGTGAATCGCGTGCGGCTGGCTGGCTGGCGCAGCCTGGCCACCGCGCCGTGCTGCTGGCCACCGCGCTCGGTGGTGACGAGGAGATGCGCGCACGCATCCACCGGCACCAGCGCGACCGCGCCGAGCGGGTGCCGGCGATGGCGCTGGACGAGGTGCCGCGCGATCTCGCTGGCGCCATCCACCGGCACAGCGCGCCGGACTGCCTCGTGCTGGTCGATTGCCTGACGCTGTGGCTGACGCAGTGGCTGATGCCGATCGAGGGCGCGCCGGTCGATGGCGCGACCTGGCTGGCTGTGCTGGCCGATCTGGATGCCGCGCTGCAGGCTGCACCAGGCCCGGTCGTGCTCGTCTCCAACGAGATCGGGCTGGGGCTGTCGCCGATGTCGCGTGAAGCCCGGCGCTACGTCGATGAACTCGGGCGGCTGCACCAGCAGGTTGCGGCGCGCTGCCCGAGCGTGACGCTGATGGTGGCCGGGCTGGAAATGCCGGTGAAGCGGGTGGTGCAGCGATGACCCGGTGGCTCTGGGGGCTGGTGCTGGTCTTGGCGGCGCTGTCCGTCCGTGCCGAGGTGATCGTCCGCGATGACCGAGGCACGGCGATCCGGCTGGCCACACCGCCGCAGCGGGTCGTCACGCTGCTGCCGTCACTGACCGAGACGGTCTGTGCGCTCGGTTTCTGCGAACGGCTGATCGGCACCGACCGCTACTCGAACTGGCCGGCCAGCGTGGCCGCGCTGCCCAAGTTTGGCGGCATGGACGACACGCAGGTCGAACGCCTCGTCGCGTTGCGGCCCGACGTGGTGCTGGCTGCGCGCTCGACGCGGGCGGTCGAGCGGCTGGAGTCGCTCGGGCTGCACGTCGTGGTGCTGGAGCCGCGCAGCCAGGCCGAGGCGAAACGCATGGTCGCCGCCATCGCCACGCTGATGGGCCGTCCCGC
Source organism: Sphaerotilus sp. (assembly GCF_041083715.1). Classification (GTDB taxonomy): domain Bacteria; phylum Pseudomonadota; class Gammaproteobacteria; order Burkholderiales; family Burkholderiaceae_C; genus Sphaerotilus. The sequence goes on from NZ_JBFPGY010000020.1 coordinate 4,854, forward strand.
GCAGGGCGCCGTGCTGTGGGCGCGCATCGACCAGCAGGTGCAGCACGCAGCGGCGCGGGTGCCGGTGGCGCTGCGCGGTCAGAAGGTCTATTTCGAAGTGGACTCGGCGCCCTACGCGGCCGGCAGCACCTCGTTCATCGGCGAGCTGCTCGCGCAACTCGGTCTGGGCAACATCGTGCCGCCCGCGCTCGGGCCGTTCCCGAAACTCAACCCCGAATTCATCGTCAGGGCGCAGCCCGAGCTGGTCATGGCGGTCGAGCGCAACCTGCGCGACATGCCGCGCCGCCCTGGCTGGGCCACGCTGAAGGCGCTGCAGACGGGCCGCACCTGCGCCTTCGAGGTGGGCCGCTACGACATGCTCGTGCGCCCCGGGCCGCGGCTGGGCGAGGCAGCGGAGCTGATCGCCGACTGCCTGCAGGCGCTGCCGTGAGTGCCGCATGAGCGAACACCAGCAGCGCCGCCGCATCCGCCTGGCCTGGGCGCTGGCATTGGTCGCATGGCTCGGGGGCGCTGCCGGGCTGGTCGCAGGCAGCGAGGGCTGGAGCCTCGCTGCCTTGCGCACCATGCTGGGTGACGGCTCGGCCGACCTGATCCTGTGGCAGATCCGTGCCCCGCGCACGCTGGGCGCGTGGCTGACCGGCGCGCTGTTCGGGCTGGCCGGGGCGATCGCGCAAGGGCTGTTCCGCAACCCGCTGGCGGATCCGTACCTGCTCGGCTCCGCGGCGGGCGCCTCGCTGGGCGTGGTGCTGGTGCTGGCGGCGAGTTCGCTGGCCGGGGTTGGATGGAGCCTGGCGACGGCGGAGATGCTGTCGCGCTTCGGGTTGGTCGCAGCGGCCTTCCTGGGCGCGCTGGTCGGGGTCGGCCTGACCCTGTCGCTGGCACGGGGCGCGCAGCACACGACGCGGTTGCTGCTGGCCGGTGTCGTGGTCGGTGTCGTGCTGGGCGCGCTCAACGACCTGCTGACGACGCTCGCGCCCGACGCGCTGCGCGGCAAGCAGGCCTTCCTGCTCGGCACGACCGGCTTTCTCGGCTGGTCGAGCTGCGCGGTGCTGGGCGCCGTGCTGCTGCTGGTGCTGCCGCCGGGCTGGCGCCTGTCGCGGGTGCTGGATGCGCTGACGCTGGGCGAGGACAGCGCTGCGAGCCTGGGGTTGCCGCTGCCGACGCTGCGGCTGGTGCTCGTCGTGCTGATGGCGCTGGCCACCGGCACCGCGGTGTCCCAGGCCGGCATGGTCGCCTTCGTCGGGCTGGTCGCACCGCACCTGGTGCGCCGCTTTGTCCATGCGACCCACGGCTACCGGCTCGTCGCGAGTGCGGCGATGGGGGGCGCGCTGCTGCTGCTGGCCGACGTGCTCGCGCGCACGCTGATCGCGCCGCAGGAGCTGCCGGTCGGGGTGCTGACCGCCGTGCTCGGCGGCTTCTACCTGCTGTGGCTGCTGCGCCGCCGGGAGATCGCCGGATGATCGCCGCGCGCGCGCTGCAGGTCCGCTTCGGCGGCCGCATGGTCCTGCACGGCATCACCCTCGCGTTCGAGCGTGGCTGGACCGCCATCGTCGGCCCCAACGGCGCCGGCAAGTCCACGCTGCTGCGCGCCCTCGCCGGGCTGCAGCCGCTCCATGCGGGCGAGGTCACGCTGGCCGGTCGCCCGCTCGCCGCCTGGTCCGCCCGCGACCGCGCCCGCCAGCTGGCCTGGCTCGCGCAGCAGGCCGAATCCGGTGGCGAACTCACCGTGCGCGATGCCGTGCACCTCGGGCGCCTGCCGCAGCTCGGCCTGTTCACGACGCCCGGTCCGCAGGACGAGGCCATCGTCCAGCAGGCCATGCGCGACACCGAATGCCAGTCCTGGCAGCACCGCCGCCTGTCCGCGCTGTCCGGCGGCGAGCGTCAGCGGGTGTTCCTGGCCCGGGCGCTGGCAGTGCAGGCGCCGGTGCTGCTGCTCGACGAACCGACCACCCACCTCGACCCGCCGCACCAGGTCGCGCTGGTTCGCCAGATGGCACGGCTCGGCCGCACGCAGGTGGTCATCAGCGTGCTGCACGACCTGAATCTGGCGCTGGCCGCCGACCGGCTGGTCGTGCTGGCGGCCGGGGACGTGCGTGCCGTCGGGGGCTGCGGCGATCCGGCCGTGCAGGCCGCGCTGGTCGAGGTCTTCGGCGGCGCGATCCGCATCGAGCGCATGGGTGCCCAGTGGGTCGCGCTGCCGCTGCTTCAAGACTTCCAGGACCTCCAGGGAACCCCTCCATGAACATCGAACAACCCCCCGTGGACCGCGAACGCATCGTTCCCGATGGCGAACGGCGCGGCCTCGTCCTCGTCCATACCGGCGACGGCAAGGGCAAGAGCACGGCCGCCTTCGGGCTGGCCATCCGCGCCCACGGCCGCGGCAAGGCGGTGAAGATCTACCAGTTCATGAAGGTGCCCAGCGCCCGCTTCGGCGAGCACCGGCTGTTCGAGCAGATCGGCATCCCGATCGAAGGCCTGGGCGACGGCTTCTCGTGGAAGAGCAAGGACCTGGAGCACTCCGCGCAACTCGCCCGCGACGGCTGGGCCAAGGCCGAGGCGACGATCCGCGCCGGCGAACACTTCCTCGTCGTCCTCGACGAGATCATGTACCCGCTGCGCTACGGCTGGGTGCCGCTGGAGCCGGTGTTGCAGGCGCTGCGCGAGCGGCCGGCGCATGTCCACGTCGTGCTCACCGGCCGCAATGCGCCGGACGAGCTGATCGAACTTGCCGACACCGTGACCGAGATGGCGCTGGTGAAGCACCACTTCAAGGCGGGTGTGCCGGCGCAGCGCGGCATCGAGGACTGACGCGATGACCGCCTCGATTCCCGCGACGGTGAAAACCGCCATCAGCTGGAGCGCCGGCAAGGACTCGTGCCTGGCGCTGCTGCGCGCCCGCGAAGCCGGTCACGACGTGCAGACCTTCCTGACGATGTGCGAGGCCGACGGCTTCAGCAAATCGCACGCGCTTGCGCCAGAGGTGGTCGCCACGCAGGTCGCGGCCTTCGGCGGCGTGTGGCGGGCGGTGGCCGTGCCCGAGGGCGTGCCGGGGGCGTACGGGATGTGCTTCGACGCTGCGCTGCAGTCCCTGCACGACAGCGGCCACACCCACGTCGTCTTCGGCGACATCGACCTGCAGGCGCACCGCGACTGGCTGGAGCCGGCCTGCGCCCGCGCTGGTCTGGCGGCGGTCTTCCCGCTGTGGGGCGCGTCGCGTGCGGCGCTGGCCCGCGAGGTCCTCGACCGCGGTATCCGGGCGCGGCTGGTCTGCGTGGACACCGGCCGGCTGGACGCCCGTTTCTGCGGCCGCGACTACGACGCGGCGCTGCTGGCCGAGCTGCCAGCGGGCGTGTGCGTCTGCGGCGAGGACGGCGAGTTCCACACCGTCGTCGTCGATGCGCCGGGCATGACCGCGCCGCTGGCGCTGGTCAGCGGCGGAACGCGCACCGTCTTCGCCCGCCCGCCGATGCGCCCGACCACGCTGGTGTTCGACGAACTGCGGCTCGCCGACGCACCGTGACGCTGACCGCCTTCGCGACCGAACCGGCGCCGTGGCCCGTGTTGCAGGCAGGGGCGCTGCTGCTTGCCTGGGCGCTGGACCGCCGCTTCGGCGAGCCGCCGAACGCCTGGCATCCGGTGGCGTGGCTCGGGGCGGTGCTGGGGCCGGTCGGACGGCGGGTGCGCAGCTGGCCGCTGCGGGCTGCGTTCGTGTGCGGAACGCTGGTCTGGTGCGGGCTGGCCGCCGGGCTGGTGGCGGGTGCCTGGGCGTTGCAGGCCTGGCTGCGGACGCTGCCGGCGTGGCTGGCCATGCCGCTGCTGGCGCTGCTGCTCAAGCCGCTGTTCGCGGCGCGCATGCTCTGCGACGAGGTGCGGGCGGTCGAAGCGGCGCTGCAGCAGGGGCTGGACGCCGGCCGCGCGCGCCTGGCGTGGCTGGTCAGCCGCGATGTACGCCAGCTCACGGCCACGCAGGTGCGCGAGTCGGCGATCGAGACGTTGGCAGAGAACCTCAACGATTCGGTGATCGCGCCGCTGGCGTGGTTCGCCGTGGCGGGACTGCCGGGTGCCGTGCTGTACCGGTTTGCCAACACGGCTGACGCGATGTGGGGCTACCGCGGTGCCTGGGAATGGGCAGGCAAGTGGGCGGCGCGGGCGGACGACGTGCTGTCGTGGCCCACGGCGCGGGTGACGGCCCTGCTGCTGCGGCCGGTGTGGCGGGCGGCGGACTGGGCGCTGCTGCGCGGCGAGGCGGCCCGCACGCCGTCGCCCAACGGTGGCTGGCCGATGGGGGCCATGGCGTTACGTCTGGACATCTGTCTGGGCAAGCCCGGGGTCTATGCTTTGCACCCCCGTGGTCGAGCACCCGAGGCCGCAGACGTGGACACCGCGCTGCGGCACGCCCAGTCGGCCGTCCGGTGGTGGATGACCATGCTCGCGGGTGGCTGGCTGGGGTGGGCGTTGATGGGGGCGGCCGGGGGGCCAGCCTGAACGAGCAGAACATGACGTCGATCCACGACCGCAATGACCTGGTGCGCACGCACGGGGGGCCGGACGCCCTGGGCGTGCCGCGCTGGGATTTCTCCACCAACGCCAACGCCTGCGGGCCGGCGCCGATGGCGCTGGAGCAGGTCCGGCAAGTCGATGTGCGGCGCTACCCCGACCCGGGCTACGCGGCCCTGCGGCAGCAGCTCGCGCGGCTGCACGGCGTCGAGCCGGTGCGCATCGTCGTGGCGGGCAGTGCCAGCGAGTTCATCCGCCGCATGAGCCTGGCGATCGCGCTGATCCACCCGGGTGCTCGTGTGCGGGTGCCGGACTATGCCTACGGCGAATACGCGGCGGCGGCCGAGGCGCTCGGCCTGCGCACGGTGCGCGAGATCGACGACCTGGACGCCAAGGATCCGCCGTGGCTGATCTGGCACACCGAGCCTGGCAGCCCGATCGGCGATGCCCGTGCCGCGCCGCCGTTCAACCCGGGCGAGTCGGTGCTGGTGATCGACCGTGCCTACACGCCGCTGCGGCTGGACGGCGAGGCCCCGCCGGTGCCGGATGGTGCCTGGCAGCTCTGGTCGCCCAACAAGGCACTCGGGCTGACTGGCGTGCGCGGTGCCTACGCGATCGCCCCGGCGCGCACTCCGGAGTCCGCGACGCTGACCGACTGGCTGATCGAGCGGCTGTCGGCCCTCGCGCCGTCGTGGCCGCTGGGTGCGCATGCCGTGGCGATGCTGCAGTGCTGGGCCAGCGACGAGGCGCAGAGCTGGGTCCGCTCCAGCCTGCACATCCTGCGGAGCTGGCGACGGCAGCAGATCGAGCTGTGCCAGAAACGCCTGGGCTGGACCTGCCTGACCAGCGTCACGCCGTACTACATCGCCCGCTGGGGCCAGTGGACGGCGGGCGAGGACGCCGCGTCCGATCCGCTGCACCCGTCGCGGGTGCTGCCGGAGCTGCGCGCCGTGGGCATCAAGCTGCGCGACTGCACCTCGATGGGCCTGTCGGGCTGGGTGCGCGTGAGCGTGCAGGCCCCGCCGACGCAGCAGGCGCTGGCGCTGCTGTGGCGACAGACGGTGGGCGACGGGGGCTTCGTGCCGACCGTGCGCCAGTCGGGGTTCCAGAGCCTGTCGACTTATTGAGGAAACACATGGCACGCGCAGTGATGGTCCTGGGCACCACCAGTGGCGCCGGCAAGAGCTGGCTGGCCACGGCGCTGTGCCGCTGGTATGTGCGCCAGGGGCTGAAGGTCGCGCCGTTCAAGGCGCAGAACATGAGCAACAACGCCCGCGTGGTGCCGGGTCCGGACGGGTGCATGGGCGAGATCGGCAGCGCGCAGTATTTCCAGGCGCTGGCTGCCCGTGCCGTGCCCGAGGTGCGCCAGAACCCGGTGCTGCTCAAGCCCGAGGCAGACACGCGCAGCCAGGTCGTCGTGCTGGGTGCCGTGCGGCGCGACCTGGGTGCCGTGCCGTGGCGCGAACGCAGCGAGGCGCTGTGGCCGTTCGCCCGCGACGCGCTGCACGCGCTGATGGCCGAGAACGACGTCGTGGTCATCGAGGGCGCCGGCTCGCCCGCCGAGATCAACCTGCACAGCAGCGACTACGTGAACATGCGCACCGCGCTGGCCGTGGACGCCGCCTGCCTGCTGGTCACCGACATCGACCGCGGCGGCGCCTTCGCCCACCTCTACGGCACGCACCAGCTGCTGCCCGCCGAGGAGCGCGCGCTGATCCGCGGCTTCGTGCTCAACCGCTTCCGTGGCGACGCGGCATTGCTGGCCCCCGGTCCCGCGCAGCTGGAGGCGCTGACCGGCGTGCCGACGGTGGCGGTGCTGCCGATGTGGCGCGAACATGGTCTGCCCGAGGAGGATGGCGTGTTCGACGACCGGAGCACGGGCACCGCTTCGTCCGCTCGCCCGCTGCGTGTGGCGGTGGTCGCCTACCCGCGCATCAGCAACCTCGACGAGTTCCAGCCGCTGCGCAACCTGCCCGGTGTGCGCCTGGTCTGGGCGCGGGGTCCGGCCGATCTGGACGCCGCGGACTGGGTGGTCCTGCCCGGCTCGAAACACACCATGGCCGATCTGGCCTGGCTGCGTGCCCAAGGACTCGATCTCGCCGTGGCGCGCCACGCGGCGCAGGGCGGGGCAGTGCTCGGCATCTGCGGCGGCCTGCAGATGCTGGGCGAGGCGCTGATCGACCTGCACGCGGTCGATGACCCGCTCGGCGGTAATGCGCCGGGCCTGGGCCTGCTGCCGCTGGTGACCGCGTTCGACCCCGACAAGCTGCTTCAGCCGACACAGGCCCGTTTTGCCGCGCTGGACGGGCCATGGTCGGCGCTGTCCGGGGTCGCCTTCGACGGCTACGAGATCCACCACGGCCGCACGGGCCAGCATGCCGATCTGCCGGCCGCCACCGAAGCGGTGCACAACGCTGCGGGCGAGGTGCTCGGCTGGCAGCAGGGCGCCGTGCTCGGGCTGTATGCGCACGGCCTGTTCGAGTCACCCGCAGTGCTGCGCGCGCTGTTCGGCGCCGAAGTGCGCACGCTGGACGAGGTGTTCGACGGCCTCGCCGATTTCCTGGACCGGCACGTGCCCGAGGGCGTGCTGATGTCCCTGCTGCAACCCCACAACGACAAGGACACCCGATGACTGCACCCGCACTCCCCACCCTGCCCGAGCTGGCCGACCTGCACGACGACGTGCTGACCGCCCGTGTCCAGACCGCGCTCGACCAGAAGACCAAACCGCAAGGCTCGCTCGGCCGCCTCGAAGCGCTGGCGCTGAAGCTGGCCCAGATCCAGGGTCGTGACCTGCCGGCGCTGGAGCATCCGCAGATGGTCGTGTTCGCCGGCGACCATGGGCTGGCGTCGCGTGGCGTCTCGGCCTTTCCGAGCGACGTGACGTGGCAGATGGTCGAGAACTTCCTGGCCGGTGGCGCGGCGGTCAGCGTGCTGGCGCGCCAGCACGGGCTGGCGCTGACGGTGGTCGATGCCGGTGTGAAGCACGAGTTCGCGCCGCGTCCGGGCCTGCTGCAGCGCAAGCTCGGCTGGGGCACGGCGGATGCGCTGGACGGCCCGGCGATGACCGCCGCCGAATGTGCCGCAGCGATCGAGACCGGCGCGGGCGTCGTGCGCAGCCTGCCGGGCAACGCGATGCTGTTCGGCGAGATGGGCATCGGCAACACCTCGTCGGCCTCGCTGCTGATGGCGCGGCTGACGGGCGAGTCGATCGACCGCTGCACCGGCCGTGGCACCGGCGTGGACGGCCCGGCGCTGGTGCGCAAGACCGAGATCCTGCGCAAGGTGCTGGCCCGCCACGAAGCGGCCACGGCTCCGCTGGACGCCCTGGCGGCGTTCGGCGGCTTCGAGATCGCGATGCTGGTCGGCGCGGTGCTGGAGGCGGCGGCGCAGCGGCGGGTCATCGTCGTCGACGGGTTCATCGTGAGCAGCGCGGTGCTGGTGGCGGCGCGGCTGGCGCCGAACGTGCTGCAGCGCTGTGTCTTCGCGCACCAGTCCGACGAGTCGGGCCACCGGCTGATGCTGGCGCGCCTGGAGGCCGAGCCGCTGCTGAGCCTCAGCCTGCGGCTGGGGGAAGGCTCGGGCGCGGCGCTGGCGTGGCCGCTGCTGGAGTCGGCCTGCCGCATCCTGGCGGAGATGGCCAGCTTTGCCTCGGCCGGCGTGAGCGACCGCGCGGACTGAGCCACCGATGCGCTGGCTGGTCCACGAGTGGCGCCTGTTCTTCATCGCGCTGCAGTTCTTCACCCGCGTGCCGGTGCCGGTGTGGGTCGGCTGGTCGCCCGAGTGGATGCACGCGAGCGCACGCCACTACCCGGTGGTCGGGCTGTGCATCGGCGCGGTCGGGGCGGCGGTGCTGGCGCTGGCTGCGGCGTTCTGGCCGCTGCCAGTGGCGGTCGGGCTGTCGATGGCGGTGACGGTCTGGATGACCGGCGGCTTCCACGAGGACGGGCTGGCCGACACCTGCGACGGCCTGGGTGGGGTGGTCCACCGCGAGCGGGCGCTGACCATCATGAAGGACTCCCGCCTGGGCAGCTACGGCGCGCTCGGGCTGGTCGGCGTGCTGGGGCTGAAGGCGGTGGCGCTGCACGGCATCGCGTCGACGGACCTCGCTGGCGCCGCAGTGGCCATTGTCTGGGCCCATGCGCTGTCGCGGGTCGCGCCGGTCGTGCTGCTGTGGGTGCTGCCGTATGCGGGCGATCCGGAACACGCCAAGGCCAAGCCGATGGCGCAGCAGATCTCCGGCCGCGGGCTGGTCGTCGTGATGGGCTGGGCGGTCGTGGTCAGCGCCGCGGCGGTGGCCGTGCTGGGTGACCTGCGCCCGGTGCTGGCCGGCCTGCTCGGTCTGGCGGGCATGGTGCTGTGGTGCGGGCGCTGGTTCCATGGCCGGCTGGGCGGCTACACGGGGGACACGCTGGGCGCATCGCAGCAGTTGAGCGAACTGGCGGCGCTGCTGGGCTGGCTGGCGGTGCTGCATGGCTGAAGTGCGGCTGGAACTCTCCGTCTGGCGCCACCCGAAGCCGGTCGGGGCGGCCGGGCGCTGCATTGGCCGCACGGACCTGCCGGTCGATCCGCGCCGCGCCAAGCGCCTGGCGCACCGCATCCGCCAGGCGGCGCGGCGCGAGGGCCTGCCG
>NZ_JBFPGY010000021.1:0-13908 GCF_041083715.1 Sphaerotilus sp.
CCACCGATGACCTTGCCGAACACGCTGATGTCGGGCGCGAAACCGGGGATGGCTTCGGCATACAGGCTCTGCGCGCTGCCGAGGGCGACGCGGAAGCCCGTCATCACCTCGTCGAACACGAACAGCGCGCCGTGCTGGTCGCACAGTTCGCGGATGCGCTGCACGAACGGCACCTGCGCCCGCACGAAGTTCATGTTGCCGGCGATCGGCTCGATCATCACGCAGGCGAGTTCGGGGCCGTGCAGCCGGAACGCCTCTTCGAGCTGTTCGAGGTTGTTGTATTCGAGGACCAGCGTGTGCTGCACGACTTCCGGCGGCACGCCGGCGGAGGTCGGGTTGCCGAAGGTGGCCAGCCCGGAGCCGGCCTTGACCAGCAGCGCGTCGGCGTGGCCGTGGTAGCAGCCTTCGAACTTGATCAGCTTCGAGCGGCCCGTGGCGCCACGCGCCAGCCGGATCGCGGTCATCGCGGCTTCGGTGCCGGAGCTGACGAGGCGGATCTGCTCGCAGCTGGGCACCAGCGACAGGATCTCCTCGGCCAGTTCGACCTCGCGCTCGGTCGGTGCGCCGAAGCTGAAGCCTTCGGTCGCCGCCTGCTGCACGGCCGCCAGGACCGCCGGGTGGCCGTGGCCGAGGATCATCGGGCCCCAGGAGCCGATGTAGTCGATGAAGCGCCTGCCCTCGGCGTCCCACATGTGCGGGCCCTGTGCGCGGGCGATGAAGCGTGGCGTGCCGCCGACGGCACGGAATGCGCGCACGGGGGAGTTGACGCCGCCCGGAATCACCTTCCGGGCACGTTCGAACAACTGGTCGTTGGTGGTCATCGGTCTCGCGCCGGGCGGACCGGCGCCGGGTTCGTCAATGGATGCTGCGCGGCTTGGTGGGCGAGTCGATGTCGGCGGACATCGCGTCGATGAGGTCCTCCTCGCCTTCGCCATCCTCGTCTTCCGGCGGCATGGCCCAGAAGAAGCGGTCGGGCACGACATTGCCCATGCCGGGACGGAAACCAGCGTCGAGCGACTGGTCGAGGAAGGCCAGGGCTTCGGACACGGCGATGTGCAGCTCCTGCCCGGTCGCGATCAGCGCGGCGATCGAGGCCGACAGCGTGTCGCCTGCACCGATGAACGAGGTCTCGAAGCGCTCGAACTTCTCGCCGGTGATGGCGCCCTGCGGGGAGGACAGCACGTTGTCCACCTGGTTGTTGGGCAGCTGCAGGCCAGTGACGAGCACGTACTGCGTGCCGTGCTTGCCGGCGGCGACGGCGAGTTCGCGCGCCGACGGCGGGCGCTCGGAGTCCCAGTCGGGCAGCAGGAAGTCGGTGAGCGTCTTCTGGTTGCCGACCAGTGCCAGCGTCTGCGGCAGCACGAGTTCGCGCAGCGCGTCGTGGTAGGCGGCGGCTTCGTCCTCGTCGTCCATCCAGGACAGCGTGGGCAGATAGGTCACCAGCGGCACGTCCGGGTAGTCGGAGAGCACCTCGGCCACGGCACCGACGATCTCGGCATTGCCGAGGAAGCCGACCTTCCAGGCGGAGATGGTCACGTCTTCCAGGACGCTGCGCGCCTGCTCGACGACGGTTTCGGGATCGAGCGGGGTGTGCTCGAAGATCTCGGCCGTGTCGCGCATGACGATGGTGGAGATCACGGGCAGTGCGTGCGCACCCATGGCCGCGATGGTGGCAATGTCGCCAGCGACGCCACCGGCGCCGGTGGCGTCACTGGCATTGAAGCTCATCACGCAAGCCGGGGCCGGCAGGTCCTGGGGGTCGTCGCTGACGATTTCGGTTGCGTTGGGGTTCATCCGGGAGGGCCAGAGTGACTCTGGCCGTTTTCTGAGAATTGTTGTGAAGGGGGCCGTCTGTTCTCGCCGGGCGGGCGGGGCCAGTGGCTACAATCTTTGCCCATTGTAGACAAGCTGAACACACGCCGTGAGCCCTTCGAAAACCTGGATGTGTCTGATCTGTGGGTGGATCTATGACGAAGCGATTGGTGATCCGGAACACGGCATCGCACCGGGCACGGCCTGGGCGGATGTGCCGATGAACTGGGTCTGTCCGGAATGCGCTGCCCGCAAGGACGATTTCGAGATGGTCCAGATCTGACCGGATGCCGTCGTGGACCACCGGCCTGACACTCCTACCCCCGAACGCGAGCGCTCGGTCACGCGTGTGCTGGTGATCGACGACAGCAACACCATCCGGCGCAGCGCCGAGATCTTCCTGAAGCAGGGTGGCTGCGAAGTCGTGCTCGCCGAGGATGGCTTCGACGCGCTGGCCAAGGTCAGCGACCACCGCCCGGACCTGATCTTCTGCGACATCCTGATGCCGCGGCTGGATGGCTACCAGACGTGTGCCATCATCAAGCGCAACCCCGAATTCGCCAACGTGCCGGTGATCATGCTGTCCTCCAAGGATGGTCTGTTCGACAAGGCGCGTGGGCGCATGGTGGGGTCGGAAGACTACCTGACCAAGCCCTTCACCAAGGACCAGTTGCTCCAGGCGGTGCAGTTGCACTGTCGGGTGGTCTCCTGATGCGCTGTGCCCGGACCGGCTGGCGCTGAGTCCGGCCCAGACGCTTGAGCGCCCCAAGACGACCCGCCATGCCGATACACAACATCTTGTTGGTGGACGACTCCAGGACCGAGCTGCATGTCCTGACGGACCTGCTGGTGCGCCAGGGGTTCCGCGTTCGCACGGCCGAGAACGGCGAGGAGGCCCTGCGCCGCATCGCCGAGGAAAAGCCCGACCTGATCCTCATGGACGTGGTGATGCCGGGCCAGAACGGCTTCCAGCTCACCCGCACCATCACCCGTGACCCGCGCTACGCGGACGTGCCGGTGATCATGTGCACCAGCAAGAGCCAGGAGACCGACAAGGTCTGGGGCATGCGCCAGGGTGCACGCGACTACGTGGTCAAGCCCGTCAATCCCGACGAGCTGGTCCAGAAGATCCGGGCCTTCGGCTGAACCCCATCCACCAGGAGCCCTCATGGCCAACAAGGAAGCGCTGAGGGAGCTGCAAGGCCGGCTGGCCGAGCGCTTGCAGGAAGTCCGCAGCATCGAGCACACCGTCGGCTGGCTCGCGGTCGAGTCCGCGGGACACGCGTTCCTGTTCCCGCTGGCGGAGGCTGGCGAGATCTTCCAACCGGGCGTCCTGCTGGGCGTGCCGCACACCGAGCCGTGGTTCCTGGGTGTCGCCAACCTGCGTGGTGCGCTCACTGGTGTGGTGGATCTGGCCGGATTCCTCGGATTGCGCGAGCGGATTCCGCCCGCCGTGCGCGAACAGGCCCGTGTCGTGGCGTTCAATCCGACGCTGGAGCTGAACGCCGCGCTGCTGATCGACAAGCTGGCCGGGCTGCGCCACGCGGACCAGATGACCCCCGTGGTGCCGGACGAACAGCCGCAGCCGGCCTTTGCCGGTGGCCGCTGGCTGGATGTGTCCGGTCGGCTCTGGCAGGAACTGCGCCTGTCGATGTTGCCGCGTGACGAGCGTTTCCTGCGCATCATCGGCGCTGAATGACAGCCGTCCTGTGGCACGGTCGCGGACGTAACGGTTGAAAGACGAGGCGGGGATGGGTTTCATGGACAGGCTCAAGGGCAAGAACCAGCGGCACGGCGGGCCGGAGGCGCCCGTGCCCGACGACGAATCCTATGCCGGCCCGTACACGATCAGCGGCGAGGAGTCCGACGATCTGCACGACACGGTCCAGGACGCTTCGCTCCAGACCACCGTGTCCGTCCCTGAGGGATCCATCATCAGCGAGGCCTCGCCGTCCAGCCTGCAGGTGCCGTTCCACGAGCGCCGCCCGTCCTCGGGCGCGTCGCCGCGGCGGGCGCTGCTGGCTGCACGGGTCCGGCTGCCGCTGATCGGCGGCTGGTCGTCCGATCGGCAGCAGCGCTTGCTGGGTGGACTGCTCGCCCTGGGCGGGCTCGGGCTGGTCCTGGCGTCGGTGATGGCGGTGCGCTCGGCCGGAGGGAGTTCGGCGCAGATCGGTGCGACCGGGCAGGCGCTGATGCAGTCGCAGCGGCTGGCCAAGGCGGTGCTGCAGGCACTGGCCGGACAGCCGCAGGCATTCGCCGAGGTGCGCGAATCGACGGCGGTGCTGTCGGCCAACGTGCGCGGCCTGCACAGCGGGCAGGCCGACACCGGCCTGCAGGCGGTCTCGCTGGCCACGCGCGGCCTGATCGATCCGCTGCTGGCGGTCGTCGACAAGACCGAGAAGAACGCCGGCACCGTGCTGGCCCAGGAGGCGCTGCTGACCCAGGTCGGGCAGGCGCTGAAGGCGATCAACCGCCAGTCGGGCGAGCTGCTCGACGCCACCGAGGCCATCGCCGCGGCCAAGGTGCAGCAGGATGCGCTGCCCACCGAGGTGTCCGCCGCCGGCCGGCTGGTGATGCTGACGCAGCGCATCGGCAAGTCCGCCAACGAGTCGCTCACCGTCGAGGGGGTGTCGCCCGAGGCGCTGTTCCTGCTCGGCAAGGACCTCAACACCTTCCGCGACGTGGCCCGCGGCCTGCTCGACGGCAACCCCGACCTGCGCCTGACCGCCACCAAGGATCCGCAGATCCGCGCCCGGCTGGAAGCGCTGCTGAAGTCGCACGAGGCGCTGCGCACGCACGCCAGCGCCATCCTCGGCAATCTGCAGGGCCTCGTCTCGGCCCGCGAAGCCGAGACGGCCATCATCGTCGACACGGAAACGCTGCGGCAGGGCCTGACCCGGGTGCAGTCCAGCGTGTCCTCGGTCGGCGGCATCGGCTGGTTCAACGTCGGGCTGCTGGGGCTGTCGCTGCTGCTCGGGCTGCTGGGCGGCCTGGGGCTGCTGCTGGTGTTCACGGCCGACCAGCGCCAGCGGGCGTCGGTGTCGGACGTGCAGCGCCTCGAAGCCGAGCGCCAGGAGCGCGAGGCCAAGCGGGTCAACGATGCGAACCAGGCGGCGATCCTGCGGCTCATGAACGAGCTGCAGGCGGTCGCCGAAGGCGATCTGACGCAACAGGCCACCGTCACCGAGGACATCACGGGCGCCATCGCCGACTCGGTCAACTACACGGTGGAAGAACTGCGCTCGCTGGTGTCGCAGGTGCAGGGCACGGTGGCACGGGTGACCGACACGACGCAGCAGGTCGAGGCAACCTCCACCGAGCTGCTCGCGGCCTCCGACGAGCAGTTGCGCGAGATCCGCGAGACCGGCGAGGCCGTGCTGCAGATGGCGGGCCGCATCCAGCGGGTGTCGGGCCAGGCCCAGCAGTCGGCTGACGTGGCGCGCCACTCGCTGTCGGCGGCCACCTCGGGCCTGACCGCGGTGCTCGACACCATCGGCGGCATGAACACCATCCGCGAGCAGATCCAGGAGACCTCCAAGCGCATCAAGCGCCTGGGCGAGTCGTCGCAGGAGATCGGCGAGATCACCGAGCTGATCTCCGACATCACCGAGCAGACCAACGTGCTGGCGCTGAACGCGGCGATCCAGGCGGCGTCCGCAGGGGAAGCCGGGCGCGGTTTCTCGGTCGTGGCCGAGGAAGTGCAGCGCCTGGCCGAGCGCTCGGGCGATGCCACGCGCCAGATCGCCGTGCTGGTCAAGACCATCCAGACCGACACCGCCGACGCGGTGGTGGCGATGGAGCGTTCGACACAGGGTGTGGTCGAGGGCGCCAAGCTGTCGGACAACGCCGGCACCGCGCTGACCGAGATCGACCGCGTCTCGCGCCAGCTCGCCGAGCTGATCGAGGCCATCTCGGCGCAGGCCCGCCAGGAGGCCGAGAACGCCACGATCGTGGCGCAGAATATCCAGCACATCTTCGCCGTCACCGAACAGACCGGCGAAGGTACCCGCTCCACCGCGCAGCTGGTGCGCCAGTTGTCCCGCACGGCCGAGGAATTGCGGCAGTCGGTGGCGCGATTCAAGATCAGTTGAGCCCGATGGACCAGCACCACACCGCCGTGACCGATGACCTCAGCGCCCTCGCCTGGGTGCTGGAGGAACTCCGCAAGACGCTGGAGGCGGCGCACAAGTCGCTGCGCCGCTACCTGCGCGAGGTCGGTGCGGCCGAGGGCTCGGACCTGGACGATGTCGAGCCGGCGGTCCTGCGCACCGCCCGGCAGCAGATCCACCAGAGCGTGGGTGCGCTGGAGCTGGTCAATCTGCCTGAAGGTGCGCTGCTGCTGCGGTCGGCCGAACAGCTGGTGCAGCGGTTTGTCGCCAAGCCGCAGCGGCTGGACACGGCCGGGGTCGAGGCGATCGAGAAGGCCTCGCAGGCACTGCTGGATTACCTCGCGCAGAAGCTCGCCGGCAAGCCGGTGCAGGCGGTGGGGCTGTTTCCGCAGTGGCGTGTGCTGCTGGAGCTGAACAGCGCCGAACGCATCCATCCGGCCGACCTGTGGGCGCACGACTGGCGCCTGCGCGAGGTGCCGGACACCACCGACAGTGTGGCGCACCGTGCCGATGCGGCGCTGCTCGCCAGCGTCGAGCGGGCGCTGCTCGGGCTGATGCGCCAGAACACGCCGGCCGCGGCCGTGGCGCTGTCCCGCGACTGCGCGAGCCTGGCCCAGGCCGCCACCGGGGCCGAGGAGGCCACGCTGTGGCGGCTGGCGAGCGCGTTCTTCCAGGCCTGGTCGCTCGGGCTGCTGCCGCCGGACATGTTCCTCAAGCGCACCGCGTCCCGCGTCATGGCGCAGCTGCGCAGCCGCATCAAGGGCGACGAAGGCTTCTCGGAGCGGCTGGCGCAGGACCTGCTGTTCTACTGCGCACGGGCCTGGCCGCGACCGGGTCTGCAGGCGCCGATGCTCGTAGCGGTGCACGTCGCCTATGACCTCGCACCGCTGACGCCGGTCGACTACAACATGCCGTGCTACGGCCGCAGCGATCCGGTGCAGGTCCAGCAGACCCGCAAGCGCGTGAAGGCGGCCAAGGACGCCTGGAGTCTGGTGTCGTCGCCCGAAGCCTTCCGCGATCCGCACCGGGGTGTCCCGCTGCTCGACGTGTTCACGCTGGTCGGCGAGTCGATCAGCCGGCTCTATGAGGACGGCGGCCAGCTCGCCCGCGCGCTGGTTGCCGCGGCCATGGTCGTCGTGCGCGCCAACCGGCCGCCCGGCCCCGAGCTGGGCATGGAGGTCGCCACCAGCCTGCTCTATCTGGAAGCCGCGCTCGACGAGGTCGATGTCGACCGCAACGGCCACGCCGACCACGCGGTCCGCCTGGCCGAACGCATCGACCGGGTGACCGCCGGACAGCGTTCGCAGCCGCTGGAGCCGTGGATGGAGGCGCTCTACCGCCGCGTCAGCGAGCGCCTGACGCTCGGCAGCGTGGTGCAGGAGCTGCGTGCGACGCTCGGCGAGGTCGAGCAGCAGATCGACCAGTTCTTCCGCAGCCCGCAGGAAAGCGGATTGCTCGCCGGCGTGCCGGGGCTGCTCGGCTCGATGCGCGGGGTGCTGTCGGTGCTGGGCATCGACGCGGCCATCCAGACGCTGCACTGCATGCGCGAAGACGTCGAGTACCTGCTGCACAGCGAACACCTGCCGCAGGAAGCCCGGACGCTGAGCGCCTTCCAGCGGCTGGCGGCCAATCTGGGGGCGCTGGGCTTCCTGATCGACATGCTGAGCGTGCAGCCGGTGGTCGCCAAGTCGCTGTTCCAGTTCGACCCGCTGCTGGGCGTGCTGTCGCCGGTGATGGGCCGCTCGGCGGTCTCGGCCGACGTGATCAGCCGCGCCGAGGCGATCGCCGATGCCGTCCAGCACGATGGTGTTTCGCTGGACGCGGTCGCCGCCGACCTGCAGGCGCTGCAGGACGATGCCCAGGTCACCGCGCTGCCAGCGCTGTCGGCGCACCTCAGCGCCGCCCGCTACGCGCTCGACCACGACCACGACGAAGGCCGCGCGCAGGTGCTGCAGGTGATGCAGGACTTTGTCGCGACCGCCACGGCGCCGCTCGGCCTGGATCCGCTCGGTCCGCCGCTGACCGCCCGACCGCCAGCACCAGGCCCGCTCGACATGCCGGTCTTCCAGCCCACCGGGCTGGAAGACGATGACGAGATGCGCGAGGTCTTCCTCGAAGAGTCCCGCGAGGTGGTTGCGGAAGGCCTGGCGGCGCTCGATGCACTGTCGCAGGCGCCTGGCAACCTCCCGCTCCTCACGCACCTGCGCCGCGCTTTCCACACGCTCAAGGGCAGTGCGCGCATGGTCGGTTTCAGCGCGTTCGGCGAAGCTGCCTGGTCGTGCGAGCAGCTCTACAACCACTGGCTGGCCGAGCAGACGCCCGCCAGCTCCGAGCTGCGCACCTTCACCGGTGACGCGCTGCGCTATTTCGAGGCCTGGACCGGCGCCATCGCCCGCAGGGATGTGGCCGACTTCCTGCCCGAACCGATCATGGCGGGCGCCGAGGCGCTGCGCCATGCTGGCGAGCTGATGCGGGTGTGCCTGCCGGGGGCCTCGTCGCCGCCCGTGCCGTCGCCGACGATCTCGCGGCTGGGCGGGCTGTCCGAGCATGGACAGGTCGATCTGGAAGTGCCGTTCGATGAGCCGGCTCGCCCGCTGATGGAGCCGCTGCAGGCGACCCGGCCGATGGAGCTGGGCGGCGCCATGTGGCGCGCACCGGCGCCCGCTCCGGTGCCGGACGCCTTGTCGATGCTCATCGACCTGCCGCTGGATTTCAGCGCTCCCGTCGACGTCTCGTTCGACGACTTCGAGATGCCTGACGGCCCGATCGAGCGCATCGAGGTGGGGGCATCCGGTCTGGACGACGAGCACCACAGCTGGCGCGCTCCGCTGCAGACCAGCACCACCTCGGAACACGCGACGCTGAGCGGCCCGTTGCCCGAGGCGGATCTGATCCGTCCTGCCGAACCTGCGCCCGAGATCGAGCCACTGGACCTTGATGTGGGCGAGGCGCCTGCCGTCGCGGCGGATGCACCCGCCGCGGTGCCTGCACTGGCGCAGCAGACCGCCGACGTGATCGATCTGGAAGGCGTACGCGCCCAGATCGCGGCCGACGTGCTGCGTGCCGCCCAGCCCGATCGGCAGGGCGACGACGACCAGATCAAGGTCATCGGTCCGCTGCGGCTGCAGATCCCGCTGTTCAACATCTACCTCAACGAGGCCGACGAGGTCTCGCGCCGCCTGGGCACCGAGTTGACGCTGTGGACGATGGAGCTGCCGCGTCCGCTCGGCGAGGAGGCCATGACGCTGGCACACACGCTGGCCGGCAACTCGGCGACCGTCGGCTTCACCGAACTGGCGCAGGTGGCGCGCGCACTGGAGCATGCACTGAACCAGGTGCTGGCGCTGCAGGTGGCGGGTCCGATCGACCCCTCCGAGGCCGAGCTGTTCGTGATGGTCAGCGATGACATTCGCCGCCTGCTGCACCAGTTCGCGGCCGGTTTCCTGCAGATGGCTTCGCCGCTGGTCAGCGAGCGGCTGCAGGCCTGGAGCCTGGGCGCCCAGCAGCGCCTGACCGGAGCCGACGCAGCATCCGTTGCCGAGGCCTCCGCGCCGATCCCGGCCCTGGTGTCGACACCGGCTGCCGCGGCGTCCACGATCGTGATCGACCACGCCTTCGACGCCGACATCGACCAGATCGACCAGGTGGATGCCGACCTGTTCCCGATCTTCTCCGAAGAAGCGCAGGAACTGCTGCCGCGGCTGGAGTCCCAGGTCGTCGCCTGGCTGCAGAGTCCCGGCAACACGGGCGCGCCGACCGCGTGCATGCGCACGCTGCACACCTTCAAGGGCAGCGCCCGCCTGGCGGGCGCGATGCGCCTGGGCGAGCTGGCGCACCGGTTCGAATCCGCGATCGAGGCGCTGCTGGCGGCGGGCGCAGAGGTGCCGGTGGCCGGGCTGTCGGCGCTGGCGCAGCGGGCCGATGCGCTGGTCGCTGCCTTCGAGGGGTTGCGCGAGCGCCAGTCGACGCCTGCGTCCACGATGGCCGCAGCACCCTGGGCCCAGACCACGCTGACGCCACCGCGGCCGCTGTCCGCCGAGGCGCGGATGCCCGCGCCGCCAGCGCCGGGTGCTGCCCAGCGCGCGGCGACTGCCACCCCGGTGGCGCTGCCGACCGACACCGTCGGCATGATCGACTGGTCACGCTTCGTCGCGCCGCTGGGTGGCGCACCGGCTGCGCCGACCGAGCGGGTCGTGCTCAACCCGCAGCCGGTGCGCGTGCGTGCCGCGCTGCTGGACCGGCTGGTCAATCTGGCGGGCGAGGTCAGCATCACCCGCTCGCGGCTGGACGCCGAAGTCGGCCACATCCGCAGCTCGCTCGGCGACCTGACCGACAACCTGGAGCGCCTGAGCCGACAGCTGCACGACGTGACGCTGCAGGCCGACACGCAGCTCGAATCGCGCCGCGAAGCGGCCCGTGCGGCGGCGCAGGAGTTCGACTCGCTCGAACTCGACCGCTACACCCGGCTGCAGGAACTCACCCGCATGATGGCCGAGTCGGTCAACGACGTCGCCACCGTGCGCAGTGCGCTGCAGCGCACGCTGCAGACCGCCGAGGACGAACTGGCCGTGCAGGCTCGGCTGACCCGCGAACTGCAGGGCGACCTGCTGCGCACGCGCATGGTCGAGTTCGAGAGCCTGTCCGAGCGCCTGTACCGCGTCGTGCGGCTGGCGGCCAAGGAGGTTGGCAAGCAGGTGCGCTTCGACATCGTCGGCGGTTCGATCGAAGTCGACCGCGGCGTGCTGGACCGCATGACCGCCGCCTTCGAGCACCTGCTGCGCAACGGAGTCACCCACGGCATCGAGGCGCCCGAGCAGCGTGCCGCTGCCGGCAAGGATGCCATCGGCAGCATCACGATGTCGCTGGTGCAGGAGGGCAACGAGGTCTGTGTCGAGCTGCGCGACGATGGCGCCGGGCTCGACCTGGGCCGCATCCACGAACGCGCCGTCGCGATGGGGCTGATCTCCGGGGATGCCGTCGTGGCCGATGCGGTGCTGACGGACCTGATCTTCGCCCCCGGCCTGTCCACGGCGGCGGTGCTCTCCGAGGTGGCCGGGCGCGGTGTCGGCATGGACGTGGTCAAGTCCGACGTGCAGTCGCTGGGCGGGCGCATCGAGATCCGCTCCGAGGCGGGCCGTGGCACCTGCTTCAAGCTGGTGCTGCCGCTGACCACCGTGGTGACGCAGGTCGTGATCCTGCGCGCGGGCACGCGCTCGATCGCCGTGCCGTCCAACCTGATCGAACTCGTGCAGCGCACGCCGGCCGAGCGTGTCGAGCAGGCCTACCACGAGGGACAGTACGTGTACGGCGGCCAGTCGCTGCCGTTCTACTGGCTCGGCGCGCTGCTCGACAGCCCCGGCCGCAGCCTGGAGATGAGCGGGCGGACGCTGCCGGTGGTCATCGTGCGCTCGGCGCAGCAGCGCGTGGCGCTGCATGTGGACGATGTGCTCGGCAACCACGAAGTGGTGGTGAAGAACCTCGGCGCGCAGCTGGCGCGGGTGCCGGGGCTGGCGGGCATGACGCTGCTGGCCTCCGGCGCGGTGGCGCTGATCTACAACCCGGTGGCGCTGGCGGCCGTCTACGGCGTGCGGGCGCAGCGGCTGATGCAGGTCGCCGCGCTGAAGGGGCCGGACGATGCCGAGCCGGTCGAGCTGGCGAAGCCGGCACCGCTGGTGCTGGTGGTGGACGACTCGCTCACCGTGCGCCGCATCACCAAGCGCCTGCTGGAGCGCGAGGGCTACCGCGTGGCGCTGGCCAAGGACGGCCTGGAGGCGCTCGACCTGCTGGCCGGCGAGCGGCCGGTGGTCGTGCTCTCGGACATCGAGATGCCCCGCATGGACGGCTTCGACCTGCTGCGCAACATCCGCAGCGATGCCCGGCTGGCGGGTCTGCCGGTGGTGATGATCACCTCGCGCATCGCCAGCAAGCACCGTGATCTGGCGCTTGAACTGGGCGCCAGCCACTACCTCGGCAAGCCCTACAGCGAGGACGAGCTGCTGCGGCTGATCGCTCCCCACGCCCAGGTCTCGCCCGGCACCGTCGCCTGAGCCAGGGCGATCCCGCATGCCAGCGACCACACCGGACCTGCTCGACACCCTGCTCGCGATGACGCGCAGCCGCGAGCGGGCCGAGGTCGATGCGCTGCTGCTGACGGCGCTGGCGGCGCGCACCGCGGCGACGCGCGTGCGGCTCTGGCGCGTCAAGGGCGAAGCGGGCCAGCCTCGCCACTGGATTCTCTGCGGCGAGCAGCACCAGGGACAGGACCGTGCCATGCCGGTCGAGCAGCTCGACGATGCGGCGCGCATTCCCGTGCCATGGAACGCGCTGCCGGATCTGGCGCGCTGTGCCGACGCGCGTGCAGTGGTGGCACGGCCGACTGCCGACACCTCCGGCTGGCACACCGGCCTGCCGCTGCTGCTCGACGCCGACGTCGACGGCCTGATCGAATTCGACAGCGTGCAGCGGCTCGACGCGGCCATGCTGGACGCCGCCCAGCGCCTGCTGCAGGGCCACCGCAACGTGCTCGGCCTGCTCGACTACAGCGAGCGCGACACGCTGACCCGTCTGCTCAACCGCAAGCGCTTCGACACCGCCTTCATGCAGGCCACGGTCGCCGAGGCGCGGCGCATCTACGGGGTGCCCGACGAGGCCGTGGATCCGCAGGACCGCCGCGCTGTCCCGGTCGTGCGCCGCCACTGGCTGGGCGTGATCGACATCGACCACTTCAAGCTCGTCAACGACCGCTTCGGCCACCTCGTCGGGGACGAGGTGCTGTCCATGGTGGCGCGCACCATGACCAGCGTGTTCCGCTTCGACGACCAGCTCTACCGCTTCGGCGGCGAGGAGTTCGTCGTGCTGCTGACCGCCCGCGACGAGGCCGGCGCCCGCAAGGCCTTCGAGCGTTTCCGCCTGGCCATCGAGGCCTGCGACTTCCCGGCGATCGGTCGCGTCACGGTCAGCATCGGCTTCAGCGATGTCCGCCCGGGCGACACACCGCAAGCCTGTTTCGACCGCGCCGACAAGGCCGTCTACCACGGCAAGACGAACGGCCGGAACCAGATCCACTCGCACGAGGTGCTGGTGGAGCAGCGGCTGATCGAGGACACCAGCCACTGCGGCGAGATCGAGCTGTTCTGAGCCTGCGCCAGATTGCTCAGGATTTCTGCGGGGCTTTCTTCAGGGCATCGAACCGCTCCAGCGTCTTCGCCCGTGCCGCTTCATGCACCACCACCGGCGCCGGATAGGTCTTGCCCAGCTCCACCCCCGCCGCCAGCCGCTCCATCGGCTTCGCCTCCCACGGTGCGTGGATCTCGTCGTCGTTCAGCCCGGCCAGCTCGGGCACATAGCGCCGGATGAACCGCCCGGCCGGGTCGAACTTCCGGCTCTGCGTCATCGGGTTGAAGATGCGGAAATACGGCTGCGCGTCGCAGCCGGTCGAGGCCGCCCACTGCCAGCCGCCGTTGTTGGCTGCGAGGTCGAAATCGTTGAGGTGCAGCGCGAAATACGCTTCGCCCCGCCGCCAGTCGATCCCGAGGTGCTTGGTGAGGAAACTCGCCACGACCATGCGCAGCCGGTTGTGCATGTAGCCAGTCTGGTTGAGCTGGCGCATCGCGGCGTCCACGATCGGATAGCCCGTGCGGCCCTCGCACCACGTGGTGAACAGCTGGTCGGCGTGTTGGCCGTGGTCCCATTTGACCGCGTCGTAGTCGGGCTTGAAGCAGTGGCCGACCACGCGCGGGTGGTGGTACAGGATCTGGAAATAGAAATCGCGCCAGACCAGCTCGGACAGCCAGACCTCGGCACCCCGCGAGCCGCCGACCATGCGCTCGTGCGCGAGCCGCGCCAGCTGGCGGATCGACACGGTGCCGAAGCGCAGGTGCACGCTCAGGTAGCTCGGGCCTTTCACGGCGGGGAAGTTGCGCGTGTCCTCGTAGCGGTCGATGCGCTCCAGGAAGTCGAGCAGCAGGTGCGCGCCGCCGCTGGCACC
>NZ_JBFPGY010000022.1:0-4252 GCF_041083715.1 Sphaerotilus sp.
CTCGAACCGCCCATCAGCGCATGGCTGTTCCTGGGCC
Organism: Sphaerotilus sp.; assembly: GCF_041083715.1. Taxonomy (GTDB): domain Bacteria; phylum Pseudomonadota; class Gammaproteobacteria; order Burkholderiales; family Burkholderiaceae_C; genus Sphaerotilus. Next base: position 38 of record NZ_JBFPGY010000022.1, read on the forward strand.
TGTCGATGGCGTCGTTCAACAGTCCGGATGGCATCCTGTGGCAGCAGCCACTGCCTTGGCTGCTGCTGGGCACCGCAGCCGGACTCTGGCGTGCGCAGGGCTGGGCGCGCACGCTGGCCATGGTGGTGCTGGTGCTGCTGCTGGCGGCCATGGCCTGGCCCGGCGGGGCTGACTTCCCGTCCGTGCGCGTGCTGCTGCTGGATCCGTGGACCGCCTCCGGCCTGGAGCGCCGCACGGGCCTGCACCCCACGGTCGGCGGTGCGCTGGTCGCCTCGGCGCTGCTGCTCTGGTTGATGTCGCCACCGGTCCGGCGTGCCTTCGCGCAGTCGGATCTTGACGCCGTGCGCGCCAGCCTGCCGCCCCTGTCGGACGGACAGGTCAAGGACGACCACTGACCTCCCCGCTGATCCGACCACCGGTGTCGCCGTCCACGTAGAACCAGCGTCCGTCCTCGTGCACGAAGCGGCTGACCTCTTCCAGCCGGTGCGCCCGCCCGCCCAGCTTGCTGCGGGCCACGAACGACACCTCCGCATGGTTCGCGTCCAGCACCCGGTGGTGGCGCACCGTCAGGCCGAGCCAGCGCAGGCCTGGCTCGTTGGGCTCCAGCGTGGCCGGGCGTGTGTCCGGGTGCCAGGTGGCGAGCAGGTAGTCGAGCCGGTCGAGCACGAAGGCGCTGTAGCGCGAGCGCATCAGCGCCTCGGCCGTGGGCGCGGGCTCTGCGGGTGGGCCGGCGTGGTAGCGGCCGCAGCAGGCCGACAGGAGGTGTCCGCTGCCACAGGGGCAGGCGAAGTCGGAGGGCATCGTCATGGGCCCATTTTCAGGCATGGTGCGGCGCTGGTACGCTTGCAGGATTGCCGCCCTTGATTTTCCTGCCCGACATGCTCCTGCTGCTATCGCCTGCCAAGTCCCTGGATTTCGAGACCCCGACCGCGGTCGAGCCGACCCGCCCGGTGTTCATGGCCGAAGCCGCGGCGTTGATCGAGCAGTTGCGCACGCAGTCCCCGGCGCAGATCGCGTCGCTGATGGCGCTGTCGGACAAGCTCGCGGCGTTGAATGTCGCCCGCTATGGCGCCTGGCGCCCGCGCAACACGCTGGCCAACAGCAAACCGGCCGTGCTGGCGTTCAACGGCGATGTCTATGACGGACTGTCCGCCGCGACGCTGGCGGCCGACGATCTGGCCTGGGCGCAGGGCCATGTCGCCATCCTGTCCGGGCTGTACGGCGTGCTGCGTCCGCTGGATGCGTTGCAGCCCTACCGGCTCGAAATGGGCACGCGCTGGGCCAATCCGCGTGGCAAGGACCTTTACGCCTGGTGGGGTGACCGCATTGCCGAGGAACTGCTGCACCGCCTGTCGGCGCGCAGGCCGGCCTCCGCGACCACCGCGCCAGTGGTCGTCAACCTCGCCTCGCAGGAGTACGCCAAGGCCGCGCTGCGTCCGGCGCTCGTGCAGCGGGTCCGGGTGGTCGAGTGCGTGTTCGAGGACTGGAAGGACACCGGCTACAAGACCATCAGCTTCTACGCCAAGCAGGCGCGCGGGCTGATGGCCCGCTACGCCATCACCCACCGCGTGGACCGCCCCGAAGCGCTGCAAGGCTTCGATCTGGGGGGCTACGGATTCGATGCAGCCGCCTCGGCGCACGACCGCTGGGTCTTCCGCCGCCGCGCGGGCTGAGTCCACTTGAGTCCATTGTCACGGTTTCACTTCACGGCAACACCGCATGAGCACGACCATGAGCACCCAGACAGCCACCCCGGAACTGCGGCTTTGGATCCTGGAGCAGGCCCAGGCTGGCCACTCGCCCGACGCCGTTCTGCAGGCCATGCAGCAGTCCGGTTGGAACGAGGAGGTCGCGCTGGCCGCGCTGGAGCAGACGCTGGAGGGCTTTCTGGCCGAACAGGCCCGTCTGCAGGCGCGTCCGTCCGCCGTGCTGGTGCCCGAGCCCGATCTGGCGCAGTCGCCGTGCGAGTTGCCCCTGCCGGACGGGCAGGTGGTCCGGGTCGTGGTGTCGATGCGCAAGCCCCGCGTCGTGGTGCTGGCCGGGTTCCTGTCCGACGAGGAATGTGATGCGCTGCGCCAGCTTGCCGCGCCGCGCCTGGCCCGTTCCGAGACCGTCGACAACTCCACCGGCGGCAGCGAGGTCAACGAGGCCCGCACCAGCGCCGGCATGTTCTTCGGCCGCGGCGAGACGGCGCTGATCGAGCGCATCGAGCAGCGCATCGCGGCGCTGGTGCGCTGGCCGGTCGAGAACGGCGAAGGCCTGCAGGTGCTGCACTACCGGCCAGGCGCCGAGTACAAGCCGCACTACGACTACTTCGACCCGGCACAACCCGGCTCGGCCACCATCCTCCAGCGTGGTGGGCAGCGGCTCGGCACGGTGGTGATGTACCTGAACACGCCCGAAGCAGGTGGTGGAACGATCTTCCCGGACGCCCATCTCGAAGTCGCCCCCATCAAGGGCCACGCGGTGTTCTTCAGTTACGACCGTGCCCATCCCGACACCCGTTCCCTGCACGGCGGTGCCCCGGTGATCGCCGGCGAGAAGTGGGTTGCCACCAAGTGGCTGCGCGAGCGGCGCTTCGATTGAATGCATCCCAAGGCTGAAAAAATCGACGACCTGGGTCCCTGCAGCTACATTCCTCCCACTCAACCTGGAGACACCCTCCCATGCAACCGCTGATTGCCGCTCTTGCGGCCGTGATGCTCACCGCCGGCGCCGCTGCGCAGGCCCAGACCAGCACCGGCCAGACCCCCAAGCCCATCACGATGCCGGCGGCACCTGCTGCCATGCCGGTCGCGCCCGATCCGGCCACTCTGCGCGATCCGGCTGTGGTCGCCGCCGAGCGCAAGGTCGAACAACTCGACAAGGCACTGGAAGCCCGCCGCGCCCGTCAGGCCGAGGCCCGCCAGCGCGCCGAAGCCGCGAAGGCGGAGAAGGCCGCGGCCAAGGCCGAAAAGCTGTCGAAGGCCGACAAGGCCGACAAGGCCACCGCGAAGGCAGCCAAGGCCGGCAAGCCCACCGCGGCGGAGGAGCGCGCTGCCAGGCGTGCCGAGCGCCGCGAGGCACGTCTCGCGGCGAAGAAGGCGGACAAGGCGGAAAAACTGGCCAAAAAGAAGGCTGAAACCAAGCCTGAGACCAAGGCCGAGAAACGTGCGGCCGCGCGGGCCGAAAAGGCCGCGGCCAAGGAAGAAAAAGCCGCCGCAGCGAAAGCGGAGCGCCTCGCCGCGCGCAAGGCCCGCAAGGCCGCCGCCGCGACCAAGGCGGCCGCCAAGGGCCTCAACGACGGTTCGCGACCCTGAGCGCACCGAGATCCTGCAGCCCCAGGCGCTCGCCGGCCTGAGGCACGCGGGCCGGCCAGCCGAGGGTTTCCTCGATGCGGATGCGCAAGGCATCTGACGCCTCCGGCTCGCCATGCACCACCATCACCTGCCTGGGCGCGGTCGGCATCTGGCGCATCCATGCGATCAGGCCGTCCGCATCGGCGTGGCCGGACAGGCCTTCGAGGTGGTGCACCTGCGCCTTCACCGCCACGTACTGCCCCATCACCTTGATCTCGGTGGCGCCGCCGACCAGCTTGCCGCCACGGCTGCCGGGTACCTGGAAGCCAGGAAACACGATCGCGTTGTGCGGGTCAGGCGCCAGCGCTGCGAGGTGACCCAACACCCGGCCACCCGTTGCCATGCCACTCGATGACAGGATCACGGCCGGTCCGCGCAGACGCGCCAACCGCGCCGACTCCTGCGGCTTGTGCACCGGCTTGACGCCTTCGCTGAAGCCGCGCGCCTCGCTTGTCGACAGGCGCAGCAGGTCGCGGTGGGCGGTGTAGATGGCGGTGGCTTCCTGCGCCATCGGGCTGTCGAGGTAGACCGGCAGGTCGTCCGGCAATTCGCCATCGGCGCGCAGGCGGTGCAGCACCAGCATCAGCGCCTGTGCCCGTCCGACGGCGAACGTCGGGATCAGCACCTTGCCGCCGCGCCGCGTGGTCTGCCTGATGATCTCGCTCAGGCGTGCGGCTGTGTTGTCCACGGGGTGCCGCCGGTTGCCATACGTGCTCTCGACCACCAGCAGGTCCGGCGCCAGGCTCAGTGGCGCCGTCATGGGCAAGGGCGCCGGCATCATCAGGTCATCGGTTCGACCGACATCGCCCGAGAACACCAGCGCGTGCTCGGCATCGCGCAGCGTCACGGCGCAGGCGCCGAGCAGGTGGCCGACCGG
>NZ_JBFPGY010000023.1:0-4245 GCF_041083715.1 Sphaerotilus sp.
AGCTGGCCTACTCGGCCAAGAACCGCTCGGCCTCGATCCGCATCCCGTACGTCGCCAATCCGAAGGGCCGCCGCGTCGAAGCGCGTTTCCCGGATCCGCTGATGAACCCGTACCTGGGCTTCGCCGCGCTGCTGATGGCCGGCCTGGACGGTGTCGAGAACAAGATCCACCCGGGCGAAGCCGCCACGAAGGATCTGTACCACCTGCCGCCGGAAGAAGACGCGCTGATCCCGACCGTGTGCTCGAGCCTCGAGCAGGCGCTGGAGTATCTGGACAAGGGCCGTGCGTTCCTGACCAAGGGTGGCGTGTTCACCGACTCGTACATCGACGCGTACATCGATCTGAAGATGCAGGAAGTGCAGCGCATGCGCATGACCACGCACCCGATCGAGTTCGACATGTACTACACCCTGTGATCTGATCGCCGATCAGACCGGAGTGCATGAAAGGCGGCCTGCGGGTCGCCTTTTTTATGGTCCATACTGCGGCGCGATGAGCACGATCTTCCTTCCACGCATCCTGCGCACGACGATGGCAATGGCCCTGGTGGCGGGTGCGGCTGCGGCCAGCGCCCAGGAACGCCCGGTCTACCGCTGCCCCGGCAACCTCTATACCGACCAGTACAGCCCCAAGGAAGCTGCCGAGCTGGGCTGCAAGATGCTGGACGGGGCGCCGGTGACGGTGGTGCAGTCGCCTGTGCGGCGTCCTGCCAGCGGAGGCGGTGGGGAGGGCGGAGCGGCCCGGTCGGCCAGTGGTGCCGCACCTGCTGCACGGGCCAGCGGCGACATGCGGGTCGATCCAGCCCAGCAGCGCGCCCGCGACAGCGATGCCCGGCGCATCCTCGAAGCCGAACTGCGCAAGGAGGAGGAGCGGCTCGCCGCGCTGCAGAAGGACTTCAACCAAGGCGAGCCCGAGCGCCGCGGCGACGAGCGCAACTACGCGCGCTACCAGGAGCGGGTGGCCGAGATGAAGTCGTCCCTCGCCCGCAAGGAAGCCGACATCGCCGCGCTCAAGCGCGAACTCGCCAAGCTGCCCGCCCCATGAACCTGACGCGCACCCATGCCCATGCCTTCGATGCGTTCGACCACCTCGCCACGATGGTGGCCGTGCTGCGCCGCGATGGCCGCTGCGTCTACGTGAATGCCGCGTTCGAGAGCGTGCTCGGCCTGCCGCGGCGGGCGCTGCAGCGCGGACGGGTGTTCGACTGGTTCGTCGATCCGGCGACGCTGAAGGTCACCTTCGATGCGGTGGTCGCCAACGAGTTCGCCACTGCGCGGCTGGAGGCGCTGCTGCGCCGCCCACCCGGCGCTGCCTCGACCGAGCCGCTGCCGGTGCACGCCATCGTCACCCAGATCGACCATGGCGAGCAGGTGCTGCTGGAGCTGGTCGAGATCGAGCAGCAGACCCGCCAGGACCGCGAGACCCGCACGCTCGACCAGGCCCGCATCACCAAGGAACTCATCCGCAACCTCGCCCACGAGATCAAGAATCCGCTGGGTGGCATCCGCGGTGCGGCACAGCTGCTGGAGATGGACCTGGAGAGCAAGGCACTGCGCGAGTACACCCAGGTCATCATCCACGAGGCCGATCGCCTCCAGGCGCTGGTGGACCGGCTGCTCGCGCCGCACCGGCGGCCGCACATGGTCACGGACGTCAACATCCACGAGGTGCTGGAGCGGGTGCGGGCGCTGATCCTGGCTGAATTTCCCAAGGGACTCACCGTGCAGCGCGACTACGACATCTCGCTGCCCGAGTTCCGTGGCGATGGCGAGCAACTGATCCAGGCGGTGCTCAACATCGTCCACAACGCGGCGCAGGCGCTGGCCACGCGGCGGCAGGACGATGGCGATGCCCGCATCGTGCTGCGCACCCGGGCGGCACGGCAGGTGACGATCGGACGCCAGCGCTACCGGCTGGCACTGGACTTGCATATCGAAGACAACGGACCCGGCGTGCCGCCCGAGATCCGTGATCGCATCTTCTTCCCGCTGGTCTCTGGTCGGGATGGCGGTTCGGGTCTCGGACTGACGCTGGCACAGGATTTCATCCAGCAGCACCACGGCCTGATCGAATGCGAGAGCGAACCCGGGTGCACGCTGTTCAAGATTCAGATTCCGCTGCCCTGACCCCTGTGGCGCCTGCGCTGGCGGGGTCCGGGCTCCGAACCGACCTGCTGACAGGCTGACAGGCATTGCATGAAACCCATCTGGATCGTTGACGACGACCAATCCATCCGCTTCGTGCTGGAGAAGGCACTGGCCCGCGAGGAGCTGCCCGTGCGCAGCTTCACCAACGCGCGCGACGTGCTGACGGCGCTGGAGGACGATGCCCCGCAGGTGCTGGTGAGCGACATCCGGATGCCCGGCGGCACCGGCATTGATCTGCTCGCCAAGGTCAAGGCGCGCCACCCCGGCCTGCCCGTGATCATCATGACGGCGTATTCCGACCTGGACAGCGCCGTGTCGGCCTTCCAGAGCGGTGCCTTCGAGTACCTGCCCAAGCCCTTCGACCTGCCCAAGGCGGTGGCACTGATCCGCCGTGCGGTGGACGAGAGCCTGCGCGAGGAAAGCGTGGACGAGGCCACCGCCGACGTGCCCGAGATGCTCGGCCAGGCGCCGGCGATGCAGGATGTCTTCCGTGCCATCGGCCGGCTCAGCCAGAGCAACGTCACGGTGCTGATCACCGGTGAATCCGGCTCGGGCAAGGAGCTGGTGGCGCGGGCGCTGCACAAGCACAGCCTGCGTGCAGGCGGGCCGTTCGTCGCGATCAACACCGCCGCGATCCCCAAGGACCTGCTGGAAAGCGAACTCTTCGGCCACGAGCGCGGTGCCTTCACCGGTGCGCAGGCCACCCGCCGCGGCCGCTTCGAGCAGGCCGAAGGCGGCACGCTCTTCCTCGACGAGATCGGCGACATGCCCTTCGACCTGCAGACCCGGTTGCTGCGGGTGCTGTCGGACGGCCAGTTCTACCGTGTCGGCGGGCACCAGCCACTGAAGTCGAACGTGCGGGTCATCGCCGCGACCCACCAGAACCTGGAGACGCGGGTGCGCGACGGCGTGTTCCGCGAGGATCTGTTCCACCGCCTGAACGTGATCCGTCTGCGCCTGCCGGCTCTGCGCGAGCGGCGCGAGGACATTCCTGCGCTGGCCCGGCACTTCATGCAGCGCAGTGCGAAGGAGCTGGGCGTCGAGTCCAAGCGCCTGTCCGATCTGGCGCTGCAGCAGATCGCGCTGTTCGACTTCCCCGGCAACGTGCGGCAGCTCGAAAACCTCTGCCACTGGCTGACCGTGATGGCGCCGGCGCAGACCATCGATCCCAAGGACTTGCCGCCCGAGATCCAGGAGCATGTCCTGGCCATGGCGGGCCAGCGCCCTGCACTGGCGCCGGTCGCTGCGGTGTCGCCGTCGGCATCCGCTGGCCAGTCCACGCCGGCCATGGGGTCTGTGGGCGTCGGTCTGCCCACGGGGTCTGTGCCGCTGCGCGAGGCATCGGCCCCGCCGGTCGACACCTGGCTCGACGATCTGGAACGCGAAGCCCGTGGGCTGCTGGAACAGGGCCACCCGCAGGTCTGGGACGATCTGACCCGGCTCTTCGAGGGCCGCCTGATCCAGACCGCGCTTGCCATCACCAAGGGCCGGCGCATCGAGGCCGCGCACAAGCTGGGCATCGGGCGCAACACGATCACCCGCAAGATCCAGGAACTCGGTCTGGATTGAGCCTGCGGGGTTTGACCTGCCTCAACAGTCGGGCGGACAACTTGGGTGACAGTGCAGGCGGGTTCTTTCCCTCTTGCTCACTTCGACTTGCACTGATTGCCGCTCATGGAGATGTACCCCCCTCTCGCAGGGCCTTGGCCCCGACCTCGGCGTCGCCTCGCCGGAGCGCCTCCGGCTGCGGCCGACCCGGCGCCTTGGCTGCGGGTGCTGTCTGCGTCGACGCTGGCGCCGGCTGATGTGGATCTGCTGATGCACCTGGCACGCCGCCGCGTGGTGGCCGCAGGTGATGCGGTGCTCGACCGCAGCACGCCGGCACATGCGCTGGTGCTGCTGCTGTCCGGGGATGTGGTGCTCGGCTCCCGTGCGGCGGATGGATGCCTGCGCACCGAGCGCAGCGTGACTGGTCCGGCGTGGCTGGACGTCAGTGCTGCCTGGCTTGGCCAGCCGTACGCGATGGAAGCACAGGCGCTGTCGGACGTGGTCGTCGCCGATCTGCCGCTGGATGCTGTCCGCGACCAGATGTCGATCC
>NZ_JBFPGY010000024.1:0-4241 GCF_041083715.1 Sphaerotilus sp.
TAGCCGTGCACCGAGTAGTGCTGCCGGGGATCGAGGAACACCTCCATCACCGCGGCCTTGCTGCCGACCAGCACGCCGTAGTCGGTGCGCAGCACGCCGCCCGGCTGTGCCCGCACGGTGGCCCAGGTCGACTCGCGCAGCGTGGCGTCTTCCATGCGGCGTTTCCACGTGGCGTAGTCGGTGGGCGGGGCTGGTGGCACGGGTGGAGTCGGTCCCGGCGTCAGCACCGGCACCGGCGTGGCGACCCAGTGCCGCATGCAGCGCAGCGCGGTGATCGACGGCACGAACAGGTAGAGCCCCCAGCGCAGTTCGACCAGCGGCGCGCTGCCGAGGTCGATCGACATCGGCTGGTCGCGCCAGATGAACTGGAAGGTGCGGGCGAGGCCCGGCACCGGCACGCCGAGGAAGGGGTCGCTTTGCCAGGACAGGCGGCCGGTGCTGTTGCCGCCGCTGATCCAGCGCTGGATCACCTCGAACTGCTCGGCGATGCTGGCGTTGTAGGCCATGAAGAACAGACCCCGCTCGCCCGCGGCGTCGGTGTACGACATGCCGCGGCGGGCGATGCGCGGGATCGGTGCCCCGATGGCGGTGGGGGTGCGTGGATTGGCCCGCCGCACATGCGACTGGAACGGGCACAGCCGTTCGGTGGGCAGCGGCGTGTCCGGCACTGCGTAGCTGAAATCGTTCGGCTGGTCGGCGGGTGCGGGTGGGCTGGCCAGTGGCGTGCCGTCCGGCGCGCGGCCCATCATCAGGGTGCGCAGCGCCGCTGCATCCGGCGCATCGGTGCCATGCAGGTCCCGCAGTGCCTGGGCCTGGGTGTCGAGCAGCTGGTCGAGCCGGTCCACCTGCTGGGCCAGCTTGCGGATCACGAGGAAGCTGCCGTTGTCCAGCAGCGCATCCGGCGCGTCCGGCACGCGGGCGTCGCCCCGGTCGTTCGGATGGCCCAGCAGCAACTCGCCCGGTGCCACGGTGTCCGACCAGCGTGCCGCTGGTGCGCCAGCGGCGAGGACGGGCTGGCTGAAGCCGTCCTGGAAGCCGAAGTGGTCCTTCGACAGCGTGCTGCCGGGACCGGCGGTGTGGCGCTGCATCGCTTCGACGGCCAGCACCTTCAGCCCGGTGCCTGGCGCCTGCAGGCGCTCGATGTCAGGGCTCAGGCCCGGGTGGACCGTGCCTGCCGCCACGGGCGGATGATCTGCGCCGAAGGCCCCGCGCAGTTGCACGACCACATGCACCGCGGACAGCGCGATGCGAGGGGATGGCGCGCCGACAGTGCCATGGGTCCGCGGAGGCTGCCAGCGGTCCGGATGCTGGCCATGGAGATCGCCGAGCACGCCAGCCCGCGCGTCCATGCCTTCGATGAATTCCTGCGGCAATCGGTCCAGGAACGCAGCCGGCAGATGCAGCGCCTTCAGGCCCTGCAGGGTCAGCGCGAGGTTCATCCGGATGCGGTGTGGCTGCCCTGCGTCCGCCTCGGTGCACACGGGCCAGTGGGCCAGGGCATCGAGCGCGTGCGCGGCGTTGGTCACCCGCAGCAGCACCAGCGCGCCGTGGGTGGTGTCGACCGGGCTGCTCAGGATGCCGCCCTGCACCTTGCCCAGGTCGAGCCGCGCTGTGGCGGGGGACCGCGCCGCCGCGCTGCCCGGTCCGGCCTGGTCGAACCAGGCGATCACCGGCCGGTACAGCGTGCGCAGCCCATCGTCGTCGGCCAGCAGCCGCGACAGGCCGATGGCGCGGACCTCGCGCAGCACGTCGCCCATGCCGCGCAGCAGGATGCCTTCGTCGTCGGCCGGGTTGTCCGGGAAGCTGTTCTTCAGCGCGTGGAAGGTGCGGATGGCCCGCAGCGCCGTGGCGCCGATGCTGTGGCGCTCGGCGGCCGTCAGGCGGTGTTCGGCGATCTGCTGCCACTGCGTCTGGCTGTAGACCGTGGGTGGCAGCGGTCCCTGGGGGGTGACCAGCGCCTTCATCCGGCGCTGGTCGAGCACGGTCGTCGCTGCCTCGGCGTAGAAGAAACCGCCCTTGACCTCGTGGGTGCGCACCCAGCGCAGGTAGTCCTCGCAGGTGCTGGCATGTGCGAGCGGGTAGCCCTCGCAGTGGCAGAGCATCAGGTCCAGCAGCGTGCCGAGGTCGCGCCAGATGACGCGCATGTACGGCTCCCAGCCGCCATCGAAGGTCACGCTGAGCAGCAGGCGGTGGCGCAGGGAGCCGGCGGCCTGGGCCTCGGCATCCGGAGGCACGACCGAGAAGCGGAAGAAGTGGACGATGTCGAACCGCCCCACCGGGTCCGGAAATGGCGACAGTGGTACCGCCGATTCGCGTGCCGCCTGCCGGATGGCATTGAGTGTGGCGAGCACCTGCTGCAGGCGGGCGACCTGGGTGAGCGTGTCGAAGCTGTCGACAAACCCCGTCTTGACGGGCGCGAGCAGGCTCAGATTGGTGATGCCACCGAGTTGGAGGCTCGCGTTCTTGTCGGGCATGGTCGCAGCTTCCTGGAAATTCGGAACAATCGAAAAAGGCGAGACGAAGGTCGCCGAATCTAGGCGGCCTGCTGCCGCCTGTCGTCCTCAGAATTGAGGATGCGCAACCCAGGTCGCTCAGCGGCGCGCGGTGCGGCTCCCGGTGGAGCCCGCCGTGGCACCGGTCAGGGCGGTGAAGGGCCGGTGCTGGGCGAGCACTGGCCAAGCCACCGCCACGGTCGAGCTGAAGTCGTCGAAGGCCACGCCCATCAGCAGCGAAACAGGTTGATTCCGGGCCAGCGTGCGCATGCCCTGCCGCTGTTGCAGCTGCCCGAGTTCGTTGCACAGGGCATGGAGCGTGCCTCGGCCGAGCTGCTCGTCGAGCAGCACGACCGTACCACCTGGCAGGCCGATGGCGCCGGTGCCGTTGCTGGCGCTGTCGCCATGGTTGCGTCGAAATTGCAGATTCCAGGCGGGTAGCCGGACTGCGGGGCAGGCCTGGGTGACGGCATCGGTCAGACGCTGTCGCCAGGCCTGCTGGGTCTGGGCAGGCAGCGTGCTGGGCTGCAGCCACTGGGCATCCAGCCGGTCGAGCAGACGTTGACCGACATGGCGATCGATCTGGCGTGGTACCTGCGTCAGCAGCGATTCGGCCACGGCCGGCAGACCTGCCCAGACCAGCGTCGCGGCGGCCAGGGCCAAGCCGGCATTGCGCAGGTGGCGACACCAAGGTATCGCGGTGTCCTGAGCTGCCGCGCTCCATTGCCGCAGCAGCGCATCCGATCGGCAGTGCAGCAACGCTCCATCGGGCAGCTCCAGCAGGCAGATGCCGCTGTCTCCGGTGCGCGGCCAGCGGATTCGGCGGGCGGGAATCTGCTGGGTGAAGGCCGATCCCCGGATCTGGAGCTGCTCGCCGATGAGCCGCAATTCCACGATCTGTGCCGGTTGCGTGCTGCTGCCGAACAGATCGGCCTGCAGAGACACGGCGCCGGTGCTCTCCCGGATGCTGTCCATCGATGGCCTCCCGCTCAGCGGCGTGTGGATGTTTTGCTGAGGTCCACTGTAGCGAGGTACCGCTGGTTTTCATCTCCCCTGGAGGGTGGAAAAGGCATTGCTGGGCACCCGTTTCTGTTACCGATCGTCGCAACGCAGGGTGGTGCGGGGCGCGTTGGCCAACAAAAAAGCGACCACCTGGGTCGCTTTTTCATTCGGGTGTCATCCGGCCAGCAGATGCTGCCCGGACAGATGCATCACTGCAGCTTGATTTCGACGTCCACGCCAGCCGGCAGGTCGAGCTTCATCAGGGCGTCAACCGTCTTGTCGGTCGGGTCCACGATGTCCATCAGACGCTGGTGGGTACGGATTTCGAACTGGTCGCGCGACGTCTTGTTGACGTGCGGCGAACGCAGGATGTCGAAGCGCTGCATGCGCGTCGGCAGGGGCACGGGACCCTTGACGATGGCGCCGGTGCGCTTGGCGGTTTCCACGATTTCCTGGGCCGACTGGTCGATCAGCTTGTAATCGAATGCCTTCAGGCGGATGCGGATCTTTTGCTTTTGCATGACATGTCCTTCAAAAAGAGCGATGCGGCCCACCGAGGTCGGCCGCGAACAGGAAAGGGCGGAGTGCCTTGAAGCACTCCGCCACCGTCACACAAAAGCTCAGGCGATGATCTTGGCGACGACGCCGGCGCCGACGGTGCGACCGCCTTCACGGATGGCGAAGCGCAGACCTTCTTCCATGGCGATCGGGGCGATCAGCTTGACGGTGATCGACACGTTGTCGCCG
>NZ_JBFPGY010000025.1:0-4238 GCF_041083715.1 Sphaerotilus sp.
ACACGACCACCGCGTCGCCGGCACTGCTGATCGACGACCTCATGGGGCGCCACCACACACTCCTCGACGAGCTGCTGCACCACAGCCGCTCGACAGCACGCCTTCGACTCGAAACGGTGTCGGCCGCCCGCACCATGGTGGAGGCACTGGAAGCGCTGAACACGCTTGCACGGGAGGTGCAGACCATCAGTCGTGCCACCCACCTGCTCGCGCTGAATGCGTCGGTCGAAGCCACACGGGCCGGTGAACGCGGCGGCGGCTTTGCCGTGGTGGCGCAGGAAGTGCGGCAACTGGCCGCCCAGTCACGCCAGGCCGGCATCCGCATCGCACGGCAGGTCGGACAGATGCGGGCACCGCTGGACGCGGTCGTGCAGCGCGCCGGACACGACGACGCCGACCCCGACTCACCGGAGCAAGACTGCGCCATCCTGGCCGAGGAGCAGGCGCGGCGGCTGGTGCACGCGATTGCCGGCGAAGTCGGGGATGTGCGGCGCGGCGCGGCTGAACTCTTCGAGGAATGCCAGCAGCTGCAGACACAGCTGACGTCGCTGCAAGGCGACCTGAAGGAACTCGACCAGCCCCGCCACGGCGTGGACAGCCTGCTGCAGGACATGCAGCGACTGCGCCAGTACCTGCTGGGCGCCGAGGACCCTGTCGCCGAATCGGCCGAAGACTGGCTGGCACGCCTGCACACCGACATCGAGACCAGCCGGCGTGCGTACGCCCGCCCATCGACGACCTGACATGCGCCTCGACGCCGACATCATCGCCGCTGCACGCGCTGGCTTCATGGACGAGGCCGTGGACACCCTGCGCCAGCTGGAGCAGAACCTGCTGCACATGGAGCAGGATCCTGGCGATCTGGAGGCCGTGCATGGCGCTTTTCGCGCCGCCCACACGCTCAAGGGTGCCGCGGGCATGTTCGGGCTGGACACCCTCGTGCGCCTGACCCATGCGCTGGAAAGCACGCTCGACGCCCTGCGCGGTGGCGGCCAGAGGCTCACCGAAGACAGCATGACCGCCTTGCTGGCCGGGGCCGACGAACTGGGCACGCTGGTCGCTGCGCTGCAGGACAGTCCGAACGCTCCAGATGCACCGGCACCGGACGCCTCCGACGAGCCGCGCTGGCGCCTGCACCTCCACATGGGCATCGATGCCCTGCGCAACGGCCTGGATCCGCTGTCCTTCATTCGCCACCTCGGCACGCTCGGCACGCTGTGCGGGGTACGCACGCACCACGACCGCGTGCCGACGCTGGAGACACTCGATGCCGAAGGCTGCTGGCTCGACTTCGAGATCCTGCTGCAGTCGAGCGCACCGCGCCAGGCCATCGCCGACGTGTTCGACTTCCTGCAGGACGACTCCACGCTGGAGATCCAGCCCGCCGAGTCCTCCGCCCCGGCACCGACAGCGCCTCCCGCGCGCACCGCCGAACGGGGTCCGGCTGCAGAGGGCCGCTTCATCCGCGTCCGTGCGGACAAGCTGGACCGGCTGGTCGACCTGATCGGCGAGCTGGTCATCGCCGGATCGGGCGCCGGCAATGCCGCGCGCGAAAGCCGCCATGCCCGCTGCATCGAAACCTCGCAGCGCGTGCATGAACTGGTGCAATCCGCCCGCGACGGCGCGCTCGCGCTGCGCATGGTGCCGATCGGACAGACCTTCAGCCGCTTCCAGCGCGTCGTGCGGGACGTGGGCAAGACACTGGGCAAGGACGTGGCGCTGCAGATCCTCGGCGGCGACACCGAACTCGACCGTGCCCTGGTCGACGCCATCGCCGACCCGCTGATGCACCTCGTGCGCAACAGCCTGGACCATGGCCTCGAGTGGCCTGGCGAGCGCAGCGCCAGCGGCAAACCAGCCCGCGGACGGCTGTCCCTGCAGGCCTACCAGGAGGCCGGCAGCGTGGTGCTGGAGGTGCGTGACGATGGCCGAGGCCTCGACCGCGGTCGCATCCTCTCGAAGGCCATCGAGCGCGGGCTGATCCCGCCCGAGGCCGTGCTCGACGACGCACAGGTGCACGCGCTGCTCTTCGAGCCCGGCTTCTCGACCGCCGAACAGATCACCGACCTGTCGGGCCGAGGCGTCGGCATGGACGTGGTGCGCCGGCAGGTCGAGGCGCTGCGCGGCCAGATCCGCCTGACCAGCACACCCGGCCAGGGCACGGCGGTGCAGATTCGCCTGCCGCTGACGCTGGCCATCATCGACGGCTTCCTGACACAGGTCGGCACCGTGGGCTACGTCCTGCCGCTCGACATCGTCGCCGAGTGCATCGAAACGCCGTCCGGGCTGCAGTCCGGGCCACACCGGGACAGCGGCTGCGTCGAGCTGCGCGGCCAGGTGCTGCCCTTCCTCGACCTGCGGTCCTGCTTCGGTCATGGCGGCGAGCGCCCGGTGCGGCAAAGCCTGGTGGTCGTGCGCTGCAGTACCGGTCGGATCGGCCTGCTGGTGGACCGGCTGCTCGGTGAACACCAGACGGTCATCAAGCCACTGGGACCGCTGTTCCGCCACCTGCCCTGCCTCGCCGGGTCGACCATCCTCGGCAACGGCGAGGTGGCGCTGATCCTGGATGTTCCGGCCCTCGCCCGGCTGCACACCGAGCTTCCCCGCACCTCGACGTCCAGTCTCGCCTTGGAATGCCCATGACCCTCCCCCGGACCTCACTGATCTCGCTGCTGTTTGCCCCCGTCACGGTGGCGACCCGGTCGATGCGCATCTCGGCCAAGCTCGGCCTGATCGTCACCGTGCTGTTGCTGCCCCTGGTCGTGCTGACGGTGGTGGCCGTGCGCCGGGACACCGCAGCGGCCGAGGCGGTCCGGCTGGAGCAGTCCGGGATTCCTGTGGCGCACGAACTGCTGGATCTGATGGCCCTGCTCCAGACCTGCCAGAGCGCGCAGGCACTGGCTTCCACGGTACCGGCCGCGCACGCGCTGCTGGACGAGACACGCAGCGCACTGCGCAAGACCGTGGCCTCGGTGGACAGCCAGACAACGGCCTCCGGCCTGGATCTGTCCACCGCCTGGACCGGCCTGCGCGACCACATCCTGCGCGACACCCGCGAAGACACCTTCGGCGCGGCCGGGCACAACGGGCCGCGGCAGGACCAGACCGCCCGCGAAACCCAGGCCCTCGTCGGTCTGGTCGCCGAAAAGAGCGGCCTGCTGCTGGACGCGGAGTCGGCCACCTTTCTGCTCATGGACCTGACCTTCCAGCGCATGCCCAGCCACATCGCGGCCCTGGCGGAGCTGCGTGACACCGCCGTGCAGGCACTGGCCCGCGGCAGCTGGCAGCCTGGAGACACGGTGGCCCTCGCCGTCATCCGGCGCCAGTTCGAGGAACGCCGGGACGACCTGCAAGCCCGACTCGACGCCCTGGAACGCGCAGGCGAGAAGGTGCCCCCAGGCTGGAAGGAAGCCGACACCGCAGCGGACCGCTACCTCGCCCAGATCGAGGCCCTGGCCACTGCGGACGGGCCGCTGCGGGGCGATCCACTGGCCATGCTGCGCAGCAGCAACGCGTTGCTGGACCAGTTCGATCACTGGCACAAACAGACGATCCACCGGCTCCAGGAGCTGCTGGTGCAGCGCCACGCGCAACTCGTGCAGAACCGCAATCTGATCGTGGTCTCCGCCGTCTCGGGCATGCTGATGGCCTTGTACCTGTCGTTCGGCGTCACCCGGTCGATGCGCCGCACGGCGCAGTTCATCGGCGGTAGCGCGGCAGCCGTTGCCCGTGGCGAACTCGAAGTCAGCACGATCGTCCGCGGAAACGATGAACTGGCCAACATCGCCCGATCCTTCGAGACCGTCCGGCTGACGATGCGTGCGCTGCTGACCGATCTGCGCCACATGTCGACTGCCCACGCCCGCGGCGAAATCGATGCCTTCATCGACCTGGCGCCGTTCCAGGGCGAATACCGGCAGGTGGCCGAACTGGTCAACGCCACCGTGCGTGACCACATCCATGTACAGCGTCAGGCACTGGACGTCGTCAGCGCGTTCGGTCGTGGCCAGTTCGATGCGCCGCTCGCCCCGCTGCCCGGGCAGAAGGTGTTCATCAACCAGGCGATCGAGCAGGTCCGCAGCCATCTCCAGGCCCTGATGGTCGACACCGGCGGCCTGGTGCGGGCCGCTGTGGCCGGCAAGCTCGACGTGCGGGCCGACGCCCAGCGCCACGAGGGCGACTTCCGCCGCATCCTCGAAGGCATCAACCAGACGCTCGACGCCATCGTCACACCGCTG
>NZ_JBFPGY010000026.1:0-13795 GCF_041083715.1 Sphaerotilus sp.
CTGCGCTCGATGAAGCGCCAGTTCAAGGGCGAAGCCGCCGAGGGTGACACGCACCGCGCCGGCCTGTCCGAGGCCGAGATCGACAAGGTCGCCGCGCAGCTCAACGTCAAGCGCGAAGAGGTCATCGAGATGGAAACCCGCTTCGCCGGTGGCGACGTGGCGCTCGACCCGAGCGGTGACGACGAGGATGACAACGCCTACGCGCCGATCGCCTACCTGGCCGACGACCGCCATGAGCCGACGCGTGCCATCGAAGCCCGCCACCGCGACGAACTCGCCGGCCCCGGGCTGGTGCGCGCGCTCGATGCGCTGGACGCCCGCAGCCGCCGCATCGTCGAGGAGCGCTGGCTCAAGGTCAACGACGACGGCTCCGGCGGCCTGACGCTGCACGACCTCGCGGCCGAATACGGCGTCAGCGCCGAGCGCATCCGCCAGATCGAAGTCGCCGCGATGAAGAAAATGAAGAAGGCGCTCGTCGAGACCACCTGACCGCACGCCTCACGTCTGCAGCGCGTCCCGCGCTGCAGCGAATGCCCGCCAGAACCCTGCATCCTGCGAAGTCGCGAAGTTGATCCGCATCCGCGTGCTCGGCTGGCGGCGGGCATGGAACAGACTGCCGGGCGCCATCAGCCAGTCGTCGTCGAGCAGGCGCTGGGCGAGCTGTTCGGTGTCCACACCGGTCTCGACCCAGCCGAACAGCCCCTGTGGCGGACAGACGAAGGTGCAACCGGCGCCCAGCGCGAGCTGCACACTGCGTGTGCGCGCTGCGTCCAGCCGTGTGCAGACGCGTTCGGCGTGGCGGCGCAACTGCCCTTGCTCCAGACAGACTGCCACCGCCTGCTCCAGCAGCGCCGGCGTCGTCAGGCTCGACAGCAGCTTCACGTCGATCAGCCGCTCGACCTGTGCCTCGGGCGCCGCGACATAACCCACCCGCCAGCCCGGCGCCAGGATCTTCGAGAACCCGCTGACGTAGAACGTGCGGCGCAAGCCGTCGAGCGCGGACAGGCGCGGCGCGTGGGCCGGGGCGAGGTGGGCGTAGGTGTCGTCCTCCAGGATCTGCAGGTCATGGTCCTGCGCGAGCTGCAGCAGGCGGTGCGCGGTGGACAGGCTGAGCATCCCGCCCGTCGGGTTGTGCAGCACCGATACCGTCACGTACAGCCGTGGACGGTGTTCCCGCGCCAGTGCGTCCATCACCGCCAGGTCGGGGCCGTCCGGACCGCGCGGCACCGGCAGCAGGCGCATGCCGAGGTGCGTCAGCCGCGCGTATTCGACCGACCAACCCGGCTCGTCCACCAGCACCGCGTCACCCGCGGTCAGCAGCGTGCGCGAGACCAGATCCAGCGCCTGCGTCGCACCGACGGCGGTGAGGATCTGCGACGGTGCGGCGCGCACGCCGAAGTCGGCGATCCGGTCGGACAGCGCGGCGCGCAGGCGCGGATCACCCGCCGGCTCGCCATACTGGAGGGACGCGGCAGCGTCACCGAGCCCGCGGTCTTCGGTGAGCACCTTGCGCAGCGCGGCGTGCAGCATCGGTAGATCCAGCCAGCTTGGCGGCAACGTGCCCAGGCCCGGGCCGGGGCGCTGGCTGTTGCGGCCGAGCATGCCGCGGATGAGCGCACCGGCGTCGAAGGGCACCGTGCGCGGCGCGGGCGGGTCTTCCGCCCGGAGGGTCGGCAGGTCGCGCCGCAGTTCGCGCACGAAGAAGCCGCGCTGCCGGCGCGCCTCGACCAGCCCCTGCGCCAGCAACTGGTCATAGGCCGCGACGACGGTGTGCGGGCTGACTGCATGTCGCTGCGCGCACTCGCGCACCGAGGGCAGCCGGGCGCCGGGCGCGAGCAGGCGGTGGCGGATCTGCTGGGCGAAGTGGGCCGCGAGCTGTTCGGCCAGGGTCTGGTCGCTGCGGCGGCTGAGCTGGGGCGTGTGCATGGCGTGGCGGTGGGCAATGTGTCACTGTCGCCACCAGTACAGTAGTGGACAGTATCGGATTGAAGTGTACTGGTGCTGTGCTGCTCAAGCGCCATAGACTGGCGCCCATGCTTGCGATCACTGCCTCTGACTACCTCGCCCTGCTCGCGCTCGGCACGGCCATGTCGTTCACCCCCGGCCCCAACACGACGCTGTCCACCGCACTGGCCGCCAACCTTGGACTGCGCCGTACGTTGCGCTTCTGTCTGGCGGTGCCGGTGGGCTGGGCGCTGATGCTGCTGCTGTGCAGCGTCGGGCTGGGCGCGGCGATCGCGGCGCAGCCGGTGCTGCGGTTGGGCATCAAGGTGGTCGGCCTCGGCTACCTGCTGTGGCTGGCGTGGAAGCTGACCCGCACGGCGCAGCTCGGGCAGGTCGACACGCGCCGGCTGCAGGTCGGCTTCTGGCAGGGCGTGGCACTGCAGTTCGTCAACATCAAGGGCTGGATGTTCGCGCTGTCGGTGGCGGCGGGCTGGGTGCTGCCGGGACCGGTGGGCGCGCGGTTGCTGTGGGTGGCGCCGACGATGGTGGCGTTTGCATTCACCAGCAACTTCACCTATGCGCTGGTGGGTGCGCTGCTGCGGGACTGGCTGGCGCAAGGGACGCGGCTGGCGTGGTTCAACCGGGGCATGGCGGCGGTGCTGGTGCTGACCGCCGCCTGGATGGGGCAGGCATGAAGAACCTGTCGGTCGAGAACCGGGGCCTGCTGCTGGGGTTGCTGGGTGTGGTGATCTTTGCGCTGACGCTGCCGATGACGCGGCTGGCGGTCGGCCCCGGCGATGCGCCGCAGCTGCCACCGCTGTTCGTCACCGCTGGCCGTGCGGCAGGCGCGGCGCTGCTGAGCGTGGTCTACCTCTGGCTGACCGGCGCAGCGTGGCCGACACGGCGTGATGCGGTGCCGCTGGCGGTGGCTGCGCTGGGCACGGTGGTTGGCTTCCCGCTGTTCATCGCGCTGGCGCTGCGCCAGGTGCCGTCGATGCACGCGGCGGTCATCACCGGCGTGCTGCCGCTGTTCACGGCAACGGTGGCGGCGTGGCACCTGCGCCAGCGGCCGTCGCACGGGTTCTGGGTCTGTGCGGTGCTGGGCTGCGCGCTGGTGCTGGGGTTTGCGGCGGTGCAGGGCGGTGGCCGCCTCGTCGCCGCGGATGGCCTGCTGCTGGGCGCGATGCTGAGTGCAGCGATCGGCTATGTCGCCGGGGCGCAGCTGTCGGCGCGCTGGCGGGCCGAGCACGTGATCTCGTGGGTGCTGGTCATCAGCCTGCCGCTCACGCTGCCGGTGGCGTGGTGGTCCCGGCCTGTCGAGCCGGCTGCGATTGCGGCGGCGGCCTGGGGCGGCTTCGCCTATGTCACGGTGTTCTCGATGTGGCTGGGCTTCTTCGCCTGGTTCCGCGGGCTGGCGCTGGGCGGCATGGTGCGGGTCAGCCAGGTGCAGATGGTGCAACCTTTCCTTGCGCTGCTGCTGGCGGTGCCGGTGCTCGGCGAGCCGTTGCAGGCCACGACACTGGTCTTTGCCGTCGCGGTGGTCGCGGTGGTGTTCATCGGTAAGAGAATGTCGGTCCACAAGGAACCACGCGCATGACTTTCGAACTCCCCCTCTGGAACCCCGCCCGCCGCGCGGCGCGGATGAACCCGTCCATCCTGCGCGAGATCCTCAAGGTCACCGACCGGCCGGGCATCCTGTCGATGGCCGGCGGCCTGCCGTCGCCGGACACCTTTCCGGTCGAGGCGATGCGCGCGGCCTGCGACAAGGTGCTGCGCGAGACGCCGCGCGAGGCGCTCCAGTACGCGGCCAGCGAAGGTTTCATGCCCCTGCGCGAGTGGGTGGCGAACCACCTGCGCGGCCAGGGCATGACCGTGGACGCCGACCAGGTGCTCATCACCACCGGCTCGCAGCAGGGGCTGGACCTTGTGGCCAAGGTGCTGGTCGATGCTGGCGCGCCGGTCGCGGTGGAGGCGCCGACCTACCTGGGCGCGCTGCAGGCCTTCGCGCCGATGGAGCCGATCTTCGCCAGCATCCCCAGTGACGCGGACGGCCCGCTGCCCGAGGCGGTGGCCGCCCTCCCGCACGATGCGCCGGGCACGCGGTTCATGTATGTCCTGCCCAACTTCCAGAACCCGAGCGGCCGTGTCATGCCCGAGGCGCGGCGCGAGGCGCTGATCGCCGCGGCGAAGCAGGCCCGCGTGCCGCTGGTCGAGGACAACCCCTACGGCGACCTCTGGTACGACACGCCGCCGCCGAAGCCACTGGCGGCACGCTGGCCCGAGGGCGTGATCTATCTCGGCTCGTTCTCGAAGGTGCTGGCGCCGGGGCTGCGCCTGGGCTATGTGGTGGCGCCGCGCGAGCTGTTCCCCAAGCTGCTGCAGGCCAAGCAGGCGGCCGATCTGCACACGCCGGGCTTCAACCAGCGCGTGGTGTACGAGGTCATCCGCGACGGCTTCCTCGACCAGCACGTCCCCACCATCCGCGACCGCTACCGCGCCCAGCGCGACGCGATGCGCGAGGCGCTGACCCGGCACCTGCCCGCAGGCAGCGAGTGGACGGCGCCGAGCGGCGGCATGTTCTGCTGGGTGCGGCTGCCCGAGGGCTGCGACGCCGTGGCGCTGCTGCCGAAGGCGGTGGACGAAGGGGTGGCCTTCGTGCCGGGCGCGGCGTTCTATGCCCACGCACCCGATCCGCGCACGGTGCGCCTGTCGTTCGTGACGCTGACGCCGGACCAGATCCACACCGCCGTGGCCATCCTGGGCACGGTGCTGAAGCGCCACCTGACCGAAGACCAGCCGGAGCCGACGCCATGACGGTCCTGCGTGCGCGCCGCACCGTCGTGCTCGATGTCTTCACCGCGGAGCCACTGAAGGGCAACCCGCTGGCGGTCGTCGTCGATGCCGAGGGCCTGAGCGACGCGCAGATGGCCGCGTATGCGCGCTGGACCAACCTGTCCGAGACCACCTTCCTGCTGCCGCCGGCCGATCCGGCGGCCGACTACCGGGTGCGCATCTTCACGCCGGGCGGCGAGCTGCCGTTCGCGGGGCATCCGACGCTGGGCAGTTGCCAGGCGTGGCTCGATGCGGGTGGGGTGCCACGCCAGACGGGTGTCGTGGTGCAGGAATGCGGGGTCGGGCTGGTGCGGGTGCGGCAGATCGAGGGCGCACCGAGCCGGCTGGCATTTGCCGCGCCGCCCCTGCGGCGCAGCGGCCCGGCCGACGCCGACGTGGTGGCACAAGTGCTGCGCGCGCTGCGACTGGATGCGCCGGACGTGCTGCAGGTCGAGTGGATCGACAACGGCCCCGGCTGGCTCGGCGTGCGGCTGCACGGTGCCGCGGCGGTGCGTGCGCTGGCGCCAGACTTCCTGGCGATGCGCGGGCTCAACGTCGGCGTGGTCGGCGCATGGCCGGCGGGCGGCGAGGTCGATGTGGAGGTGCGGGCCTTCGTGCCGGATCTCGGCGTACCCGAGGATCCGGTCACCGGCAGCCTGAACGCCGGACTCGCGCAGTGGCTGATCGGATCCGGCCAGCTGCCAGCGCGTTATGTCGCCGGGCAGGGCCACGCCCTGGGGCGCGATGGCCGGGTGCATGTCGAGCACATCGCCGCGGGCGCGTGGGCCGGCGTGTGGATCGCCGGCGACGTGACGCGCTGCATCGCCGGAACGCTGCGGCTGTGAGCCGTGGGCGCTCCGCGGGGCGTCATTCCTTGCGGTAGTTGTCGTGGCATGCCTTGCAGGTCTGTGCCGTGGCGCCGAAGGCGGTTTTCAGTTGTGCCAGATCGCCGGTCTTGGCGGCTGCGTTGAGCTTGACGATCTCGTCCTGCATCTTGGTGGCGCTGGCCTTGAACTTGTCGGCCTCGCTCCAGATCTCGGGCTTGGCGCGGGTTTCGCCCTTGTCCGTGCCGGCCACGAAGCCGGCCCACGGCAGGTGGGCCACGTTGTTCAGCACCTCGGCATTTTCGGCCGCGGCCTTGGCGTCAAACGGTGCCTTGCCGCTGGCCATCGCGCCGAGACGGCCGAAGTGGGCTCCTACCAGGGTGAGGGCGGCCTTGCGGTACTTGATCGCGTCCTCGGGCTTCTGGAACTGGGCGCTGGCGGGCAGGGCTGCGAACAGGCCGGCGGCGGTGCACAGGGCGATGCAGAGACGTTTCATCGGCAGAACTCCGGATAGAGGATGCGACCACATGGTCGCCGGACCAGTGTAGCCTCGTGGGCATGACCGGTTTTCATGCGAGGTGAAACGATGGGATCGACCAGGAGCGAAGCCACTGGGGGGCTGCGGGCCGTGCGGATCTGGGACTGGCCGACCCGGCTGTTCCACTGGGTGCTGGCGCTGTGTGTCGCCGGTGCGGTGGTCAGTGCCAAGATGGGTGGCAACGCGATGGCATGGCATGTCAGGTTCGGGCTGGCCGTACTGGCTCTGCTGGTGTTTCGCCTGATCTGGGGTGTGATTGGCGGACGCTGGTCGCGGTTCGCGAGTTTCCTCTATACGCCGGCCACCTTGCTGCGCTACCTGCGCGGGCAGTCCAGGCCCGACGAACGGGTGGATGTCGGCCACAGCCCCCTCGGCGCATTGGCGGTGTTCTCGCTGCTGGGGCTGCTGGCGGTCCAGGTGGCGACGGGGCTGGTGGCCGATGACGAGATCGCCAGCACCGGGCCGCTGATCCGCTTCGTCGAATCGGCCACCTCGCTGGCGGCGACGTCGTGGCACAAGTCCTGGGGGCAGTGGCTGCTGCTGGGGCTGGTGGCGCTGCACGTGGCGGCCATCGCTGTCTACCGGCTGGTGCACCGGCGTGATCTGGTCCGGCCGATGCTGGTGGGGGACAAGCCCCTGCCACTGGACGTGCCGGCGTCGGCAGACCACGCCAGCCGCTGGGGGCTGGCGCTGGTCGCGTTGTCACTGGGTGTTGCGCTGGCGTGGTGGGTGCAGGCGCAGGGCGGCTAGACTGCGCCCATGCACGCCCCCGAGATCCGCCTGATCGTGCCGGACACCCCGGCGCTGACCGAGGCCACGCGCGCCATCTTCAGCGAATACGCCGCCAGCCTGGCGGTCGATCTGTCGTTCCAGGGGTTCGACCAGGAATTGCGCGATCTGCCGGGGGACTATGCCGAGCCCAGTGGCTGCTTGCTGCTGGCGCTGGTGGATGGCGTGGTGGCCGGTTGTGGCGCCTACCGCCGCATCACCGACGTGGACTATCCGAATGCCTGCGAGATGAAGCGACTCTATGTGCGCCAGGCATTCCGCCGCTTCGGGCTGGGGCGGCACGTGGCGCAGGCGCTCATCGACGACGCGCGCCGGGCCCGCTATTCGTCGATGTTGCTGGACACGCTGGATGACATGGAGGCCGCGCGCGAGTTGTACGCATCGCTGGGGTTCATGGAGGTGCCGCCCTTCTATTTCAATCCGCTGCCCGGTGCGCATTACCTCCGCGTCGACCTCGACGGTACGCACAGCCGCTATTGAACGTGAGCGCGCGGACCGGTCAGGTTACAGACTGGTACGGCGTTAGCATCGCGGCCCGATTTCGACGTTTCCCACCAAGTGAGCCGCCATGGATGCCGACCTGATCCGCGCTGTCAGTGAACCCTGCCTGCTGGGCGAATCGCCGATGTGGCATCCGCAAGAGCAGGTGCTCTACTGGTGCGACATTCCCGGACGCCGCTTGCACCGGCTGGATCCGGTTTCGGGCGAGACCCGGCAGTGGGCGTTTCCCGTCGAGCCGGCCAGTTGTGCGCCCATTGTGGGTGGCGGGTTGCTGCTGGCGATGCGGGACGGGCTGTGGCGCTTCGATCCTGGGTCCGGTACCCGCCAGCTGCTCGCCAGGCCGCCCTATGACCCGGCGACGGAGCGGTTCAACGATGGAAAGTGCGACCCGCAGGGACGGTTCTGGGTCGGCACCATCTACGAGCCGCGCGATCCGCCGCTGGCGGCGCTGTATTGTTGGGACCAGGGCGTGCTCGTTCGCCGTGCGGACGGCATCACGGTGTCCAACGGACTCGCCTGGAGCCTGGATGGCCAGACGATGTACTGGTCCGATACCAAGACACACACGGTGTTCGCCTTCGACTTCGATCCTGCGGATGGTGGGCTGTCAGGGCGGCGTGTCTTCAAGACCTTCGCGCTGCGTGAGGCCGGGCAGTCGCTGGCGACCTACGGGGGCCGGCCGGACGGTGCGGCTGTCGATGCCGAGGGCTGCTACTGGGTGGCGATGTTCGAGGGGCAGCGGCTGCTGCGCCTGTCGCCGCAAGGTGAGGTCCTGCGCGAGGTGCAGCTGCCGGTGCGGTGCCCGACGATGCCGTGTTTCGGCGGTGCGGATCTGAAGACGCTCTATGTCACCACGGCGCGCGAGAAGCGCCCGCCGGAAGAGCTGGCGTCGCAGCCGCTGGCCGGGTGTGTGTTGGCCTTCCGCGTGGAGGTACCTGGTCTGCCAGTGCACCTGTCCGGGGGGTGAATGCCCTTTGCCGGTGCGCCGCTGGCGCAAGCGCTGTGTCAATGAACTTGCGCACAATCTCCGCTGGAAAGTCATGAAGCCCGGTGCGGTGTGACGGCCTGCACGTCCTGTCGAGTGTTGCTTTGGACGCACGTTTTGGGTGCGCTGACGCGCCGATGCATCGTTTGATCGGCGATCCACAAAGCAGTGGGGGTTTCCACGTATAATTCGATGGTTTTGCCGCAACTGCTTGTCAACAAACGTGAATCAGCGCACACCCATGCATGACGGCTTGTGCACCGATCCGGATGAGTGTGCATCTGAGGCTGACGAAACAGAATTCAAGAGCCTGACGCGAGAGGAGGCGCAAGCCCTTCGAGCGCGACTTCCGCTGGTGTCTCCGTGGCGGGTGGTGGCTGCGCAAGCAGTGGCTGGACTGGTGATGACCGCCGCGTGCGGTGGTTTCATCGGGACGGGGGCGGCGGTCTGGTCTGCGCTGTATGGCGCGGCCACCGTGGTGGTGCCGACGGCCTTGCTGGCGCGTGGCATGGCCCGGGTGAACCGGCTGTCGGAAGTGAAGGCGAATGTTGCGGCATTCAATTTCATGTTCTGGGAGTTCCTGAAAATTGGTGTCTCGGTGGTCATGCTGGCTGCCGCGGCCAAAGTCGTGCCGGACCTGAACTGGCCAGCGATGCTGGTCACGCTGGTCGTGTGCATGAAAATGAATTGGCTGGCTCTGCTCTGGCAGGGTCGGGTGACAACCACTCGGTCTTAAGACAAGACACACGTTCGAGAGAAGACGATGGCTGCCGAAGAACACGTTGCAGAGCATGCACCGACCGCGGGGGAGTACATCTCCCACCACCTGACCCACCTGACCAGTCGTGCCCAGACTGGGATCGCCGATTTCTCGCTGAGTGATCCGGTCCTGAAGCTGGACTCGCTGTTCTTCTCGATCCTCCTGGGTGTGCTGGGTTGCTTCCTGTTGTGGAGCGTGGCGCGCCGTGTGACCTCCGGCGTGCCGGGTCGCATGCAGGCAGCCATCGAGTTCCTGGTCGAGATGGTGGACACGCAGGCCAAGGGCATCGTGCACAACGAAGAATCGCGCAAGGTCGTGGCGCCGCTCGCGCTGACGTCCTTCGTCTGGATCTTCCTGCTGAACGCCATGGACCTGCTGCCGCTGGATCTGCTGCCGACCCTGTGGGCCAAGATCTACGCTGCCATGGGCCATGACCCGCACCACGCCTACCTGCGCATCGTGCCCACCGCCGACCTGTCGGTGACGCTGGGCATGTCGGTCACCGTGCTGCTGGCCTGTCTGTACTACAGCATCAAGATCAAGGGTCTGGGCGGCTGGGTCGGCGAGTTGTTCTCTGCTCCGTTCCATGCGCATGGTCCGGCCGCACTGCTGCTGGCCCCCATCAACTTCACGCTGCAGATCATCGAATTTGCAGCCAAGACCATCTCGCACGGCATGCGACTGTTCGGCAACATGTTTGCTGGCGAGTTGGTGTTCATGCTGATCGCGTTGATGGGTGCCGTGGGCTTCGGCTCGTTCGGTGGCATCGCACTGTGGTTCGGTCAGATCATCGCAGGCACTGCCTGGGCGATCTTCCACATCCTGATCATCACGTTGCAGGCCTTCATCTTCATGATGCTGACCCTGGTCTACGTTGGTCAGGCACACGACAAGCACTGATCCAGTCGAGAAATCTGGCACAGTCTCGCCGGCCCTGAAGGTCGGTGTGACCGGTGTCCGTCCTCGGTTCACGTTCCTTTCCTTTTCCCTTTCCGTTCGTCAACAACCTCTCTTAGGAGCAATCATGGAAAACGTCCTCGGTCTCGTCGCTCTGGCTTGCGGCATCATCATCGGCCTGGGTGCTATCGGCGCCTGTATCGGTATCGCCCTGATGGGTGGCAAGTACCTCGAAGCTTCGGCCCGCCAGCCGGAACTGATGAACGAACTGCAGACCAAGATGTTCCTGCTGGCTGGTCTGATCGACGCCGCCTTCCTGATCGGTGTTGGTATCGCGATGCTGTTCGCCTTCGCGAACCCGTTCGTTCTGAAGTAATCGGTCTTTCTCGTCGTACGTCATCCCCCTAAACGAGAAAGGTCGAAGCCGTGAATCTGAACGCAACACTGTTGGCGCAGATCGTGGTCTTCGTGATCCTGTGGTGGTTCACGATGAAATTCGTGTGGCCACCGATCACGAAAGCGCTGGACGATCGGGCCAAGCTGGTCGCGAGCGGTCTGGCTGCGGCCGACAAGGCCAAGCTGGAACTGGCAGGCGCTAACAAGCGCGTCGAGGAACAGCTGGCTCAATCGCGCAACGAGACCGCCAAGCTGCTGTCCGACGCCGAAAAGCGTGCACAGGCCATCGTCGACGAAGCCAAGCGTCGTGCCGAGGAGGAGGGCGCCAAGATCGTCGCCGCCGCCAAGGCTGAAGCAGACCAGCAGGCCATCCAGGCCCGTGAAGTCCTGCGCGAACAGGTCGCCGTCCTGGCTGTCAAGGGTGCAGAGCAGATCCTCAAGCGCGAAGTCAACGCCGGCGTCCACGCCGACCTGCTGACCCGCCTGAAGACGGAGCTGTAACCATGGCCGAACTCACTACCATCGCACGCCCCTACGCCGAAGCGCTGTTCCAGGTGGCCCGCAAGGGTGACGTGGAAGCTTGGGGCCGGCAGATCGAGGCACTGTCCCAGGTGGCTCAGAACCAGCAAGTGCGCCAGTTCGCCGACAGCCCCAAGGCGTCGGATGATCAGGTGGTCGATCTGGTCACCACCGCTGCGCAGCTTCCGCTGGAGCCCGGCATGCAGAATTTCCTGCGTGCGCTGGTCGCCAACGGACGTCTCGTGGCACTGCCAGCGATTGCCGAGCAGTTCCACGCACTGGTCAACGCCTCTTCTGGCGTCGCCGATGCCGTGATCTACAGCCCGTACCCGATCGAGCCAGCCCAGCTGGCGGACGTCGTGTCGAGCCTGGAGACACGCTTCGGGCGCAAGCTCTCGGCCAGCGTCAAGCTGGAGCCGGAGCTGATCGGTGGCATCCGCGTGGTGGTGGGCGACGAGGTGCTCGACACTTCCGTCAAGGCCCGACTGGAACGCATGAAGGTGGCGCTGAGCGCTTGAGGCTTATGTACAGGCGCGTGACGACACGCATCGAATTCATCCCTGCGTCACGTCTGCCCTCTGCAAAGAGGCCGCTTGACCAGACTGGGAGCAAGCAATGCAACTGAATCCCGCAGAAATTTCCGAACTGATCAAGAGCCGTATCGAGGGCCTTGGCGTCGCCGCAGACATTCGCAACCAGGGTACCGTGGTTTCGGTGACGGACGGTATTGTCCGAGTCCACGGTCTGAGCGATGCCATGCAAGGCGAAATGCTCGAGTTTCCCGGCAACGTCTTCGGTCTGGCGCTGAATCTGGAGCGCGACTCCGTCGGCGCCGTGATCCTGGGCGAGTACGAAGGCATCTCCGAGGGCGACACGGTCAAGTGCACCGGCCGCATCCTGGAAGTGCCCGTCGGCCCGGAACTGCTTGGCCGCGTGGTCAACGCCCTCGGTCAGCCGATCGACGGCAAGGGCCCGATCAACGCCAAGCTGACGGACGTCATCGAAAAGGTCGCTCCGGGCGTGATCGCCCGGAAGTCGGTCGACCAGCCGGTGCAGACCGGTCTGAAGTCGATCGACTCGATGGTGCCGGTCGGCCGCGGTCAGCGCGAGCTGATCATCGGTGACCGCCAGACCGGCAAGACCGCCGTGGCCATCGACGCGATCATCAACCAGAAGGGCCAGAACATGGCCTGCATCTACGTCGCGATCGGCCAGAAGGCTTCGTCGATCAAGAACGTGGTGCGCTCGCTGGAAGCCGCTGGCGCGATGGACTACACCATCGTCGTGGCTGCCTCGGCCTCTGAATCCGCTGCCATGCAGTACGTGTCGGCCTACACCGGCTGCACGATGGGCGAGTACTTCCGCGACCGTGGCGAAGACGCCCTGATCGTGTATGACGATCTGTCCAAGCAGGCCGTGGCCTACCGCCAGGTGTCGCTGCTGCTGCGCCGTCCTCCGGGCCGCGAAGCATTCCCCGGCGACGTGTTCTATCTCCACAGCCGTCTGCTGGAGCGTGCAGCCCGCGTGAATGCCGACTACGTCGAAGCGTTCACCAAGGGTGCCGTGAAGGGCAAGACCGGTTCGCTGACGGCTCTGCCGGTCATCGAAACGCAGGCTGGCGACGTGTCCGCGTTCGTTCCGACCAACGTGATCTCGATCACCGACGGTCAGATCTTCCTGGAAACCAACCTGTTCAACGCCGGTATCCGCCCCGCCATCAACGCCGGTATCTCGGTGTCGCGGGTGGGCGGTGCAGCGCAGACCAAGCTGATCAAGGGCCTGTCCGGCGGTATCCGTACCGACCTGGCGCAGTACCGTGAACTGGCGGCGTTCGCGCAGTTCGCTTCCGATCTGGACGAATCGACCCGCAAGCAGCTCGACCGCGGTGCCCGCGTCACCGAACTGCTCAAGCAGGCCCAGTATTCGCCCCAGCCCATCAGCCTGATGGCGGCCACGCTCTACGCGGTCAACAAGGGCTTCATGGACAGCGTCGAAGTCAAGAAGATTCTGGCGTTCGAAAGCGGCATGCACCAGTACCTGAAGACCAGCCACGGTGCGCTGCTGAAGAAGCTCGAAGACAACAAGGCCATGGACAAGGACGCGGAAGCCGAGCTGCAAGGCGCGATCGCTGCGTTCAAGAAGTCCTTCGCCTAAGCCGGGAGCATCGTCATGGCGGCAGGCAAGGAAATACGCGGCAAGATCAAATCGGTGGAGAACACCAGGAAGATCACGAAGGCCATGGAAATGGTGGCCGCGTCCAAGATGCGCAAGGCGCAAGAACGCATGCGCGCGGCTCGTCCGTACGCTGACAAGATCCGCAACATCACGGCCAACCTGTCGCGGGCGACCCCGGAGTACCACCATCCGTTCGTGGTCAAGAACAGCGGCACGGGTTCGGTGGGTGTCATCGTCGTCACGACCGACAAGGGTCTGTGCGGCGGGATGAACACCAACGTGCTGCGGGCGGTGACGACCCGGTTGCGCGAATTCGAGGGGGCCGGCACCAAGGTGCAGGCCGTCGCGATCGGCAACAAGGGCTTCACCTTCCTGAACCGTGTCGGCGTCAAGGTGGTCTCGCACGTCACCCATCTGGGTGACACCCCGCACCTCGACAAGCTGATCGGACCCGTCAAGGTGCTGCTCGACCAGTACGCCGAAGGCAAGCTGGACGCGGTCTACCTCTGCTACACCCGCTTCCTCAACACGATGAAGCAGGAACCGCAGATCGAGCAACTGCTGCCGCTGGCGGCAGACCGGCTCGATCAGTCGGCGAGCGAGCAGCAGGCCCATGGCTGGGACTATCTGTACGA
>NZ_JBFPGY010000027.1:0-49361 GCF_041083715.1 Sphaerotilus sp.
ATCAGGGCCAGCAGACGCCGGCGCTCGGCCTCATCCAGCGGCAGGTGGCCCAGCGTTTCGACAAAGCCCACCAGCACCGTGAGCGGCGTGCGGATTTCGTGCGACACATTGGCCACGAAGTCGCGCCGCATGGCTTCGGCCTGCAGCCGTTCGGTCACATCCTGGGTCAGCAGCAGGCGCTGGCCAGCTCCATAGGCGCGCACCAGCAGCGTGAGGGACATCCGGGACTGGTAGTTCGGCAGACTGATCGCCTCGCGGCTCTCGCCCGCCTGCAGGCCGGTCACGAACGCAGGCGAACGCACCAGGTTGGTAATGCGCTGGCCCAGGTCCCGCTGGGGATCCAACCCGAGATGGACCGCGCCGATCTGGTTCAACCAGATGATCTGCTCGTCGGCATCGAGCAAGATGACGCCGTTGGGCGACGCCTCGATCGCGTGCAGGAACTCACCCAACCGCTGGCGCTCGGCGCGCAGGGCCAGTTCACGCTGACGCAGGGCACGCTCGGTGCGGTAGGCCATCTCGCCCCAGAGCTGGCCGTCGCGCGGAGCATCCCCCTCCAGGTTGCCGCGCAGCCAGGCGACCAATCGTCCGGCCCGGCGTGCATCACGCCAGCCGGACAGCAACACGCCGAGAAACGCACCCGCCCAAGTACCCAGCACGGGTGCGTGCAGGCGCAGGCCCATCAGGCCGCCAACCATTGCCAGCAGGCTCATGAGCAGCAGAGTCGCGAACAAACGCCGCAGGACAAGGCTCATGGCAGGTCCTTGTAGATCATCGAACACAGGAAGTGAGCACCGCCGCAGCGGCCGGACCGTGCCGTTCAGGCGGCGGTAGCGGAGTGGGTGAGTCGATAGCCCGCGCCGCGCACGGTTTCGATCAGCTGCGCGCAATGTACCGGCAACAAGGCTTCGCGCAAGCGTTTGATGTGCACGTCCACGGTGCGTTCTTCGATGAACACATGATCGCCCCAGACACGGTCCAGCAGCTGCGAGCGGCTGTGGACATGTTCCGGATGGGTCATCAGGTAGTGCAGCAGCTTGAACTCCGTCGGTCCCAGCCGGCACTCTGCCTCGCCACGCGACACCCGCCGGGTCGATGGATCGAGTCGCAGGCCGCTGAATTCGACGACCGCCTCGCTCGCTGTCGGTGCCCGCCGGCGCAGGACAGCCCGGATGCGTGCCAACAGCTCACCAGTGGAGAACGGCTTGACGAGGTAGTCATCGGCGCCTGCATCCAGCCCGGCCACCTTGTCACGCTCTTCGGCGCGCGCCGTCAGCATGATGATGGGCAACTCGCGGGTGCGCGGTGCCTGTCGCCAACGGCGCGTCAGCTCCACCCCGGAGGCACCCGGCAGCATCCAGTCCAGCATGGCGAGATCCGGCAGCACCGCGTCCACCACCCCCTGCGCCTGTTCTGCAGATGCAGCCACCACCACCTCGAAGCCGACGTGCCGCAGGTTGATCGCGATCAGCTCGGCGATCGCCGGCTCGTCCTCGACCACCAGCACACGTGCCATCTCACCGCACCATGTCGGCCACGGCATCCGGCGTGTTGTGCCGCACGTCCATGCCCTTGACGATGTAGATGATCTGCTCCGCCAGGTTCTTGGCGTGGTCGCCCACCCGCTCGATCGCCTTGGCGACGAACACCAGATCGATCGACACCGAGATGGTGCGGGGATCTTCCATCATGTAGGTGATGAGCTTGCGCAGCAGACCATCGAACTCGCGGTCGATCTCGTCGTCCTGACGGATCACCTCGAGCGCCTGGTTGACGTCGAGGCGTGCGAAGGCGTCCAGTGCCTTGCGCAGCGAGGCGGTCGCCAGACTGGCTTCGACCGATACGTCCGACACCGGGAAACGCAACCGGCCCAGCACCCCCGTCTGAACCAGCCCACGCACCGTGCGTGCGATGCGGGCGGCCTCGTCACCGACACGCTCCAGATTGCCGATGGTCTTGGAGATGGCAATCAGCAGCCGCAGATCGCGTGCGGTCGGCTGGCGCCGGGCGATGATGGTGGAGAGGTCTCGGTCGATCTCCATTTCCATCTGGTTCACGCGCTCTTCGGTACGGATCACCTGTACAGCGATTTCCTCGCTGAACTGCGTCAGCGCCAGCATGGCTTGTGCAACCTGGGACTCGACCATGCCGCCCATTTCGAGCACGCGGGTGGAAATGCCGCTCAACTCGGCGTCGAACTGACTGGAGAGATGCTTGTCCATGGTGGGGAACTCCGGCGATATTGATATGGGGGACAGACGCGAGGATCGCAGCAAGCAGTGTGCCGCGCTGGCGTCAGCCGAATCGACCGGTGATGTAGTCCTCTGTTTCCTTTTTCCGAGGCTTCATGAAAATATCGGACGTCGGGCCGAACTCGATCAAGTCACCGAGGTACATGTAGGCGGTGTAGTCCGAACTGCGCGCAGCCTGCTGCATGTTGTGGGTGACGATGACCACGGTGTAGTCGCTCTTCAGTTCGTCGATCAGTTCCTCGATCTTGCCAGTGGAAATCGGGTCAAGCGCCGAACACGGCTCGTCGAGCAACAGCACTTCGGGCTTGATCGCGATGCCGCGGGCAATGCACAGGCGCTGCTGCTGACCACCGGACAGACCAGATCCGCTCTTGTCGAGCTTGTCCTTGACTTCATTCCAGAGTGCGGCCTTTTTCAGCGCCCATTCAACCCGCTCATCCATCTCGACACGGGGAAGATTCTCGAACAGCTTCACACCGAAGGCGATGTTGTCGTAGATCGACATCGGGAACGGTGTGGGCTTCTGGAAGACCATGCCGACGCGGGCACGGATCAGCGAGATGTCTTCCTTGGACGTGAGGATGTTGTCTCCGTCCAGCAGGATCTCGCCTTCCGCGCGCTGCTCCGGATAGAGCTCGAACATGCGGTTGAACGTGCGCAGCAGCGTCGATTTTCCGCAGCCCGACGGACCGATGAAGGCAGTGACCTTCTTCTCCGGAATGTCGAGGTTGATGTTCTTCAGTGCGTGGAAATTGCCGTAATAGAAGTTCAGATTGCGAACTGCCACCTTGATCTTTTCGGCGGTGGGCGTAGCGACTTTGGCGTCCATCGGAGGATCCTCGGGAGTTCAGTGTTTGTTGCGCAGCAGGGTGCGCGCAACGATGTTCAGGGCCAGCACGCCCACGGTGATCAGGAAGACCCCGGCCCAGGCCAGTTTCTGCCAGTTCTCGTACGGACTCATGGCGAACTTGTAGATCGTCACCGGCAGGCTGGCCATCGGCTCGTTCAGATTGCTCGTCCAGAACTGGTTGGACAGCGCCGTGAACAGCAGCGGTGCGGTCTCGCCAGAGATGCGCGCAACCGCCAGCAGCACGCCGGTCATCACCCCAGCCCGCGCCGATTTCAGCGTGATCGACAAGATCACCTTCCACTTGGGCGTTCCCAGCGCGTAGGCCGCCTCACGCATCGCGTTCGGAATCAGGCTGAGCATGTTCTCGGTCGTGCGGATGACGACCGGAATGACGATCAGCGTCAACGCCAGCACGCCTGCGAATCCGGAGAAGCTCTTCATGCGCGCCACCCAGACGCCATAGACGAACAGGCCAATCACGATGGAAGGCGCAGACAGCAGGATGTCGTTGATGAAGCGCGTGGTCCGACCCAGCCAGTTGGATCGACCATATTCCGCCAGATACACCCCCGCCATCACGCCAATGGGCGTTCCCAGCAGTGTGGCCAGGCCGACCATGGTCAGCGAACCGAAGATCGCATTGGCCAGCCCACCGATTTCAGCCTGAGGCGGCGGCGTCATCTCGGTGAAGGTCGCCAGATTCAACCCGCCCAGCCCCATGCGTACCGTCTCGATCAGGATCCAGACCAGCCAGAACAACCCGAATGCCATGGCACCCAGGGACAGGGTCAAGGCCACGCTGTTGATGCGCTTGCGGTGGCGGTGCATCGCCAGCCGCGATTCATATGACGCAGTGGTGCTCATCAGCGCCCCTCGCCTTTCTTCAGTTGGGCCAGAAGAACCTTGGACAAGGACAGCACGACAAACGTGATGAAGAACAGGACCAGTCCAAGGTAGATCAGCGATGCCTGGTGCAGTCCCTCGCCGGCTTCAGCGAACTCGTTGGCCAGTGCCGACGTGATGCTGTTGGCCGCTTCGAACAGCGACACCGAATTCAGCTGGTTCATGTTGCCGATCACGAAGGTGACGGCCATCGTCTCCCCGAGCGCGCGCCCGAGGCCAAGCATGATGCCGCCGATCGCACCGGTCTTGGTGTAAGGCATCACCACCTTCCAGACCACCTCCCAGGTGGTCGCGCCCAATCCGTAGGCAGACTCCTTGAGCATCGGTGGTGTCACTTCGAACACGTCGCGCATCACGGACGCGATGAACGGGATGATCATGATGGCCAGAATGATGCTGGCCGAGAGAATACCGATGCCCACCGGCGGGCCGGAAACCAGGTCACTCAGCACCGGCAAGCCAGCGAACACCAGTTGAAGCGGCTGCTGGACAAAGCGCGCCAGGATCGGGCCGAAGACCATCAGGCCCCACATGCCATAGACGATCGAAGGGACGGCAGCGAGCAACTCGACCGCGATCCCCAGCGGACGCTTCAACCAGGCTGGCGACAATTCGGTCAGAAACAGCGCAATGCCAAAGCTCACCGGCACAGCGATCAGCAGCGCGATGAAGGACGTCATCAGCGTCCCGTAGATCATGACCAGACCACCGTAGTGATCTTCGACAGGATCCCATTCGCTCCGCCAGAGAAACGACAGGCCGTACTCCCGGATGGCCGGCATCGCGCCACTGACCAGTGACACGATGATGCCCACCAGCAAGGCCAGCGTCAGCCACGCACAGGCTTGTGCAACGAAGGCAAACAGCGTGTCGGCCCAAGGCATGCGGACCACGGCACGCGAGCCCTCGTTTCCAGATCTTTCAGCCATTTTCGATGCAGTTTCCGGCGAATGAGCCGGGAGTGTAGCGGCCACAGGGACTCCTCAGGACGGTCTGGGCGCCAAGCCGATGGCGAGCACCGGGCACGGCAGAGCACTCGGTTGCTGGCCCGAAGACCGCAAGCGAGTGCATGTTGAAAGTCGTGGAACTTACTTGTGGGCAATCGCCTTGCCGGAAGCGTCCTTGATTTCACCCCATTGCTTGCGCACCAGGGCCTTGAGCGAATCCGGCAGCGCAACGTATTCGAGGTCGTTGGCCATCTTGTCGCCGCTGTTGTAAGCCCAATCAAAGAACTTGAGCGCAGCAGTGGCCTGGCCAGGCTTGTCCTGCACCTTGTGCATCAGGATGAACGTGGCGCCCGTGAGCGGCCAGGCATCCTTGCCCGCCTGGTTGGTCAGCACTTGATAGAAGGTCTTGGACCAATCCGCACCAGCCGCCGCGGCCTTGAAGTTGGCGTCATCCGGTGCCACGAAGTTGCCTGCTGCATTCTTCAGCATCACGTACGACATCTTGTTCTGCTTGGCGTAGGCGTATTCGACATACCCGATCGAGTTCGGCAAGCGCTGCACAAATGCCGAAACACCCTCGTTGCCCTTGCCGCCCGCGCCGGTCGGCCAGTTCACGGCCGTGCCTTCGCCGACCTTGGACTTCCAATCGGCATTCACCTTCGACAGATAGTTCGTGAAGATGAAGCTGGTGCCCGAGCCGTCCGCACGGCGAACCACGGCAATCGCCGTATCCGGCAGCGGCACGCCAGGATTCAGTGCAGCCAGTGCCGGATCATTCCACTTGGTGACCTTGCCGAGATAGATGTCGGCCAGCAATTCGCCAGACATCTTGATCTGCCCGGGCTGGATCCCCTTGATGTTGACCACCGGCACCACGCCGCCGATCACCGTCGGGAACTGCATCAGGCCGTCCTTGGCCAGTTCGTCATCGCTCAACGGCGCGTCAGAGGCGCCGAAGTCGACGGTCTTGCCCTTGATCTGCTTGATGCCTGCGCCAGACCCGACCGATTGGTAATTGATACGCGCACCAGTCGCCTTGTTGTAGGCGTCCGCCCACTTGGCATAGATCGGCGCGGGGAACGATGCACCGGCACCCGTGGCGTCCTGCGCGGCGGCCATGCTTGCCGCTGCCGTCAGAGTCAAGGCCAACATCGTCTGACCGATAGTGCGAATATTCATGTAGCTTCCTCAGATGCGGACAACGGCACGTCGCCGATGAAATGAATCGTAGGCCCGTATTGTGACAACCACGTGACTCGCCTGCGCAGCGGGGAAAAGCCGTTCGGCTCTGCCTGTTCACCACGGGCACAGGCACCACGGCATCGTCATCGATTCGTCACGATTCCTGAGAAGAATCGGCGGACTGTCCGGACGTCGGTCCGGAGCCCGAAACCCGTTGAGCGAGGAGCTTGCATGAACAAACGTCTCTGGTTGTTGGCAATGGCCGGTGTGACCGCCTGGACCCTGTCTGGCTGCGCGGCCATGCGCGCGCCCCCCTCGATCGCCGACACGCTGGCGTCCACCCCGGAGCTGTCCACGCTCTCGCAGCTTGTGCGACAGGCTGGCCTGACCGACACATTGAACGGCGAAGGCCCGTTCACGCTGTTCGCGCCGTCGAATGAAGCGTTCAAGGCCGTTCCCGCCAAGACCATGGAAGCACTCGGCAAGGACCCAGCAGGCTTGAAGGCCGTGCTGTCCTACCACGTGGTGCCATCGCGCTTGCCCGCGGCCAGCATCACCAATGGCAAGCTCAAGTCCCTGGAAAGCTCGACGCTGACCACCGCACGCGCCGGTGAGTTCGTGACCGTCGAAGACGCATTGGTCACCCGTGCAGACATCGCTGCACGCAATGGCATCGTGCACATCGTGGACCAGGTGCTGATTCCACCGAAACACTGACTCCTTCGGAAGCCCCACAAGAAAAACCCGGCAGTTCATGCCGGGTTTTTTGTTGCACGGATGGGAGATCTGAACTCAGGCCGTCACCGTGTCCGCCATCCGCTGCGCACAACGACGGGCCACTTCCGCGTCCTGTGCCTCCACCATCACCCGCAGCAAGGGCTCTGTTCCCGAAGCACGGATGAGCACGCGACCGGTGTCGCCGAGTTCAGCGGTGATGCGTTCCTCCTCTGCGAACAGCGCCTGGTTGTTCTTCCAATCCTGGCCAGGCGCCAGCCTGATGTTCAGCAGCGTCTGCGGGAACAGATCGACACCCTTCAGCAGATCGGACAGGGAGCGGCAAGCCCGCTGTTGTGCTTGCAGGACCTGCAGTGCAGAGACAATGCCATCACCGGTGGTATGCCGATCGAGCGCCAGCAGATGGCCGGAGCCCTCGCCACCGAGCTGCCAGCCACGCCGCGTCAGCTCTTCGAGGATGTAGCGATCACCCACCTTCGCGCGCACGAACTCGATGCCACGGCGCTTGATGGCGACTTCGACCGCCATGTTCGTCATCAGTGTCCCGACGACACCGGGCACGGATTCGCCTTGCGCCAGCCGGTCCACCACCATGGCGTAGAGCAGCTCATCGCCGTTGTACAGGCGACCAGCGCCATCCACCACCTGCAGCCGATCGGCATCGCCATCCAGGGCAATGCCGTAGTCGGCGCGGTGCAGTTCGACGGCATCGACCAGTGCCTGCGGCGACGTGGCACCGACGCCGTCATTGATGTTGTAGCCATCCGGTTCGCAGCCAATGCGGATGACCTCGGCACCCAGTTCGTGGAACACGTCCGGAGCGATGTGATACGCAGCGCCATTGGCACCGTCGACGACGATCTTCAGGCCCTTGAGCGACAGATCGTTCGAGAAGGTCGACTTGCAGAATTCCAGGTAGCGCCCCGGTGCATCGTTCAGACGGCGAGCCCGGCCGAGCGCACTGGAATCCGCCCAGAGTGGCTCCGCGGCCAATGCAGCTTCGACCTCTTCCTCCCAGGCGTCCGGCAGCTTCTCGCCACGGGCCGAAAAGAACTTGATGCCATTGTCCGCATACGGATTGTGCGAGGCACTGATGACGACACCCAAACTGAGACGCAGGGCCCGGGTCAGGTAAGCAACACCGGGTGTCGGCAACGGACCCGTCAGCATCACGTCCACGCCCGCCGAATTGAGGCCGGCTTCCAGTGCAGATTCCAGCATGTAGCCGGAAATGCGCGTGTCCTTGCCGATCAGAACGACCGGACGTTCATGGGTCGCGCGCAATACCCGACCAACGGCATTGCCAAGCCGAAGTACAAAATCTGGCGTAATCGGATAGGTACCCACTGCACCACGAATTCCATCCGTCCCAAAATACTTTCTGCTCATTTCAATCCCGTGAGGCAATTCCTGATGGATGGCCATGTTACCCACCATTGCCTGCATTACCTTAATGGCAGACCCAGCCCATCTCCATGCGTCACAGCAATCCGGCGGCTCTCCACACTTTGAGTGCATCCACTGTTGCGTCGACGTCATGGACACGGAGGATGCGTGCGCCGCACTGCGCGGCGGCGAGGGCCGCCGCCACGCTGCCGCACAGCCGATCGGTCACCGGCTTGCCCGTCACTGCCCCGAGCGACGATTTGCGTGACCATCCCGCCAGCACCGGATAGCCCAAGTCGAGCAAGGCCTGCTGCCCCCGCACCAACGCGAAGTTGTCTTCCACGCGCTTGCCAAACCCGATGCCAGGATCGAGCACGATGCGTCTGCGATCCACCCCACGTTCTGCCAGTGCACGGACCCGTTCGACCAGAAAGTCTCTCACCTCGGAGACGACATCGGCATGCCAGGGTGCGACCTGCATGGTCTGCGGCTGACCGGACATGTGCATCAGGCAGACACCGCAGTGCGGGTGAGCTGCCACCACATCCATGGCGCCAGCCGCACCAAGCGCGTGGATGTCATTGATGATGTCCGCACCGAGATCCAGCGCCCGCTGCATGACCTCCGGCTTGCAGGTGTCGATCGACAGAGGCACACCCAGCGAGAGGGCTTCCCGGAGGACAGGTTCGATTCGCAGCCACTCCTGTTCCGCAGAAATCGATTCGGCCCCCGGGCGACTCGACTCACCACCGATGTCCAGCAGATCGGCGCCCTGCTGCAACAGTGTCTCGCAGTGCTTCAGCGCCACGGAGGCGGATGAACGCCCGCCATCGAAAAAGGAGTCTGGCGTGACGTTGACGATCCCCATGACCCGCACGGGACGCAGGTCGATCTGATAGCGACTGGTGGTCCAGGTGGGATGCGGGGGGATGCTGCAGCTGGCGGAACTGGTGGATGAACTCATCGCGAGTACCCTGGGTTCTGGTCGAGACCACAAATACAAAACGGGGCTTGCGCCCCGTTTCTGGATTCAGTCCTGACTCTGTTGCGTATCAAGCAGGCGCGGTCGCATTGCCTGAACTGATGGATGGCGGATTCGACGGGCCTCCAGGAGGCTTGTTGACCGACGGAATCCAGTCCTTGGGTGGCTTCGGCGGACGACCGTTCATGATGTCCTCGATCTGGTCCGCATCGATGGTTTCCCACTCCAGCAGCGCCTGGGCCATCACATGCATCTTGTCCTGGCTTTCCTCGATCAGACGACGAGCCAGTGCGTACTGGTTGTCGATGATGCGGCGAATCTCGGAATCGACCTTCTGCATCGTCTGCTCGGACATGTTGGTGGTCTTGGTCACCGACCGACCGAGGAAGACTTCTCCCTCGTTGTCCGCGTAGACCATCGGGCCCAGTGCGTCGGTCATGCCGTAGCGGGTCACCATGTCACGGGCAATCTGGGTCGCACGCTCGAAGTCG
The DNA here is from genome assembly GCF_041083715.1 of Sphaerotilus sp. Lineage (GTDB taxonomy): Bacteria > Pseudomonadota > Gammaproteobacteria > Burkholderiales > Burkholderiaceae_C > Sphaerotilus. The sequence goes on from NZ_JBFPGY010000027.1 coordinate 9,729, forward strand.
TTGCTGGCGCCGGTGGTCATCTGGTTCATGAACACCTCCTCCGCAATTCGACCACCAAACAGCACGGAGATCGTGGACAGCATGCGTTCCTTGTCCAGACTGTAACGGTCCCCTTCAGGCAACTGCATCGTCACACCCAGCGCACGACCACGCGGGATGATCGTCACCTTGTGGACCGGATCCGTCTTCGGCAGCAGGCGAGCCACCAGCGCATGACCCGCCTCGTGGTAGGCCGTGTTGCGGCGCTCTTCCTCGGGCATGATCATGGACTTCCGCTCGGGGCCCATCATGATCTTGTCCTTGGCTTTCTCGAAGTCGACCATCTCCACGACCCGGCCATTGCGGCGGGCAGCGAACAGAGCAGCTTCATTGACCAGATTGGCCAGATCAGCGCCCGAAAAGCCCGGAGTGCCGCGCGCCAAAATGTCGGCGCGGATGTCCTGTCCGATCGGAATCTTGCGCATGTGCACGTTCAGGATCTGCTCGCGACCACGCACGTCCGGCAGCGTCACATAGACCTGGCGGTCAAAGCGCCCCGGACGCAGCAACGCCGGATCCAGGATGTCCGGGCGGTTCGTGGCAGCCACGACGATCACACCCAGGTTGGTCTCGAAGCCGTCCATCTCGACCAGCATCTGGTTGAGGGTCTGCTCGCGCTCGTCGTTGCCCCCACCCAGACCGGCACCACGGTGGCGACCGACCGCGTCGATTTCATCGATGAAGATGATGCAGGGCGCGTTCTTCTTGGCCTGCTCGAACATGTCGCGCACGCGTGCCGCACCGACACCAACGAACATTTCCACGAAGTCCGAGCCGGAGATCGAGAAGAACGGCACCTTGGCCTCACCGGCGATGGACTTCGCCAGCAAGGTCTTGCCGGTTCCCGGAGGACCGACCATCAGCACCCCACGGGGGATGCGGCCGCCAAGCTTCTGGAATTTCTGGGGATCCTTGAGGAAATCGACCAGTTCCTTCACTTCTTCCTTGGCTTCGTCACAACCGGCCACATCGGCGAACGTCACCGAGTTGTTGGTGTCGTCGAGCATGCGGGCGCGGCTCTTGCCAAAGCTGAAGGCACCGCCCTTGCCGCCACCTTGCATCTGGCGCATGAAGTACACCCACACGCCGATCAGCAGCAACATCGGACCCCAGGAAATCAGCAGGCTGGTCAGCAGGGAGGGCTCGTCGCGCGGCTTGACGCGGAACTTGATGCCATTGCTGATGAGATCGCCGACCAGACCGCGGTCCAGATAAGTGGCCGTGGTGCGGATCTTCTTGTCATCCGTCGTCAGTGCTTCGATCTCGGCACCGCCCGGATTTTCCTGCAGCACCACCTCGCGGATGCGCTTGGAGCGCACCTCTTCAAGGAACTCGGAGTACCCGATCTGGTTACCGGCCGTGGCCGTGCGGTCAAACTGCTTGAAAACGGTGAACAGCACCAACGCTATCACCAGCCACACAGCTACTTTGGAGAACCATTGATTGTTCACCGCGGCTCCTTATTTGATTCGAACACGCCCCAGATCGGGGCCTTGCGTGCCGCTTGGTACGCACCTACGCGGTAGATGGGGGCAATTCTAGTGCAGTCAACCCCCCGGCAAGCCGATGTTTGGCAGGTAACCCTGACCTTGAACAGGGCGGGCGTGCACTCTCGCACCGGAAATCAGCTTCTCTTGTCGGCATTTTTCAGCCCCAGACCGACCAGAAAGGTTTCCGCCGATTTGTCCCGGGACGCCTTGGGCTTGATGGGCTTGACCACCCGGAAATGGTCCTTGAACAACTGTACCAGCTGGCTATATCCACTGCCGTGGAACACCTTGCACACCAGCACACCGTCCGGACGCAGATGCGCCTGCGCAAACTCGATGGCCAGCTCGATCAGGTGGGCAATGCGTGCGGCGTCCGACACCTCGATGCCAGACAGATTCGGCGCCATGTCCGACACCACAACGTCGACGGACCGCCCGCCCAGCACATCCACCAGCTGCTGCAGCACCGCGTCTTCACGGAAGTCGCCCTGGATGAAGCGCACCCCCTCGATCGGCTCGAAATCGAGCAGATCCAGCGCAATGATCGTTCCGTTGAGTTCGCCCGCCGCGGCACCGCCGATGCCAGCCTCCTTCGGCGCAAACCGACGGCGCAGGTACTGGCTCCACGCACCCGGACACGCACCCAGATCGACCACCACCTGGCCGGGTCGAAAGAGGTGGAACGTCTCGTCGATTTCCTTGAGCTTGTAGGCGGCACGGGCGCGGTAACCGTCGCGTTTGGACTGCCGGACATAGGGATCGGTCAGGTGCTCGTTGAGCCACGCCTTGTTGATCTTCTTGCTTTTACTGTCGATCTTCATATCGCAACGATAATAGCGGCATGGCTGCCATCCAATTGACTCCGGCCCAGCGCAAGGAACACCGCGCTGAGGCCCACCACCTCGACCCCGTCGTCATGATCGGGTCCGAAGGACTCACTCCTGCCGTTCTCAAGGAGATCGACTCTGCCCTCAATGCCCACGGACTGATCAAGGTCCGTGTCTTCAGCGACGACCGCGCGGCGCGTGAAGCCCTGCTGGTCTCGCTGGCCGACGAACTGGAAGCTGCACCGATCCAGCACATCGGCAAACTGCTGGTGCTCTGGCGCCCGCTGCCAGCCAAGGAAGAGCGTCCCGGCTCGGCCGATCGGCGCGCCGCAGCACCCCGCGTGGTGAAACTGCTGACTTTCTCCAAGAGCGGGTCGCAACGTGCGCAGGTCAAGAAGCTCACCATCTTCGGCAACCAGCGCCTGACCGCAGGCGGAATCGTCAAGCGGTCCAAGAAGCGCCTGATCGGCACCAAGAAACGCGCGCAGAGCAGCGAATAAGCCCCTCGGGATCACACACCCGCATCCATCGTTGACGCAAAGACCCCGAAACCGGGGTCTTTGCGTTTCTTACCGTGGGTAACGTTTTCTGCAAGGCGTTCAATTCGTCCCGGTACCGCGCCAGACCAACGCCAGCAGCAACAGCCCCTTCAACACGAACAGCACGCTGGAGAGGCCATGCAATGCACCGAAACTCAGCCGCCCTTGTCCGGCACGGGCCGCTTCCATCATGGGTTGCAGCGCGAAATAACCCAGTACGGTGCAGAACAGCGCACCAAGCACCAGCAGCAGATTCACCGACAGCACCGAACCCTGCCCCGCCTGCATCCGCAGGGAAGCCAGCCGCCGCTCGATCAGGAACAGCACGGCAGCCAGCCCCAGCGCCGCATAGGCCTCGATGCGGAACATGTTGCCTGCCAGTCGGCCGGCGTCTGCACGCTCCAGTCCTGCAAACAGCACCGGTGCAGACACAGCAGCCAAGGTGACCACCAGACCCAGCCACAAGGCTGCCAGCACCGTTCGGACGCGACTCAGCATGATGGCCTCCGGATCAGGTGTAGCGCACTTCGATGACCTCGTAGCTCTTCGCACCACCGGGCGCGTTCACCACCGCCACGTCACCGGCCTCCTTGCCGATCAGCGCACGGGCAATGGGTGAGCCGACCGAGATGCGCCCGAACTTGATGTCCGCCTCGTCCTCGCCGACGATCTGGTAAGTCACGGGATCGCCCGACTCCTCTTCCTCCAGATCGATGGTCGCGCCGAACACGATCCGCCCACCCGCATTGAGCGTGCTCGGGTCGATCACCTGTCCGACCGCCAGCTTGCCTTCGACTTCCAGGATCCGGCCTTCGATGAAGCCCTGCTTGTCCTTGGCCGCTTCGTACTCGGCGTTCTCGGACAGGTCCCCCTGCGCGCGGGCCTCGGAGATCGCATTGATCACCCAGGGCCGCTCCACGGTCTTGAGCCGATGCAGCTCGGCTTTGAGCAGCTCGGCGCCGCGCTTGGTCAACGGAATCGTGGCCATGGTTCTTCTAACTCGATAGTCGATTGCAGGGACAAAAACGAGCCGCCGCCAGCTTCCCTGCGGAAGGCCGGCGGCGGCGACAGATCAAGGCGCGGAGTTTAGATCAGTTCGGCGTGCAGCTCTTGCAGGGAGACCACCGAGAGCCCGTCCTGGTGCTTGAGCGCTTCGGTCGCAGCCTCGCAGCCCGCCATCGTCGTGTAGTACGTCACCCGGTTGGCCAGCGCGGCGGTGCGGATGTGGCGCGAGTCGGCGATCGCCGTGCGTGTTTCGTCCACCGTCGTGAAGACCAGCTGGATCTCGCCGGACTTGATGATGTCGGCGATGTGCGGGCGGCCGTCCTTGACCTTGTTGACCACCTTGACCGGAATGCCGGCCGCCGAGATGGCACCGGCCGTGCCCTTGGTGGCCACGATGCCGAAGCCCAGCGCATGCAGGTCACGGGCGATCGCCACGGCGCGGGCATGGTCCTTGGTCTTGACCGAGATCACGACATTGCCGCTGCGCGGCAGGCGCGAACCGGCTCCCAGCTGGCTCTTGAGCATGGCCTCGGCAAAGGTCTTGCCCACACCCATGACCTCGCCGGTCGAACGCATTTCCGGGCTGAGGATCGGGTCCACGCCTGGGAACTTGTTGAACGGGAAGACAGCTTCCTTGACGCTGAAGTACGGGGGGACGACCTCGTGCGGCATCTGGCCGTTCGGGTCCTTCTGGTCCACCAGCAACTGCCCGGCCATGCAGCGCGCGGCGATCTTGGCCAGCGGCTGGCCGGTCGCCTTCGACACGTACGGCACGGTGCGCGAGGCGCGCGGGTTCACTTCCAGCACGTAGACGGTGCAGGCATCGAGCCCGGCCGTCACATCGCCCTGGATCGCGAACTGCACGTTCATCAGGCCGACCACCTTCAGGGCCTTGGCCATCAGCGCGGTCTGGCGGCGCAGCTCGTCCTGCAGCACGCTTGAGAGCGTGTACGGCGGCAGCGAGCAGGCCGAGTCGCCGGAGTGGACGCCGGCCTGCTCGATGTGCTCCATGATGCCGCCGATCATCACCGCGCCGCTGGCGTCGGCGATGCAGTCCACGTCCACCTCGACGGCGTCATCGAGGAAACGGTCCAGCAGCACCGGCGACTTGTCGGAGACGCGCACCGCTTCGCGCATGTAGCGCTCCAGATCCTTGTCGCCGTGCACGATTTCCATCGCGCGGCCACCCAGCACATAGCTCGGGCGCACCACCAGCGGATAGCCGATCTCGTTGGCCAGTACCAGCGCAGCCTCTTCGGTGCGCGCGGTGCGGTTGGGCGGCTGCTTGAGGCCGACAGCGTGCAGCAGCTGCTGGAAACGCTCGCGGTCCTCGGCCACGTCGATCGAGTCCGGGCTGGTGCCGATGATGGGCACGCCGTTGGCCTCCAGGTCCAGCGCCAGCTTCAGCGGCGTCTGGCCGCCATACTGCACGATCACGCCAACCGGCTTTTCCTTCTCGACGATCTCCAGCACGTCTTCGAGCGTCACCGGCTCGAAGTACAGGCGATCGGAGGTATCGTAGTCGGTCGAGACGGTTTCGGGGTTGCAGTTGACCATGATGGTCTCATAGCCATCTTCGCGCATGGCGAGGGCAGCGTGGACGCAGCAATAGTCGAACTCGATGCCCTGGCCGATGCGGTTCGGACCGCCGCCCAGCACCATGATCTTCTTGTTGGTGGTGGGCGCAGCCTCGCACTCGCCGTCCGCGTTCTCGTAGCACGAGTACAGGTAGGCGGTCTGCGTGGAGAACTCGGCGGCGCAGGTGTCCACGCGCTTGTAGACCGGACGCACACCCAGCACATGGCGGCGGCGGCGCAGGTCGTGCTGGTTGGTGCCCATCAGCTTGGCCAGGCGCTTGTCCGAGAAGCCCTTCTTCTTCAGGAAGCGCATCTCCTCGGCGCTCAGGCTGTCCAGCGTGCGGGTCTTGACCTGGGTTTCGGTGGCGACGATCTGCTCGATCTGGGCCAGGAACCACGGGTCGATCGCAGTCTCCTCGAAGACCTCGTCGAGCGACATGCCGATGCGGAAGGCGTCCCCGACGTACAGGATCCGTTCCGGACCCGCCTCGCCGATCTCCTCGATGATCTCGTCACGGTCCGTGGAGCGCTCGGTCAGGCCGTCGATGCCCGTTTCCAGGCCGCGCAGCGCCTTCTGGAACGACTCCTGGAACGTGCGGCCCATGGCCATCACTTCACCGACCGATTTCATCTGGGTCGTCAGGTGCGAATCGGCGGCCGGGAATTTCTCGAACGCGAAGCGCGGGATCTTGGTGACGACATAGTCGATCGACGGCTCGAAGGACGCCGGGGTCGCGCCGCCGGTGATGTCGTTCTTCAGCTCGTCCAGCGTGTAGCCGACGGCCAGCTTCGCGGCGATCTTGGCGATCGGGAAACCCGTGGCCTTCGACGCCAGCGCCGACGAACGCGACACACGCGGGTTCATCTCGATGACGACCATGCGGCCGTCCTTCGGGTTGATCGAGAACTGCACGTTCGAGCCACCGGTGTCCACGCCGATCTCGCGCAGGATCGCGATCGAGGCGTTGCGCAGCAACTGGTATTCGCGGTCGGTGAGCGTCTGCGCCGGGGCCACGGTGATCGAGTCACCCGTGTGGATGCCCATCGGGTCGAGGTTCTCGATCGAGCAGACGATGATGCAGTTGTCCGCCTTGTCGCGGACCACTTCCATCTCGTACTCCTTCCAGCCGATCAGCGATTCCTCGATCAGCAACTCCTTCGTCGGCGAGAGGTCGAGGCCGCGCTTGCAGATCTCCTCGAACTCTTCCGGGTTGTAGGCGATGCCGCCGCCGGTGCCGCCCAGCGTGAAGCTGGGGCGGATCACCATCGGGAAGCCGCTGCCGCCGATGTCGGCCTGGATCGCCTTCTGGACCGCCCAGGCCTCTTCCATCGAGTGCGCGATGCCGGATTTCGCGGAGCCGAGACCGATCTTGGTCATCGCGTCCTTGAACTTCAGGCGGTCTTCGGCCTTCTCGATCGCGTGCTCGTTGGCACCGATCATCTCGACCTTGTACTTGTCGAGCACGCCGTGCTTGTGCAGGTCGAGCGCGCAGTTCAGCGCCGTCTGGCCGCCCATGGTCGGCAGGATCGCGTCCGGGCGCTCCTTGGCGATGATCTTCTCGACCACCTGCCAGGTGATCGGCTCGATGTAGGTCACGTCCGCCGTGTTCGGGTCGGTCATGATGGTCGCCGGGTTCGAGTTGACCAGGATGACCTGGTAGCCCTCTTCACGCAGCGCCTTGCAGGCTTGTGCGCCGGAGTAGTCGAACTCGCAGGCCTGGCCGATGATGATCGGGCCGGCGCCGATGATGAGGATGGATTTCAGGTCGCTGCGCTTAGGCATTGTTCTTCTCCGCCACGTGCTGGGTCATGAGCGCCGTGAAGCGGTCAAACAGGTAGGCAATGTCATGGGGGCCGGGCGAGGCTTCCGGGTGGCCCTGGAAGCAGAACGCAGGCTTGTCGGTGCGGGCCAGGCCCTGCAGCGTGCCGTCGAACAGGCTGACGTGCGTCGGGCGCAGGTTGGCGGGCAGCGTTTCAGCGTCCACCGCGAAGCCGTGGTTCTGGCTCGTGATCGAGACGCGGCCGGTGTCGAGGTCCTTCACCGGGTGGTTGGCGCCGTGGTGGCCGAACTTCATCTTGAAGGTCTGCGCGCCCGAGGCCAGCGCCATGATCTGGTGGCCCAGGCAGATGCCGAAGGTCGGAATACCAGTCTCGATCAGGATCTTCGCGGCGGCAATCGCGTAGTCGCAAGGCTCCGGATCGCCAGGGCCGTTGGACAGGAAGATGCCATCCGGCCGGTGGGACAGCACATCGGCGGCAGACGTCTTGGCGGGAACCACCGTGACCTTGCAGCCGCGCTCGGCCAGCATGCGCAGGATGTTGCGCTTGACGCCGAAGTCATACGCCACGACATGGAACTGCGGCGCAGTCTGCTGGCCGAAACCCGGCTCGCCATTCGCGGCGAACAGCTGCCACTCGGTTTCGGTCCAGACTTCCGGCTCGCGGCGGGTGACGACCTGCGCGAGATCCTGACCCGCCATGCTCGGCGCACGGCGGGCCAGCGCGACGGCCTCGTCGACCATGGCCTGCGTCACAGCGGTGTCAGCCGGAAAACCCATGATGCAGCCGTTCTGGGCACCGTGGGTGCGCAGCACGCGGGTGAGGCGGCGGGTGTCGATGTCGGCGATGGCGACGGTGCCTTCGCGCACGAGGTACTCGGCCAGCGTCATCGACTGGCGGAAGTTGGATGCGCGGACAGGCAGGTCCTTGATGATCAGACCAGCGGCATGGACTTTCGAGGCCTCGACATCCTGCTCGTTGACGCCGTAATTGCCGATGTGCGGATACGTGAGGGTCACGATCTGCCGGCAGTAGCTCGGGTCAGTGAGGATTTCCTGGTAGCCGGTGAGCGCGGTGTTGAACACCACTTCGCCGACTGTGTGACCGGCAGCGCCGATCGAGGTGCCTAGAAAGACTGTGCCGTCTGCGAGTGCGAGGATAGCGGGGGGCAGGACGGGCAGCACGGGAACTCCGGATAGAGCGCCCCCAGCGCTGCTTCAGACCGGTCGGGCTCTGCGGGTGGAGCACCGGCGACAAGCGCCATTCCGGAATCGTTGGGCAAGCATGAGACGCTGGGAAGCGTTGTTGGCAGACAAACCTGTGGATTATAGCCGCCCGGGGGTTTTCCCGGCCAGATGCGGACATCAACGTGCTGGAATGTTCTCGCGACGAGCCCCACCCCCGTGGATCAAGGGTCGGGCAGTGCGATTCGGTACAAGTTGGCCGCTCGGATCCACACGCCACCCCTCAATAGGGGATCGACCACCATTGCAGATGTTTTCATTTGAGGGGACTTGCTAAGGTGCCGACAGGAAACGACGAAGCGCTCCAAGCGGTCCGCCAACTTCCAATCTGCAACAAACCCTCGACTGGAACTGCACATGCAAAAAACCCTGACCTCCCTGGCCGCAGCCCTGCTGCTTGCCACCATCGGCACCGGCGCTCACGCTGCGGCGAACCTGATCACCGACGGTGACTTCGAGATGCCCGTGGTGGCCACGGATTCCTTCGACACGTACACGAACCTGGGCGGCTACAGCGCCACGCTGTGGGGCTCGGACGCCACCAGCGGCACCCACAAGATCGTGGACGTGGCGGGCAACCAGTTCATGCAGTTCGGCGGCGGCGATTCGGCCTACACCGCATTCGGTGTGGGCACCGGTGGCGCGTACACCCTGAACTTCGACTACAACGGCTCGGGCTTCTGGGCGCTGTACAACGTGAACACGTCCAACTACGTCTCGACCGGCCCGCTGGTCCAGATCAACGGCATGGGCACGGACAGCAGCAGCCTCACGCTGGCCGACAACACCAGCTACAAGCTGTACTTCGGCTCGGTGGGCGCCGGTCTGCCGGGCATGACCACGGGCCTGCAACTGGACAACGTCGCGGTCACGGCCGTGACCCCGGTGCCGGAACCCGAGAGCTACGCCATGCTGATGGCAGGCCTGGGCGTGCTGGGCTTCGTCAGCCGTCGCCGTCAGCAACGCTGAGCCGACGCTGCACAGCGCCCGAGCGGCGCTGCTGCGAGGGGCGCCCTGCTGGGGCGCCCTTTTTCGTTCAGCTGCGGTCAAGCATGGGGGTGGACAACCACCTTGCCCTTGATCTGCCGCGCCGCCATGCGCGCGATGGCGTCGCGCGCACCGTCGAGTCCGACCCGCTCGCTGATCACAGGCCGGATGCGGCCCTCGGCAAACCATGTCGCCAGTTGCTGCATGTTCGCCAGGTGCGTCACCGGGTCCCGCCGGACGGCATCGCCCCAGAACACCCCCAAGATCGCCCGCTCCTTGAGCAACGCCAGATTGAGGGGCACCTTCGGAATCGCACCCGCAGCAAATCCGACGACCAGATAGCGGCCTCGCCACGCCGTGGCCCGCAGTGCCGGCTCTGTGTAATCCCCACCCACCGGGTCGTAGACCATCTGGACACCCTGCCCGCCGGTCAGCACATCCACTTGCTTGCGCAGGTCCTCGGTGCTGTAGTTGACCGTCTCGTCGGCGCCAACCGTTCGGCACAAAGCCAGCTTGTCCTCGCTGGACGCGGCGGCGATCACCCGTGCCCCCATCTGCTTCGCAATCTCGATCGCGGCCAGGCCCACGCCACCGGCAGCACCCAGCACCAGCAGCGTTTCGCCCGCCTGCAGGTGGCCGACATCCTGGAGGGCATGCAGTGAGGTGCCGTAGGTCAACACCAGCGCTGCGCCGGTGTCCATGTCCATCCCTGCGGGCATCGGCATCACTTGGCGGACGTTGACAACGGCCTGCTCGGCAAAGGCCCCATGGCCGCAGAAGCTGATCACCCGCTGCCCGACCTGCAGATGGCGCACGCCCTCGCCGACCGCCTCGACCACGCCCGCCAGTTCCGCACCTGGCGAAAATGGCAGCGCCGGCTTGACCTGGTACAGCCCCTGGACCATCAGCGCATCAGGAAAATTGACCGCTGCCGACTCGACGCGGATGCGCACCTCGCCCGCGCCGGGTTCAGGAGCGGCCACATCGATCACGCGCAGTTGCGTGATCGGGCCATAGGATTCACAGATCAGGGCGCGCATGGGCAGATCTCCGGCAGGAAAGTTCGGCAAAGTCCGCAGTCTGCCGGCACCGCGGCCACCGCCCTGACTCCAGGGTGACAGGCCCGGCCCGGCGCGCGGTGTTCAGGCGACGAAGACCAGCCGCCCCAGCCACCACCCCAGCGCCACAGCGCCCAGCGCACCCAGCAGATGCGCGGCACTGTGCACCAGCGCGAGCAGCACATTTCCAGACTGCAGCAAGACCAGCGACTCGCCCGAGAACGACGAGAACGTCGTCAGCCCGCCCAGGAAGCCAGTGACGACCAACAACCGGCCGTTAGTATCTTCCGGATGCAGACGAAACCAGACAAGGGCCAGCCCGATCAGGAAGCCCCCCACCACATTGACGGTCAACGTGCCCAGCGGAAACCCGGCGACGACAAACCCCAGGCGGACCCCGGCCTGCCAGCGCAGCAATGCGCCCAGTGACGCTCCCAGGGCCACCGACCCCGCCTGCACCAGCGTTGCATTCATGCGCTGGCCGCGTTGCCAGAGACGATGCCCCAGCGCGTCAGCGCCGCACCATCGCTGGCGCGGGCATCGACCCAGCGGGCCCCTTCGGGCGTGGTTTCCTTCTTCCAGAACGGCGCCTCGGACTTGAGGTAGTCCATCAGGAACTCGCACGCCTGGAACGCTTCGCCACGGTGCATCGACGTGACCGCGACCAGCACGATCTGGTCGGCGATCTGCAACGGACCGACCCGGTGGATGACGCGCACGCCACGGAGGTCGAAGCGGCGGAAGGCGTCGTCGATCATCGCCTCGATGCTGCGCTCGGTCATGCCGGGGTAATGCTCCAGCTCCATCGCGCTGATGGAGGCGCTGTCGGGCTGGCCTGCGTGGCGATCGCGCACCGTGCCGACGAAGGTGGCGATGGCGCCGACACCTGCGTCACCGGCCCGCAGTGCGGCGACTTCGGCCGACAAGTCGAAGTCCTCGGTCTGGATGGAGACGCTGGACCGGCGCGACGACGACATCGTTCAGCCTCCGGTGACCGGCGGAAAGAACGCAACCTCGGCGCCCGGCGTCAGCTCGGCCGACTCGGTGCACATGGTCTGGTCGAGGGCCGCACGCAGCGCCCTGCCCCGCGCCAGCGCGCCGGCGTGCGGCTCGCCACGGGCGATGAGCCGGTCGCGCAACTGGCCAACCGTCAGCGGCGCGTCGAGCGCCAGCACCTCACCGGCACCGAGCGATTCGCGCAGCGATGCGAAATAACGGATCTGGATCTGCATGGTCATCCCAGTTCACTCAACGGCACGAAGCGTACCGCCTCGCCGCGGGCGATCGCCTGCCCGGCCGCAATGTCCACCAGCCCGTCGGCCCAGACCACCGAGGTCAGCACCCCGGAACTCTGGTTCGGAAACAATTCGACCTCGCCGTCGGCGTTGACGCGGGCGCGCACGAACTCGCGGCGCCGGTCGGGTGTCGGCCAATCGAACGCCGCGCGCAGCGGATAGTGGCGCAGCGCCCAGCTTTCAGCGTGTGCGCCCTGCAACCGCAGCAGCACCGGCCGCACCGTCAGCAGGAAGGTCACGAAGCTCGACACCGGATTGCCTGGCAAGCCGAGGAACCACGCCTCGCTGCCGTCCTCGCGCCGCACGGCACCGAACGCCAGCGGCTTGCCCGGCTTCATCGCGATCTGCCACAGGTCCAGCCGGCCCTCGGCCTGCACGGCAGGGCGCAGGTGGTCCTCCTCGCCCATCGAGACACCACCCGATGTGAGGATCAGGTCGCAGTCGGCCGCCGCAGCACGCAGCGCGGCGCGGGTCGCGTCGAGCCGGTCCGGGACAATGCCCAGGTCCTGCACCTCGCAGCCCATCGCCTGCACCAGACCGCGCAGCGTGTAGCGGTTGGAGTTGTAGATCGCACCGGGGCGCATCTGCTCGGGCAGCACCTCGCCCGGCATCACCAGCTCGTCGCCGGTCGAGAACACGGCCACGCGCGGTCGGCGGGCGACCTTCAGCATGGCCGCGCCGACCGACGCGGCCAGCCCGAGCGCCGCGGGCGTCAGGCGCGTGCCGGCCGCGAGCACGACGGCACCACGCTGCACGTCCTCGCCTCGGCGGCGGATCCACTGGCCGGCCGGCGGCACGCAATGGACGCGCACGGCGCCCAGCCCGTCGCCGGCCACGGCCTCGCACTGCTCCTGCATCACGACGACATCGGCACCGGGTGGCACCTGTGCGCCGGTGAAGATGCGCACCGCGGTGCCTGGCTGCAGCGGCTGGCCGACGATGCCCGCCGGAATGCGCTGGCGCACCGGCAAGACGGTGCCCACCACGGCCACATCGGCTGCACGCATCGCATAGCCGTCCATGGAGGTGTTGTCGGCCGGAGGCACGTCCAGCAGCGAACACACGTCCTCGGCCAGCACGCGCCCGAGTGCCTCAAAGGTAGAGACCGTTTCGGACTGCGCCGCGCAGGTGGTGGCCACAGCGGCCAGCAGCTTCGCCAGTGCATCGTCCAGGCTCTGCAGCACCGGGCGGCGTGGGGCTGCCGCCGGTTCAGCGGTGTTCAGGGGCTCGGTAGCCATAGCGTTGCGGATCGCTTCGCAGGAAATCGGCCACCGACGCCGGATCGTCCAGATCCAGCAGCGGCAGCCCGGTGGGATGGGGCACGCTGTCCGCCGTCGGGCGGGCCACGGCAATGACGAACGGATCATCGGGGTACATGGCCGGCGCCCCATGGGCGGCACGCCAGACCTCGACCTTGGGCAGATCGGCGTGCTTGAACCCCTCGACGATCACCCAGTGCTCGACGCCCAGCGTACCCAGATCGCTCAGCTCGGCGACCAGCTGGTGCACGGACAGATGCGCCTCGACCTCGAACTCGCGCATCAACGCGATGCGGTGGGGGTTGGCGACGAGCACCTCGAACGCACCGGCCGCGCGGTGGCGGTGGCTGTCCTTGCCGGGGCGGTCGATGTCGAAGGGCTTGTGGGTGTGCTTGATCACCGAGACCCGGCAACCCTGCGCCTTGAACGCCCGGATCAGACCCTCACCAAGCGTGGTCTTGCCCGAACCGGACGCGCCGCAGAGGCCGATGACGTTCACAGCGGCACGTGGTCGCGGACGTACTGCTGGATCACCGCCGTATCGGCCGGCATGACCCGGAAGCGCTTCGGGCGCGACTCCAGATCGGCCAGCGCAGCCGGACGCGGCGCATGCACCTCGGCGCCAAGCGCTTCGGCGATCGTGCCCTCGAACTTGGCCGGCAGCGCCGTTTCCAGCACGATCATCGGCACGCCGTCCTCACGCAGCTCGCGCGCCACTTTCACGCCGTCGGCGGTGTGGGTGTCGATCAGCACGCCCTGGCCTTCGTAGGTCGCGCGGATCGTCGCCAGTCGGTCGGCGTGGGTCGAGCGGCCCGACTGGAAACCGTAACCGGCGATGCGAGCGAACTCGTCAGTGGACACGGTGAACACACCCTCGCGGCTCAGCGCGTCACCGAACAGCGCCTTGGTGCGCACGCCATCACGGCCGAGCAGGTCGAACACGAAGCGCTCGAAGTTCGACGCCTTGCTGATGTCCATCGAAGGGCTCGACGTTTCCCAGGTCTCGCTGCTGCCGCGCACGCGGTAGGTGCCGGTGCGGAAGAACTCTTCGAGCACGTTGTTCTCGTTGGTCGCCACCACGAGGTGCTTGACCGGCAGGCCCATCATGCGCGCCACATGGCCCGCGCAGACATTGCCGAAATTGCCAGACGGCACCGTGAAGCTGACCTGCTCGTCATTCGATTGCGTCGCCTGGAAGTAGCCGGCGAAGTAGTAGACGACCTGCGCCAGCAACCGCGCCCAGTTGATCGAGTTCACCGTGCCGATGCGGTAGGCGCGCTTGAACTCCAGATCGTTCGAGACGGCCTTGACGATGTCCTGGCAGTCGTCGAACACGCCCTCGACGGCGAGGTTGTGGATGTTCTCGTCCTGCAGGCTGAACATCTGCGCCTGCTGGAACGGACTCATGCGGCCGTGCGGCGACAGCATGAACACGCGCACGCCGGCCTTGCCGCGCATCGCGTACTCGGCCGCGCTGCCGGTGTCGCCAGAAGTGGCGCCGAGGATGTTGAGCTGCTCGCCGCGGCGCGCCAGTTCGTACTCGAACAGGTTGCCCAGCAGCTGCATCGCCATGTCCTTGAAGGCCAGCGTCGGCCCGTTGGACAGCGACTCCAGGCACAGGCCCGGCTCCAGTGGCTTGAGCGGCACGATGGCGTCGGTGCCGAACACCTCGGCGGTGTAGGTCTTCTCGGCCAGGCGCTTCAGGTCGAGCGGCGGAATATCGTCGATGTAGAGCGACAGGATCTCGAACGCGAGTTCGGCGTAGGACAGGCCGCGCCAGCGGGCCAGCGTGGCCGTGTCGATCTTCGGATAGCGGACCGGCAGGTACAGGCCGCCATCGGGCGCGAGGCCCTCCAGCAGGATCTCGCAGAAACGGCGCTCGGTCTGGTCGCCTCGGGTGCTGATGTACTTCATCGTGCGTGCTTCAGAGTGCGGACAGCCGGCTCACGCCAGCTCTTCCTTGCGCAGACTCACGATCGGCGCCAGCACCGTCGCCAGCGCCTGCATCTGCGCCAGCGCCGCGCGCATCACGCCCTCCTGTGTCTCGTGCGTCAGGATGATGACGTCGGTCTGGTGCTCGCCGTCGTTGGACTCGCGCTGCAGCACCGCGTCGATCGAGATGTCGGACGCGGCCAGGATCGAGGTGATCGCCGACAGCACGCCCTTCTGGTCCGCCACGCGCAGGCGCAGGTAGAACGCGGTGCGCACCTGCTCGATCGGCAGGATCGGCGTCGTGTGCAGCTCGTCCGGCTGGAAGGCCAGGTGCGGCACGCGGTGGTCCGGGTCGGCGGTGTGCAGGCGGGTGATGTCCACCAGATCGGCGATCACGGCCGAGGCGGTCGGCTCGCTGCCGGCGCCCTTGCCGTAGTACAGCGTCGTGCCCACGGCATCGCCCTGCACCATCACGGCGTTCATCGCGCCCTCGACATTGGCGATCAGGCGCTTGCTCGGCACCAGCGTCGGGTGCACGCGCAGCTCGATGCCCGCTGCCTGCCGCTTGGCGATGCCCAGCAGCTTGATGCGGTAGCCGAGCTGCTCGGCGTAGCGGATGTCCACGGCGGACAGCTTGGTGATGCCTTCCACATGGGCCCTGTCGAACTGCACCGGCACGCCGAACGCGATCGCGCTCATCAGCGTGGCCTTGTGGGCCGCGTCCACGCCTTCGATGTCGAAGGTGGGATCGGCTTCGGCGTAACCCAGGCGCTGCGCTTCTTTCAGCACCACGTCGAAGTCCAGGCCCTTGTCGCGCATCTCGGACAGGATGAAGTTGGTCGTGCCGTTGATGATGCCGGCCACCCACTGGATGCTGTTGGCGGTCAGGCCTTCGCGCAGCGCCTTGATGATCGGGATGCCACCGGCGACCGCAGCCTCGAACGCGACGATCACGCCCTTTTCGCGGGCGGCTGCGAAGATTTCGGTGCCGTGCACGGCCAGCAACGCCTTGTTGGCGGTGACGACGTGCTTGCCGGCGGCGATCGCTTCGAGCACCAGGGCCTTGGCGATGCCGTAACCACCGATCAGCTCGATGACGATGTCAATGGCCGGATTGGCGATCACCTGGCGTGCATCGGCCACGACAGCCACGCCGTCACCGACGATCTCGCGGGCACGCTCGACGTTCAGGTCCGCCACCATCGTGATCTCGATGCCGCGGCCCGCGCGGCGGCGGATCTCTTCCTGGTTGCGCTTGAGCACGTTGAACGTGCCGCTGCCGACGGTACCGATGCCCAGCAGGCCGACTTGGATGGGTTTCATGGCGATTGATCTACGGTCAAAAATCAGGTCAGAAAACAATGGCGGAGCAGTGCCGGGTAGAAACGCTGCTCAGGTGCCGTGACGGCGACGGTAACCGTCGAGGAAGCGGGCGATGCGCCCGACCGCGTCGGTCAGGTCGTCCGAGTTGGGCAGGAACACGAGGCGGAAATGGTCCGGCGTGGCCCAGTTGAAACCGGTGCCCTGCACGATGAGCACCTTCTCCTCGGCCAGCAGCTCGTAGGCGAACTGCTGGTCGTCGGCGATCGGGTACATCGTGGGGTCGAGCCGGGGGAACATGTACAGCGCCGCCTTGGGCTTGACGCAGGTCACGCCCGGAATCTCGGTCAGCAGCTTGTGCGCCAGATCGCGCTGGCGGCACAGCCGGCCGCCGGGCTGCACCAGGTCCTTGATGCTCTGGTAGCCACCGAGCGCCGTCTGGATCGCGAGCTGTCCCGGCGTGTTCGCGCACAGGCGCATCGAGGCCAGCATGTTCAGCCCTTCGATGTAGTCGCGGGCATGGCGCTTGTCGCCCGACACCACCATCCAGCCGGCGCGGTAGCCGCAGGCACGGTAGTTCTTGCTCAGGCCATTGAAGGTCAGGATCAGCACGTCGTCGGCCAGCGCGGCGATGCTGGTGTGCACATGGCCGTCGTAGAGCGTCTTGTCGTAGATCTCGTCGGCGAAGACGATGAGCTGGTGCTCGCGCGCCACCTGCACGATCTCGCGCAGCACGGCGTCCGGGTAGAGCGCACCCGTCGGATTGTTCGGGTTGATGACGACGATGGCCTTGGTGCGCGGCGTGATCTTGGCGCGGATGTCGGCGATGTCGGGCATCCACTCGGACTGCTCGTCGCAGACGTAGTGCACCGGCTTGCCGCCCGAGAGTGCCACGACCGCCGTGTAGAGCGGGTAGTCCGGCGACGGGATCAGCACCTCGTCGCCGTCGTCGAGCAGCGCATTCATGCTCATGGCGATCAGCTCGGAAGCGCCGTTACCCAGGTACACGTCATCGACCGTGACGCCCCGCACGCCCTTTTCCTGCGTGTAGTGGACGACCGACTTGCGCGGCGCGAACAGGCCCTTGGAATCCGTGTAGCCAGCCGAATGCGGCATGTTGCGGATCATGTCCTGCACGATCTCGTCCGGCGGCTCCAGCCCGAACACCGCCAGATTGCCGATGTTGAGCTTGATGATCTTGTGGCCTTCTTCCTCCATCTGGCGGGCCTTTTCCAGCACGGGCCCGCGGATGTCGTAGCACACGTTGGCGAGCTTGCTGGACTTGGCGACGGTCTTGAGCACGAGGGAGATCCTGTTCGAGTGAGGGAAGACGACAAAAGCTAGAATTTAACGCATCCCGGCCCCATCTCCGGTCCGCCCCCCACTTCCGGCGCCAGCGCCGACCGCCGTGAAACTCCAGCCCGACCGCATCGAAGGCGTCAACGCCATCTTTTCCACGACGCATGACGCCGTATCCGTGAACAACCAGATCGGGCTGCAGCAGTGGCGCAGCAGCGTGATCGTGCCGTTCAAGGGCGAGGTGGTGGCATGGGCGTGCAAGCGCCACGAGGACCTGACACGCGAGGACTTCGATGCGCTGCTGGCCTACCAGCCTGAATTGGTGATCTTCGGCAGTGGGAAGAAGATCCGCTTCGTGCACCCTTCACTGATCCGTACGCTGATCGACGCCCGCATCGGAGTGGAGTGCATGGACACGCTGGCGGCCTGCCGCACCTACAACGTGCTCGCCAGCGAAAACCGCCGGGTAGTGGCGGCACTGCTGATCGGTTGATCGAAGCTGAGGCCGTACGCGTACCCATCCCGCCGGATGGCTTCATGCCCTCGACTGGACTTATAATAGATGGCTTATCCCCGTCAGGGATCCTCAGACTCAAAGAAATTGCATGACGCCCGCTCTCAACAAACCTCTTCCGGAACTTGAAGCGAATGCAACCGGCGGCGTGAAATTCACCCCCCAGGCGTTCCTCGGCAAAACCGTGGTGCTGTATTTCTACCCGAAAGACAACACGCCCGGCTGCACCACTGAAGCCATGCAGTTTCGTGATCACCACAAGGATTTCACGAGCGCTGGCGCCGTGGTGTTCGGTGTATCCCGCGACAACATGGCCTCGCACGACAAGTTCAAGCAGAACCTGGAACTGCCCTTCGAGTTGATCGCCGACACCGAAGAAAAGCTCTGCCACATGTTCGGCGTGGTCAAGAACAAGATCATGTACGGCAAGAAGGTGAAGGGCATCGAGCGCTCGACCTTCCTGATCGACCCTGCAGGTGTGCTGCGCGCCGAATGGCGTGGCATCAAGGTGGCTGGTCATGTGGAAGAAGTGCTCAAGACCGTCAAGGAGCTGAAGAGCCCCGCCTGAGCACCCTTGGCGACACCGGCGGCCTGTGCATAATGGGTTCATGCGCGTAAGACATGAACCGCATTCGCCGACCAACGAGAAGCCGTACAGCTTGCTGTGCGGCTTTTTCTTTTTCCAGTGACGCCATAGCTCATGCCTCTGCCCAAACCACCCGCCAAGCGCGGCACCATCCTTGACCCTTCGTCCTTCGATGCCCAGGCCGCACCCAAGCCGGCAAGGCGCACGCTGAAGGCCCCTGCTGACGAGCCTGCCTCCCTGGAACTGCAGCCACCGCCGCCGCCAGCCGCAGCGCCCCCGGTGGTCAAACCTGCGCCCGTCGCAGCCAAGGTCGCAGCAACGACGCTGGCACCAGTGGCGCGCGCCCCCGTGGCGCGACCAACCCCCAAGGCCCCCCGCGCGCGCTCGGCCCGCACCGGTCCGGCCAAGCTGTTCGTGCTCGACACGAACGTGCTGATGCACGACCCGATGTCGCTGTTCCGCTTTGAAGAACACGACATCTACCTGCCGATGATCACGCTCGAAGAGCTGGACGGCCACAAGAAAGGCATGAGCGAAGTCTCGCGCAATGTCCGGCAGGTCAGCCGCGAACTCGACGCGCTCGCCGCCAGCCAGGGCGACTCCTCGAAATTCGATCCTGCTGCCGGCATTCCGCTGGCCCGCACCGGCCACCGTGATGCGGGTGGCAAGCTGTTCTTCCAGACCACCTTCGTCGATTTCAAGCTGCCCGATGGCCTGCCGCAAGGCAAGGCAGACAACCAGATCCTCGGCGTTGTGCAAGCCCTGCGGGGACAGCAACCGGAGCGCGAGGTGGTGCTGGTGTCCAAGGACATCAACATGCGCATCAAGGCGCGGGCACTGGGCCTGCCTGCCGAAGACTACTTCAACGACAAGACGCTCGAAGACGGTGACCTGCTCTATACCGGTGTCATGGCGCTCCCCGCAGACTTCTGGGAGCGCCACGGCAAGACCATGGAAAGCTGGCAGCAGGGGGGCTCGACCTTCTACCGCATCAGCGGCCCGCTGGTTCCGTCGCTGATGATCAACCAGTTCGTCTACCTGGAGAGTCCGGGCAACGCACCGCTCTATGCCCGCGTCACCGAGATCACCGGCAAGTCGGCGGTGCTGAAGACGCTGAAGGACTACACCCACGCCAAGAACGGCGTCTGGGGCGTGGCCGCCCGCAACCGCGAGCAGAACTTCGCACTCAACCTGCTGATGGACCCGGACTGCGACTTCATCACGCTGACCGGCACCGCCGGCACCGGCAAGACGCTGATGACACTGGCCGCGGCACTGAGCCAGGTGCTCGACGAGCGGCGTTACACCGAGATCATCGTCACCCGCGTGACCGTCCCGGTGGGCGAGGACATCGGCTTCCTCCCCGGCAACGAAGAAGAAAAAATGAGCCCATGGATGGGCGCGCTGGACGACAACCTGGAAGTGCTGGCCCGTGGCGAGACCGCCGCCGGTGAATGGGGCCGTGCCGCGACCAACGACCTCGTGCGCAGCAAGATCAAGATCAAGAGCCTGAACTTCATGCGCGGGCGCACCTTCCTGAACAAGATCGTCATCATCGACGAGGCACAGAACCTCACACCCAAGCAGATGAAGACGCTGATCACGCGGGCAGGTCCGGGCACCAAGATCATCTGCCTGGGCAACCTGGCGCAGATCGACACGCCTTACCTCACCGAGGGCAGCTCAGGTCTGACCTTTGCCGTAGACCGTTTCAAGGGTTGGCCGCACGCCGGTCACATCACACTGGCGCGCGGCGAACGCTCCCGCCTGGCTGATTTCGCGTCCGAGGTGCTTTGAGCCCACCCGATTCGCATACCCACAAAAAGCGCCGCATGGCGCTTTTTTCATTTGCTGCGGCAGCCAGCCTGCTGCGGCACAGCGATGGTGCATCCACACCGAACATCCCGGATGAACGGTGGGGCTGACCCGCTCAGTCTCCCCAGAGCATCAGCACATCGCGGCGCTGCACCACCAGCTCGATCTTCACCCCCACCGGCAGCGTCACCTTGGTCGGCACATGGCCGAAAGGCAGTCCGGTCAGGATCGGTGTATCGCACACCGAGCGCAGATGCGCCACCATCGCCTTGAGGTTGTAGCCACGGTCCAGCGGCGACTTCTTCCAGTTGCCGAAGTCGCCCAGCACGATCGCCTTCTGCGCGGCAAGCACACCCGCCTGGTGCAGTTGCAGCAACTGGCGCTCGACGCGGTAGGGGTGTTCGTTGACGTCCTCGACGAAGAGCACGCCACCCTTCACCCTGGGCCAGTGCGGCGTGCCGAGCAGCGAACACAGCACCGACAAGTTGCCGCCCCAGAGCGTGCCCTTCACGTCCAGTCCGTCGAAACCGGCCTCGGTGCGAAAGCCGACCGCTTCCAGCTCGCCCGACATGGCCTCGCGGAAGCAATCTGGCGTGATCTCGTCCAGACCACCGTCGGCGTTGCTGCGGCCAAAGTCGTCACAGGCGAGCGGACCGGCCCAGCTCGGCGTCTTCGTGTGGGCGAGCAGGCCCATCTGCAATGCAGTCTGGTCGCTGTAGCCAACCCAGCGGGTGCCCCGGGCAGTGGCATCCGCCAGCAGTTGCCAGTCGATGCGGTCGAGCAGCCGGGTCAGGCCGTAGCCGCCACGCGAAGCCAGCGCGACGGACGGAGCAGCCAGCGCGACACGGTGCAGCGCAGCCAGCCGCAGGTCATCGTCGCCAGCGAAGCGCTGGAACTTCGCGGTGGCGCTCGCGTCGATCTGCACGTCGAAGCCGAGCACACCAAGCCGCTTGGCGGCAAGTCGGAGGACTGCCGCCTTGGCGATCACCCCGGAAGGACTGTAGATCGTCAGCGTCGGGGGGACGCTGGCGGTGGAATCGGGGTCGCGCTCAAGGTCGCTCATGGTGGCAGTCCAGGTGCAGGTTCAGATCGTCATCGTTCAGCTCGCTCGCTTCACCGGCAGGAATCGAGGTTGCGGGCGGCTGAACGGCGGGAGATGGTAGCGCAGCCTCCGTGACAGGCTCGCTCTGCTGGCGCGCCATCAGCCGCTGCGCCTTCTGCTCGGCACGGCGCCGGGCGAAGAACGCGCGCAGCAGGTCGCCGCATGGGTCCGCCAGCACACCGCCCTGGAGCGCCGTGTGGTGGTTGAGCTGTGGCTGGGCGAACAGATCGACCACCGAACCGGCTGCACCCGTCTTCGGGTCGTAGGCACCGAACACGACCCGCTTGAAGCGCGCATGCAGCAGCGCCATCGCGCACATCGCGCACGGCTCCAGCGTCACGAACAGCTCGCAATCGGGCAGGCGGTAGTTCTCCAGCAGCGTCGCGGCGTGGCGCAGCGCGACCAGCTCGGCATGGGCGGTCGGGTCGTGTGTGGTGATCGGGCGGTTGTAGCCGGTGGCGATGACCTGCCCGTCGCGCAGGATCACCGCGCCGACCGGGACTTCGCCGACCAGGGCGGCGTTGAGCGCCTGGTCGAGTGCGAGGCGCATGGCATGTTCGTCGGCGGGGGAGCAGGGGGTCTCAGGCATGGGCACCGATTATGCTGGCGCGATGTCGCAACCCGCCCCTCCTTGCCCGCCGCACCAGACCGGCCTGTTCGGTGAGGCCCAGCCCGAGACAACAGCCGGTGGCGTGGCCCCACAGCCGGCCGATGGCACCGTGTGCACCATGGCGCAGACCCTTTCGCCGCGCATCCACCTGGGCACCTCGTCGTGGAGCTTCCCCGGCTGGGCGGGACTGGTCTGGGCCGGGGCACACACGGAGGCTGCGCTGTCCCGCGAGGGCCTGCGCGCCTACGCCCAGCACCCGCTGCTGCGCACCGTCAGCATCGACCGCAGCTTCTACCGCCCGATGACCACCGGACAGTACGCGGTCTATGCAGCACAGGTCCCCGACGACTTCCGCTTCATCGTCAAGGCGCCCGCCCTGGTCACTGACGCCGTGCTGCGCGCCAGCGACGGCCGCGGCGTGCAGCCCAACCCGGTCTTTCTCGATCCATCGGTGGCGGTCGAACAATTCGTCCAACCGGCGCTGGACGGCCTCGGTGCGAAGATCGGCGCGCTCGTGTTCGAAATCCCGCCGCTGCCACCCGCGCTGCGGCGCGACATGCCCGCCCTGCTCGCGCGACTCAGGCGCCTGCTCGCCGCCCTGCCCGCGCTGGCGCCGCAGGCACCGGAGGGGGTGATCGCCGTCGAGGTGCGCGATTCCGACTGGCTGGTGCCGGCGTTCCGTGATGTGCTGCGCGGGGCTGGCGCCCGCTACTGCCTGGGCCTGCATCCACGTCTGCCACCCATCGCGGCGCAGTTGCCCCTGCTGCGTGCGCTGTGGCCAGGACCGTTCGTCTGCCGCTGGAGCCTGAACCGCCTGCACGGCGCACAGGGCTACGAGGCCGCCAAGGCAGGCTATGCCCCATTCGACCGGCTGGTCGATCCGGACCCCGCCACACGCGAGACGCTGGCCCGCATCATCCGGGGCACGGCGGACGCCGGCTTTTCCGTCTGCGTCTCGGTCAACAACAAGGCCGAGGGCTGCGCGCCGCTGTCGGTGATCGAGCTGGCGCGGGCCATCGCCGCTGCGCCTGCGCCTGCCCCTCCTGCCTGAAAAGGAACTTCCATGCGCCACGCCACCACGCACTCCGCCCAGGACGACCTCGCTCCGCTGCCCGACATCGCCACCGGCTGCTGGCGGCACTACAAGGGCGGTGAGTACGAAGTCCTCGGCATGGCCCGCCACAGCGAAACGCAGGAGCCGCTGGTGGTGTACCGGCCGCTCTACAACGCGACAGGAATGTGGGTGCGGCCGTACGCGATGTTCATCGGCGATGTCTGCATCGACGGTGTGGTCCACCCACGCTTCCGCCGTGTCGCCTGAAGGGATGGAAGCACGCCGCGCCGCCGCCGGTCAGACCAGCCCGCGGGCCTGCGCCAGCCGGTGCAGGCCACGCGCAGTCAGCGCTTCCGCATGGGCAATGCCGATGGCGCCCAGCAGCGCCAGCGCACGCGCATACCGCGTGACCAGCGCCGATCCGCCGACCAGGTGGATGGCGGCACCGGCCGATGGCGCCAGCAGGTCACGCAGTTCGTGTCCGATCAGCAGTCCGGACAGGTACGACGGCGCCTGGGCCGCAGCGAGCTGGCCGAACAGGCCCTGCGTCCGCACGCCAAACAGGTGG
Organism: Sphaerotilus sp.; assembly: GCF_041083715.1. Classification (GTDB taxonomy): domain Bacteria; phylum Pseudomonadota; class Gammaproteobacteria; order Burkholderiales; family Burkholderiaceae_C; genus Sphaerotilus. The sequence continues at coordinate 33,628 of NZ_JBFPGY010000027.1, forward strand.
TTCGCCAGCCCCCCCGATCCGCCGCTCGCGACCACACCGCGCGCGAAGGCGTCCGCATCGTCCACGTCACTGGCCAGCGTGGCCGGCATCAACGCCGCCAGCAGACTCTGTTCGCGCAGCAGCGCGTACAGCTCACCCGTCATCGCCGTGCGCAGCGAAACGATGCAGCCATCCTGCACCTGCACCCACTTGCTGTGCGTACCGGGCAGGCAGACCGTGTGCGGGCCATCGCCGGGCAGGTTCGGCAGCAGGCCGAGCACCTGGGTCTCTTCACCACGCATGACCTCGGGCGAACGACCGCCGGGACGGTGCGCCAGCCCGGGCGCGATGAAAACGCGGCGCCCAGGCAAGCTGGCTGCCGGCACCTCGACCAGCCCTGCCGCGATCTCCGACAGACCGGCAGGCCCCTGGACATACGGCACCTCGTGCCAGCCACTGCGGCTGCCGACCATGCCGGCCAGCAGAATCACCGGGTCGTCCCAGCCCGCGATCTGACGGCAAAGCACGGACTCGAAGTCGCCGCCACAGGCGAGCAGTCCGGCGGCGGCACTCCGCTGATCGAGCACCTCGCCATGGACCCCGAGCCGGTAGGCGCGCAAGCTGGTCGTGCCCCAGTCGATGGTGATCATGCTGCGGCGCGGCAAGCGGCCACGAATCCGCGGGCCAGCGCGGCGGTGCGGCCGGCATCTTGCCCTGGTCGGTAGAGGTCGCCGCCCAGCCCGGCACCGGTGCAGCCCGCACGCAGGTAATCGCCAAGGTTGTCGGGCGTGATGCCGCCCACCGCGAACAGCGGCACCGGCGGCAACACGGCGCGCAGCGCCTTCACATGGCCCGGCCCGTAGGTGGTCGCAGGAAACAGCTTGAGCGCGTGCGCGCCGGCATCGAGCGCCTCGAAGGCTTCGCTTGCCGTGGCGAAGCCCGCCGCGACTTGCAAGCCACTGGCAACTGCATGGGCGATGGTGGCGGGCCGCGTGTTCGGCGTGACCATCAACCGACCGCCGGCAGCCACCAGCGCGTCCACGTCGGTCTCGCGCAGCACGGTGCCGGCGCCGATCAATACACGATCGCCGAAGGCATCGACGAGGCGCCGCACGCTCAGCGCCCAGTCGGGCGAGTTCAGTGGCACTTCGATGGCGTCAAAGCCGGCGTCGACCAGTGCGCCTGCATGGTCGAGCACCTCGTCCGGCGTCACACCACGCAGGATGGCAATCAGCGGAAGCGAGGTCTGCCACATGGCCTCAGGCCCTCATTCCCACTCGATCGTCGCAGGCGGCTTGCTCGACACGTCGTAGGTGACGCGGTTGATGCCGCGCACTTCATTGATGATGCGGCTCGACACCTTCTTGAGCAGCGCATAGGGCAGCTCCGCCCAGTCCGCCGTCATGAAGTCGCTGGTCTGCACCGCGCGCAGGGCCACCACATAGTCGTAGGTGCGCCCGTCGCCCATCACGCCGACGCTCTTCACCGGCAGGAACACCGTGAACGCCTGGCTGGTCAGGTCGTACCAGCTCTTGCCGGTGGCCGGGTCGATGGTGGCGCGCAGCTCTTCGATGAAGATGTGGTCGGCACGCTGCAGCAGGCTGGCGAAATCCGCCCGCACCTCGCCGAGGATGCGCACACCCAGGCCCGGCCCCGGGAACGGATGCCGGTACACCATCTCGTGCGGCAGGCCCAGCGCCACGCCCAGCTCGCGCACCTCGTCCTTGAACAGCTCACGCAGCGGCTCCAGCAGCTTCAGGCCCAGCGTCGCGGGCAGGCCGCCGACGTTGTGGTGGCTCTTGATCGTGGCCTTCTTGCTGGCCGTGCCGCCCGACTCGACCACGTCCGGGTAGATCGTGCCCTGGGCCAGCCACTTGGCGCCCTTGTTGCCGTCGCCCTTGAGCTTGGCGGCTTCGGCCTGGAAGACCTCGACGAACTCGCGACCGATGATCTTGCGCTTCTGCTCGGGGTCGGTGACGCCCTTGAGGTGGCCCAGGAACTGCTCGGCGGCCTGCACGTGCACGACCTTGGCGTGCAGCCGGCCGGCGAACATCTCCATGACCATCGCGCCTTCGTTCAGGCGCAGCAGGCCGTGGTCGACGAACACGCAGGTGAGCTGGTCGCCGATGGCGCGGTGGATCAGTGCGGCGGCCACCGACGAGTCGACGCCGCCGGACAGGCCGAGGATCACCTCTTCGTCGCCCACCTGCTCGCGGATCTTCGCGACGGCTTCGGCGATGTAGTCGCCCATGATCCAGTCGCCCTTGCAGCCGGCGATCTCGCGCACGAAGCGGGTCAGCAGCGCCGCGCCCTGCAGCGTGTGCGTGACTTCGGGGTGGAACTGGACGGCGTAGTAGCCCTTGTCCTCGTTGGCCATGCCGGCGATCGGGCAGCTCGGCGTGGAGGCCATCAGCCTGAAGCCAGGCGGCAGCTGCGTGACCTTGTCGCCGTGGCTCATCCAGACCTTGAGCATGCCGTGGCCTTCCGGCGTGGCGAAGTCCTGGATGTCCTTCAGCAGCGTCGTGTGGCCGCGGGCACGCACCTCGGCGTAACCGAACTCGCGGTGGTCGCTCCAGCTCACCTCGCCGCCGAGCTGCACGGCCATGGTCTGCATGCCGTAGCAGATGCCCAGCACCGGCACGCCTGCGTCCCACACGGCCTGCGGCGCGCGCAGCTGGTGGTCTTCGTAGGTGCTGGCGTGGCTGCCCGACAGGATGATGCCCTTGGGGTTGAAGCTGCGGATGAAGTCGTCCGACACGTCGTTCGGGTGGATCTCGCAGTAGACATGGGCCTCGCGCACGCGGCGGCCGATGAGCTGGGTGACTTGCGAGCCGAAGTCGAGGATGAGGATCTTGTCGTGTTGCATGGAAAACTCAGGCGACCACGTGTGCCGCGTGCGGCGGCGTGGCGGGATGGCGTCGGAAGTGGCGCAGTGCGAGCACGGTGGCCGTGACCTGCAGCGCCGAACAGAGGAAGAACGGCGCACCGATGCGCCAGTCGCCGCGGGGCAGGTGCGACACGAACCCGAGCAGCGCCGAGCCGATGACCGGCGCGAACACGGCGGTCAGGCTGTTGAGCGAACCCAGCGCACCCAGCGTGCGGCCCTGGGCGGACTCGTCGGCGGCGTTGGAAACCAGCGTCTGCATGGCGGCCTGCACCATGAAGCCGAAGACGTTCAGCCCGATGACGGCGTACATCATCCAGCCCTCGGTGGCCGCGCCCCACAGGGCGTAGGTGCAGGCCGAGGAGATCAGGCCGATGACGGCGATGCGCTGCGGCGACGTGCGCTTGAGAGCCACACGGATCAGCCCGCCCTGCACCAGCACCGACATCACGCCCACGGCGAACAGCGACCAGCCGTTTTCCTTGGGGCCCCAGCCGAACTTGAAGGTGGTGTAGAGCACCCAGGTGGTGTGCAGGATGAACTGCGCCAGGCTGGACAGGCCCATCACGAACACCAGCGGACCAACACCGCGCAGTTCGGTCAGGCGGCGCAGAGAGGCCACCGGATTGACCTTGGTCCAGTCGATCGCCGGGCTGCGGCGCTCCACCGGCAATGACTCGGGCAGCACGAAGGCGCCATAGAGCGCGTTCAGCACCGCCAGCCCGCCTGCCACGAAAAATGGCAGGTGCAGGTTGATGGCGCCCAGCAGCCCGCCCATGACCGGACCGAGGATGAAGCCCATGCCGAACATCGCGCCCAGCAGGCCGAACCGCTTGGCGCGCTGGTCAGGCGCGCTGATGTCGGCGACATAGGCCTGCGCGATGGACGCATTGGCCTGCAGCGCGCCGCTGACCAGCCGCACCGCCACCAGCATCCACAGCGCCGTCGCCAGCCCCGTGACGAAGAAGCTCAGCGCCAGTCCGGTGAACCCGAGCAGCAGCACGGGCCGGCGGCCATAGCGGTCCGACAGCGCCCCCAGCACCGGCGAGCCGATGAAGTTGGCCACGCCGAAGGCGAAGGTCACCACGCCGTACCAGAAGGCCTGGTCGGCCTGCGAGCCGGTGAACTTGCCCACCAGCGGCGCCAGCACCGGGATGATCAGGCCGATGGCGACCATGTCGATCAGCACGGTGATCATGATGAAAGGCATGGCCGCAGCGCGGCCCTTCGGCGTCGACATGGGGGCGACGCTCGGATCGTCGGTCGGGCGCAAGCGCGTCACTCCATGCGGTAGTTGGGCGCTTCCTTCGTGATCTGCACGTCGTGGACGTGGCTCTCACGGATGCCGGCGGACGTGATCTCGACGAACTCGGCACGGTTCTGCATGTCGGCGATCGACGCGCAGCCGCAGTAGCCCATCGAGGCACGGATGCCACCGGCCATCTGGAAGACGATCGACAGCATCGAGCCCTTGTAGGGCACGCGGCCCTCGATGCCTTCCGGCACCAGCTTGTCGGCGTTCGGGTTGCTGGTCTCGTCGTTTTCCTGGAAGTAGCGGTCGGCCGAACCCGCCTTCATCGCACCGATCGAGCCCATGCCGCGGTAGCTCTTGTAGCTGCGGCCCTGGAACAGGACGATCTCGCCGGGCGCTTCTTCGGTGCCGGCGAACATGCCGCCCATCATCACGGTCGATGCACCGGCCGCGATGGCCTTGGCGATGTCGCCCGAGTAGCGGATGCCGCCGTCGGCGATCAGCGGCACGCCCGTGCCCTGCAGGGCGGTGGCGACGTTGTCGATGGCGGTGATCTGCGGCACGCCGACACCGGCGACGATGCGGGTGGTGCAGATCGAGCCGGGGCCGATGCCGACCTTGACACCGTCGGCACCGGCTTCGACCAGCGCCAGGGCGGCAGCGCCCGTGGCGATGTTGCCGCCGATGACATCGACATGCGGGAAGTTCTGCTTGACCCAGCGCACACGCTCGATCACGCCATGGCTGTGGCCGTGGGCGGTGTCGACGACGAGGGCATCGACACCGGCCTTGACCAGCAGCTCGATCCGCTCTTCCGTGCCATCACCGACACCGACCGCCGCGCCGACACGCAGCTTGCCGTGGGCATCGCGGGCGGCGTTGGGGAAGCTGGTCTGCTTGGTGATGTCCTTGACGGTGAACAGGCCGCGCAGCTCGGAGGCGTCGTTCAGCACCAGCACACGCTCCAGCTTGTGCTGGTGCATCAGCGCCTTGGCCTGCGCCAGCGAAGCACCTTCCTGGACGGTGACCAGGCGCTCGCGCGGGGTCATGATCTCACGGACCGGGGCATCGAGACGGGTCTCGAAGCGCAGGTCGCGGCCGGTGATGATGCCGACCACGCGGCCGTTCTCGACCACCGGGAAGCCGGAGATGCCGTGGGCGCGCGACAGCTCGATCACCTCGCGGACCCGCACATCCGGCGACACGGTGATCGGATCCTTCAGCAGGCCCGATTCGTAGCGCTTGACGCGGGCCACTTCGGCGGCCTGCTGTTTCGGGCTGAGGTTCTTGTGGACGATGCCGATGCCCCCCTCCTGGGCGATCGCGATCGCCAGACGGGCCTCGGTGACCGTGTCCATCGCGGCGGACACCAGCGGCAGATTCAGGGTGATGTTGCGCGACAGTTTCGTCGCCAGCGAGGTGTCGCGGGGCAACACCTGGGAGTACGCGGGGACCAGCAACACGTCGTCGAAGGTCAGTGCTTTGCCAAGCAGGCGCATGAGTCGGGCTCCAGACGCAAAAGGAGATTATACGGACCCGTTACACGCCCGCCCCTGCCGGACTGTTGCAGACACACTGCGGGCGCAAGGCCGCCGCTACACTGCGCCCCATGTTTTCGACCTCCAAGCCCCGACAACTGCGTGGCGTGCTGCTGGCCCTGACGGTGCTGGCACTGGCTCTGCCCTGCGCCGCGCAATGGAAGTGGCGCGACGCCCAAGGCCGCGTGCAATACAGCGACCGACCACCGCCGAACGATGTCCGCGACCGCGACATCCTGGCCCGGCCAGCTGCAGGGTCCGCAGCACAACGCCCGGCATCGCCAGCCTCCGCATCCACCGGTGCACCGCCAGGCGCGGCATCCGCGCCGACGAGCGACCCCGCCCTCGAAGCCCGCAAGCGCCAGGCAGAAGCCACGCAGGACCAGGGCAAGCGCGACGAGGAGGCCCGCGCCGCACGCCAGAAGGTCGAGAACTGCGCCAGGGCCAAGGAATACGCCCGCACCGTCGAGAGCGGTCAGCGCATCTCGCGCACCAACGACAAGGGCGAGCGCGAGTTCCTCGACGACGCTCAGCGCACCCGGGAATCGATCCGCGCCCGCGAAATCATCGCGAGCGACTGCCGCTGACCCGCTGGCGACCCCGCTCGCCCTGCGCCCGGTAGCGCACGCGGCGAGCCTCCTTGGGATCGACGATCAGCGGCCGGCACAGCTCCAGCCGGTCGCCGTCGTGCAGCACCGCAGAGGGCGGCACCGCCCGCCCCCAGACAGCCACCGTCACCTGCTCCAGGTCGAAGCCCGGATGCCGTGCCGGCAACCCCGCTGCGATCACGGCATGCCCGGCGGTCGCACCGGCTGGCAGATCGAACACCTGCAGATCCACCTGCCGCGGTGCCGGGCTGTAGACCACCTCGACCCGGATCGTCACCACGCCCGGCCCGACTGCCGACTCAACGCTGGCCATGGACCTGCTCGGCACGGGCCACGAAGGCATCGACGAAGGTGTTGGCGATGCGGTCGAACACGGGGCTGACGACCAGTTCCAGCGGCCGGCTGGCGAAGGCGTACGACAACTCGAATTCGACCTTGCACGCCTTCCCGTCCGGCCCGATCGGCAGGAAGCGCCAGACGCCTTCCAGGTGCGAGAACGGCCCATCCACCAGACTCATGCCGACGGACTGGCCATCGACATGGGTGTTGCGGGTGGTGAAGGCGTGGCGCACGCCGGCATAGGCCAGGTGCAGCCGGGCGGTCACCACACCCGGCTCCTGCGACAGCACTTCGGCCCGCTGGCACCACGGCAGAAACTGCGGATACGCGGGCACATCGACCACGAGATCGAACATCTCGCGGGGCGAGTACCAGAGGAGAACGGATTTTTTGACGTGCTTCACAATGCGGGGATTGTATTGAGGCTGCCCATGTCCACCGCCCACACTTCCGCCACCATTGCAGAAAACAGAAAAGCGCATTTCAACTACCACATCGAGGAGCGCCACGAGGCGGGCGTCGTGCTGGAGGGCTGGGAGATCAAGGCCATCCGCGAAGGCCAGGTGCAGCTCACCGACGGCCACGCGGTGATCAAGAACGGCGAGCTGTTCCTGATCGGCTGCCGCATCAACGCGCTGCGCAGCGCCTCCACCCACGTGCGCCCCGAGGCCGACCGCACCAAGAAGCTGCTGATGCACAAGGCGGAGATCAAGCGTCTGATCGGCAAGGTCGAGCAGAAGGGCTACACGCTGGTGCCACTGAACCTGCACTACAAGGGCGGGCGGGTGAAGGCCGAGATCGCGCTGGCCAAGGGCAAGGCCGAGCACGACAAGCGCGACACCGAGAAGAAACGCGACTGGGAGCGCGAGAAGGGCCGCCTGATGCGCCACAAGGTCTCGAGCCCGCGCAAGGACGCCTGAGCATGCGGCTGGTCGCCAGCAGCACGGGTGCGGGCGAACGTCTCGCGGTGCTGGATGGCTGGCGCGGCCTCGCGGTGCTGACCCTGCTCGCAGGCCACTTCGTGCCGCACCTGGGGCTCGACGCCCCGGCCTGGTCGGCCAACTTCGGGCGGGTCGGCGTGGAGCTGTTCCTTGCGCTGTCGGGCTGTCTGATGGGCACGCTGCTGTTCGAGCGGGAGATGGCACTGCGGACATTCGCCGCGCGGCGCTTCGCGCGCATCGTGCCGTCGATGTGGGTGTTCCTGGCGGTGGCCTGCGGCGTGACCCTGCTGCGCGGCGGGCCGCTGACAGCCACGTCGGTCGGCCTGAGCCTGACGGGTTGGGCCAACGTCCAGCCACTGCTCGATGCCGGCGAGCAGCCGGTGCGGCTCGGGCACCTCTGGTCGGTGTGCGTCGAGCTGCAGGGCTACGCCGTGCTCGGCGGGCTGGCAGCTGTCTCGCGGCGCTGGCGGCTGGACCCGGTCGTGCTGATCGGCACCGTGGTCGCACTGGGCTGGGCAGCGCTCGGGCTGCAGGTCGCATGCGGTGCGCCGCTGCCCTACTACACCACCTTCTGGCGCCCGGACACACGGCTGACCGCGATGCTGCTCGGCACGCTGTTCGTGGCCATGCACGACCGCGACCGATGGCGGTGGGACCGGCTGCCAGCGTGGCCGCTGGTGCTTGGCACAGGCCTGCTGCTGCAGGTGAATCTGGTGCCGGACGTGTTCAAGTACACCATCGGCGCGGCGCTGATCGCACTCGGCTGCGCAGGGTTGTCGCGGGCAGCCGGGCCGGGGTCGCGCTGGCTGGGTCATCCGGCGTTGGTCGCCTTCGGGACCGCGTCCTACAGCCTCTACCTGTGGCAGCAGATCTTCTATGCCGACAAGGGGCTGCTGCGCTGGCCGGTGGCGCTCGCGATGGCGGTGCTCACGGGGTTTGCCGCACACCACCTGTGGGACCGCTGGCTGCACCAGTGGACGGCGGCGCGGCTGGAGCGCCAGCGCTGGCGGCCGCGGGCCATCTGATCGGCTACTCCGCGCGCAGCGCCTCCACCGGATCAAGCCGCGCCGCCCGTCTCGCCGGCATCACCCCCGCGAGCAGCCCCACCGCCATCGCCAGCCCTTCGGCCAGCACCACGAAGGGCAGCGGCGTGCTCACCGGCAACGCCGGCAGCAGCAGGTGCGCCCCTTGCGCGATGCCGATGCCGATCGCCAGCCCCAGCGCGCCACCCACGGCCGACAGCACCACCGCTTCGCCCAGGAACAGCGCCAGCACCGTGCGCCGCCGCGCACCCAGCGAGATCAGCAAACCGATTTCCGCCGTGCGTTCGGTGACGGCGATGGTCATGATCGTGACGATGCCGACGCCTCCCACCAGCAGCGAGATGCCGCCCAGCGCGCCCACCGCCGCGGTCACCACGTTGAGGATGTTGGAGAGCGCGCCCAGCATGTCCGCCTGGGTGACGATGGTGAAATCCTCGCGGCCGTGGCGCGCCTTCATCAACGTGCGCGCCTGCGCGACGACCGCAGCGGAGGAAGTCGCGTCGGTGTAGGTCAGGTGCAGCTCCATCAGCCCCGGGCGGTTGAACAGCTCCATCGCCCGCGCCACCGGCACATAGGCCACGTCGTCCAGGTCGATGCCCAGGAACTGCCCGCGCGGCGCCAGCACACCGACGACCCGGAACTGCTGCGTTCCGATGCGGATGCGCGCGCCGAGCGGGCTGTCCGCGCCAAACAGCTCGCGCTTGAGGCTGGCACCGAGCACCGCGAAGTTGCGCGCGTGCGCCGTGTCCTCGTCCGGCAGGAACTGGCCGACCGACGTCGACAGGTGGAAGGACGGCAACAACGCCGCGCTTGTGCCGTAGACGATGGCACGCCGCACGCGGCCGTTGGCGCCCATCTCGGCGTTGCCGGTGACGCCCGGTGTGACGCCGACCAGATTCGGGATGCGCAGGCGCAGCGCATCCGCGTCTTCCAGCGACAGCGGGCGCACCGACGACGGAAAGCCTGGGTTGGTGCCGCCGGTCGACACCTTCCCCGGCGACAGCGTGACGACGTTGGTGCCGATCTGGCTGAACTCGGACAGCAGAAAGCGGTGCAGTCCTTCGCCGATCGAGGTCAGCAGAATCACGGCGGCGATGCCGATGGCGATGCCCAGCAGCGTCAGGATGCTGCGTGCACGCTGGGCCGTGATCGAGCGCCAGGCCATCGTGAGGGTGTCGGCGATGCGCATGGTGGCGTGCCGATCTCAGCGCTTCGAGAGTGCAGCGACCGGCTCCAGCGCCGCCGCCTTGCGCGCCGGCAGCACGCCGAACAGGATGCCGGTGGACAGCGCCGTGCCGAGTGCGGCGAGCACGGCCCACGTCGGCGGCCAGGCGGGAAAGGTCGGATACGCCGTGCGCACGGCCAGCGCTCCCGCCTGCCCGGCCAGGTAACCGACCACCGCGCCCGCCACCGACAGCAGCGCCGCTTCGGTCAGGAACACCGCCCGGATCGTCGCTGCCGGTGCGCCCAAGGCCTTGAGCAGGCCGATCTCGGACGTGCGCTGCGTGACCGACACCAGCATCACGTTCATCACCAGCACGCCCGCCACCGCCAGGCTGATCGCCGCGATGCCCGCCACACCCGCCGTGAGCGCACCCAGCACGCGGTCGAAGGTGGCGAGCACGGCATCCTGCGTGATGACGGTGACATCCTCCTCGCCGTCGTGGCGGGTCTTGACCAGCGCCGTCGCCTGGCGCTTGGCGGCGGGGATGGCGTCGCGGTCGCGCGCTTCGATGAGGATGCGGAACAGCGTGTTCGAGTCGAACATCGCCTGCGCCAGCGCAACCGGCACAATTGCCAGCTCGTCCGAGTTCAAGCCCAGGCTCTGCCCCGCCGACGCCAGCACACCGATGACGCGCAGCCGCCGCCCGCCCACGCGCACGGTCTGCCCCAGCGGGTTCTCGGCGCCGAACAACTCGGTGCGCAGCTTGGCGCCCAGCACGATGACAGGCGAGCCGCGGCTCCATTCCTCGTCTGGCAGGAAACGCCCCTGCCCCATCGCCATGCGCCGCACCGCGAGGTACTCGGCCGTCGTGCCGAGCACCATCGTCTCGCGCAGCCGCCCGGCCAGCGCCACCTCCGACAAGCCCACCGCCAGTGGCGCGACCCGCCGGACCGACGGCAGCCGCAGCAGCGCGTGCGCATCGTCGATCGTCAGGTCGCGCGGCGTGGTGCTGACCGCATTGGCAGGGCTGAAGCCGCCGGTCTGCGAGCGGCCCGGCAGCACGATGACGAGGTTGGTGCCGATCGACGAGAACTGGTCGACCACATAGCGCCGCGCGCCATCACCCAGCGCCGTCAGCAGCACGACCGCGGCCACGCCGATGGACATCGCGAGCGTCATCAGCACGGTGCGCACCGGACTGCCGGTGGCGGCGTCGCGGGCAAAGCCGAGGATGTCGAGGGGCCGCATGTCAGGGGGCCATGGTCGCAGGCATCGCTGCGGGAGTTGCGGCCGGATGCGCGGTGTCGAGCTTCAGGCCACCGTCTTCCATCATCAGCCGCCGGTGCGCCCGGGCACCGAGTGCGGGGTCGTGGGTGACGACGACCAGCGTCATGCCCGTGGCGTTGAGCGCTTCGAGCAGGCGCACCACCTCATCGCCGGTGGCGCGGTCGAGGTTGCCGGTCGGCTCGTCGGCCAGCAGCAGCGCGGGCCGCATGATCGTCGCGCGGGCAATGGCCACGCGCTGGCGCTGGCCGCCGGAGAGTTCGTTGGGCTTGTGGTTCGCGCGGTTGGTGAGGCCATAGTCCTGCAGCGCCTTCTCGACCCGCTGTGCCCGCTCGCGCGGCGGCAGGCCGGCCAGCACCATCGGCAACGCGATGTTCTCGGCGGCGGTCAGACGCGGCACGAGGTGGAAGCTCTGGAACACGAAGCCGATGCGCCGGCTGCGCACCGCCGCCTGCTCGTCCGGCGACAGCGTCGTCACGTCGCGGCCTTCGAGCAGCAGGTGGCCGGTGTTGGGCTGGTCGAGCAGACCGAGGATGTTCAGCAGCGTGGACTTGCCCGAGCCGCTCGGCCCCATCACCGCCACGTACTCGCCCGCGCCGATGCGCAGGTCGAGCGAGCGCAGTGCATGCACCGCGCTGTCCCCGAGGTGGAAGACACGCTCGATGCCCTGCAGTTCGATCAGCGGCGCGGTCACGGCTTCGCGGCGGTCGTGGCCGGAGCGTCGACGGTGACGCGGGCACCGGCCTTGACGCCTTCGCGCTCCAGCGAGGTGACGATCCGCTCGCCGCCCTTCAGCCCGTCGAGCACCTCGGTGAACTCCCAGTTCGACACCCCGGCGCGCACCTTGTGCTCGACCAGCGTGTCGCCATCGACCACCAGCACCCGCCCGCCCTCGCCCAGCGCTGCCGCGGGCACGCGCAGCACCGCCTTGCGGGTGTCGAGCACGACTTCCACATCAGCGCTGTAGCCGACCAGCAGCGGGCCGGTCTTGTCCGGCCGGTCGAAGGTCACGTCGATGTCCACCGTGCGCGCCTGCTTCTCGACGGCCGAGACGATCGGTGCGACCCGCTGGACGCGCCCGGGAAAGGTCTTGCCCGGCAGCGCGTCGATGGTGATGCGCACTGGCTGGCCGGGCAGAATGCGCGGCGCGTCCACCTCGTCCATCGGCGCCTTGATGTAGAGGCAGGCGTCGTCGATCAGGTCGATGGCCGGCGGCGTGGGAACGCCCGGTGGCGATGGCGTCGAGTACTCGCCCACCTCGCCGACGATCTTGGCGACCCGCCCATCGAACGGTGCGACCAGACGCGTGCGGCTCTGCTCGACCCGGGTGGCACCGATGCGGGCTTGCGCGGAGACCACGTCCGAGCGCGCGGTCTGGCAGGCCGCGCTGCGGGTGTCGGCATCGGAGCGCGCGGCCTCCTCGCGGGAGACGGAGACAAACCCCTGCGCACGCAATTCGGTCTGGCGTTTCGCCTCGCGCACGGCGGCCTCGGCAGCGGTGCAGGCCTCGATGACGTGCTTGCGGGCCGTGTCCATCTGCGCGGCGGCCAGCGTCTGCTGCGCCTGCTGGTCGTCGTTCCAGAGCTTCATCAGCAACTGGCCCTTGCGGACGCGGTCCCCCTCCTTGACATTGAGCAACTCGATGCGCCCGCCCATGATCGTGGACAGCCGCGTGCGCTGGCAGGCCTCGACCGTGCCGGCGCGCGTGTTGGCGATGGAGGATTCGACCTGTCCGCGCCCGACCTCGACCGTGACCACGGCGATCGGTTTGGGTCGGCGCAGCCACGCCACCCCCCCGGCCACAAGACCGAGGACGACCAGCGCGATCAGACTGCGGCGCAGCCAGGGCGGGGAAAAAGCGGTGGTCATCGGCGCGGTCACGGTTTGTGCTGCAGTGCGAACATTCTGCGCGCCGCACGGTGGCTCCGGATACGGACCGCCACACAAGGTTGATCGTTGTCAACCTGACCGGAACCGTGCTCAGCAGGCGTATGACTCGCGGAACTCGGCCTCGCGCCTGATCTGCGCCACGACCCGCGCGGCATCGATGTGCAGCACCGTGCCGGAGATCAGCTGCAGGCGGCAGACCACTGCACCGCGGCGGTCGAGCGGCAGCGGCAGCACCTGCGCGGCCTGGCCAAGCGGCACGCCGTCGAGCAGCAGGCTGCCGTGCGCGACGCCGCCGAGCACCGGGCCATCACCATGCCAGGTCGCGCCCTCGAACACGAGTTCGAGCGGACGCAGATAACCGGCCAGACCATCGTCCACACGGCGGCAGGCCGCGGCGGCGAAGCGCAGGCGCAGCGTCGCAGGGGTGTCCTGGGTGGCGCCGGCGAGTTCGGAGTCGGACCAATGGAGGAAATAGGCAGCAGACATGCAGCCATCATGCCCCGAACGCTAGACTTGTCCGATGCGCCTGCAGATCTTCTCCGACCTCCACCTCGAACGCATCCCGCACTGGGAGCCGACCCCCGCCCCCGGTGCCGACGTGCTGGTGCTCGCTGGCGACATCGGCTCCTACCAGACCGGCTCGCTGCTGCCGGACGACGATTTCGGGTTGACACGGTTTTCACCGGTCCATGGCGCAGGGCCCTGGCGGCATGTGCTGTTCGTGCCCGGCAACCACGAATACGACGGCTACGAGCTGAGCGAAGCCGGCGTGCGCATGCAGGCGCTGTGCGCGCGGCTGGGCATCACCTGGCTGGACCGGCGCCAGGTGGTGCTCGATGGCGTGCGCTTCCTGGGCACGACGTTGTGGAGTGACTTCGACTCGATCGGGCCACGCGAGAAGGCCTTCCGCGCCGCGAACTTCTACCTGCGCAAGAACACCTGCCTGCGCGGCGGCGAACCGATGCTGGCCGAGTCGATGCGCGAACTGGCGCTGGAGTGCCAGCAATGGCTGCGCACGGCACTGGCCGAACCGTTCGACGGACCGACCGTGGTCGTGACCCACTTCGCACCGACGCTGGCCAGCGCCGATCCGCGCTACGGGTTGGCGCCGGGCACGGCCGGGTTCTGCAATGCGCTGGACGATCTGGTGGCACAGGCAGACCTGTGGATCCACGGGCATCTCCACTGCCCCGTCGACCACACCACGCGCGGCTGCCGTGTGGTGGCCAACCCGCTCGGCTACGCCATCAAGGGCGAGCAGGAGACGTTCCGACCGGCGGCCGCACTCACGGTGCCCCGGCGCTTCACAGCGTCGAGCACCGCAGCACGGATGCCGGCAGGCTGAGCCGCGCCAGGTCGAGCAGGTGCTGGTGGTGGGTGAAGACCAGCACCTGCGACCCTTGCGCGAAGTCGGCCAGCATCCGCAGCATCCGCACGGCACGGTCGTCGTCGGAGGTCATCAGGACGTCGTCCAGCACCAGCGGCAAGCGGGTGCCGCGGTCGCGGTGCATCTGCAGGGCAGCCAGCCGCAGCGCCAGGTAGAGCTGGTCGCGCGTGCCTTCGCTGAGGCCATCGACCGCCAGCGTGCGGCCATCGCGGCGGTGGATCTGCAGCACCGGCCGGTGTTCGTCGTCGCCCGGCTCGCTTTGCAGGCGGTCGTACTCGCCGCCGGTCATCGTCGCGAAGCAGGTGGATGCGGCGCGCAGGATCGGCCCCTGCGCCCGCTCGCGGAACTGCCCCAGTGCCTGCGCGAGCATGGCCTGCGCGAGCCGGGCACGCATCCACGGCACCAGCCCCGCGCGCACGGCCGCACCAGCCTGTTCCATGCGTTCACGGGCCTGTGCGGCCAGATCGCCCGAGTCGATGGCGTCGCGTTCGCGGCGGGCGGCTTCGTCGCGCTGCCGGGCCGCATCGAGACGCGGCGCCAGGTCGGCCAGCGCCTGCTCGCACTGCGCGGCCTCGACCTGGGCCTGTGCCAGATCGAGGTCGCCGACCAGCACGCGCAGCGCCGCTTCGTCGCGCCAGCCGCCTTGTGCCAGCAGATCGCGGATGTGGTCGCGCAGCTGCTCGGCCGCGCGCCGTTGCCGGGCGCGCTCTTCGGCCGCCGGCAGTTCGGCGTCGGTGGGCACACCCGCCGCTGCGCACAGTGCCTGTCGGGACTGTTGCAGCTGCTGCAGCGCGGCGACGTGCTGCTGGCGCCGCTGGGTCGCCTCGTCCAGGGCCTGCGCGAGCACCTGGCGGCGGCCTTCCAGACGCCGGGCTTCGTCGAGGCGCCGACCCAGGTCGTCGATCCAGTGGCGCAGGTCCGCCGACGGCGGCGGCTCCTGCAGAACGGCTGCCAGCTCGGTCGCCCTGCGTGCCAGATCGGCCTGCACGCGCTGCGCCCGCGCGTGGGCCAGCCGCGCCTGCGACAGCTGATCGGCGGTAGCACCTGCCTGGTCCCACTCCAGCAACCGCGCACGGACCGCCACCACGTCGGCCGTACCGGACAGATGCAAGGCCTCGCACACCGGCCGGAGCGCGGCCGCCATGGCATCGGCCAACCCGAGCAGGCGCTGCTCTTCGCGCTGCTCGCGCTGCAGCTGTTCCTGGCGCAGGGCCTGTTCAGCCGCCGCAGTCAGCGCGGCCTGCTCCTCCCGGGCGAAGGTGTCCTCGCGCTGGCGGGCGAGCGCCAGCAAGGTGGTCATCGGCGTGTGACCGGCGTCCGGAACCGACTCGGGCGCAGGCGAAGCCACGGCCTGCAGCGCCGCACCAAGTCCCAGGTGCACCTGATCGGCCACGGCTTGCGCACGCTGCCATTCCTGCGTCAGC
>NZ_JBFPGY010000028.1:0-13707 GCF_041083715.1 Sphaerotilus sp.
GTGTCGAGGGTGTCGAAGGTGGCGTCGTCCGGCTGGACCTTGACCACGATGGCGTCCTTGAAGCCGATCTTCTCGAAGGCCTTGTTCCACTCCAGGATGCCCGCGGTGATCGACGCCCGGTAGCGCTCGGGCACGCTGCGGTCGATCCAGTAGGTGATCGGCTTGACCGGCGGGGACAGCGCGGCGGTCGGGTCCTGCTTGTCCAGGCGCCAGCGGTGGATGTAGCGCAGCCGCGGGGTGCGGGCGATGTCGTCGCTGTAGTCGTCGACCGTGGACAGGAAATGGCCGATGCGCGCGTCGGCTGCACGCGGCGCCATCGGCTTCTCCGGCAGGCGCGACAGCGAGTAGTGCAGTTGCACGAACAGGCTGCGTGCGTCCGGCAAGGTCATCGGCACGCTCGGGCTGACGGCGGCGCCGGGCTGGCCCTCACTCAGCGACGCGGTGGCGAAATGGCTCTGCACCTGCACGACCAGCAGGTCCGGCTGGGCACGCACCGAGGTGATGGCCGAATTGCGCGGGTCGAGGCCGTAGCCCTGGCGATAGCTGCGCTGCAGCTGGGCGCCGATGCCGAGCATGTCACCCATGAACAGCGCACTGGCATCGACCAGCACGGTCTTGCGGTCCGGGTGCGGCTGGCTGGCGACCGCCGTGCTGGCCAGCAGGCTGGGCGAGAAGGCCGCGGCCACGGCGCGGGCCTCGGGTGTGCCGGCCTTGGCGACGTACTGCGCGTTGCGCGCGATGAGCTGCACCTGGTTGTGGACGCGGCGGAACTCGACCCACTGGGCCTTGCCCACCCCTGTGCGTCCGCCCATCAGGCCGCCGAGCACACCGCCTTCGCCGATGCCGCCAGCGATCTTGGGCGACAGGAAGAACGGCAGGTTGAAGTCATGCTCCGACAGCTCCAGCCAGACCTTCTCGTCCTTCTGCCATGCGGTGATCATCCCGCCGAAGCGGCGTGCGTCGCGGATCACCATCGCGAACGGCGGCAGCGGATTGGGAACAACCGGTGTGGCAGCGGCGGCAGGCGCACCGGCGGCTGGTGCAGCACCCATCGGCGCGCTGGCAGCGCTGGCCGGACTGCTGGCGGCAGAGGCCACAGCGACCGGAGCCGCCGCCGTGGTCGGCCCGTGGGCACAGCCGGTCAACGCCACCAGCGCGGTGGCAAGAGAGGTGAGAGAACGCGGCGACATGCGGGTCCAGTGCAACGAAAGAATCAGGCCGGGAGATCCGGCCGGAGGCAGGATGGCGCCGCGGATTGTGGCCGCGGGCCGCCGCTCAATCGGGTACGCGGTCGAGATCGCCCAGCCAGACCGTGGCTTCTGCATCACTGGGCGCACGCCAGTCGCCCCGCGGCGACAGCGAACCGCCCGAGCCGACCTTGGGCGCATTCGGCACGCAGCTGCGCTTGAACTGGCTGGTCTTGAAGAAGCGCCACAGGAAGGTGCGCAGGTGGCGCTTGATCTCGGGCAGCGGGTAGGCGTTGTGCGCACCGATGCCCTCGGGCCAGCGCCCGGTCTGCGCATCGCCCCAGGTGTGCAGCGCGAGAAAGGCCACCTTCGACGGCGCGAAGCCGAAGCGCAGCGTGTAGTAGAGGTGGAAGTCCTGCAGCTCGTAGGGGCCGACGCTCGACTCACTCGCCTGCTGCGGCTGCCCGTCCGCGTTGCCCGGGACCAGCTCCGGGCTGATCTCGGTCTCGACCACGTCGATCAGCGTCTGGCTGCAGTCCGGCCCGAACTCGCCCTTGCCCGCCACCCAGCGCACCAGGTGCTTGATCAGCGTCTTGGGCACGCTGGCATTGACGTTGTAGTGCGACATGTGGTCACCGACGCCGTAGGTGCACCAGCCCAGCGCCATCTCGCTCAGGTCACCGGTGCCCACGACCATCGCGTTGTGGTGATTCGCCAGCCGGAACAGGTGGCTGGTGCGCTCGCCGGCCTGCACGTTCTCGAAGGTGATGTCGTACTGCGGCTGGCCATCCGCGAAGGGGTGGTCGATGTCGTCGAGCATCTGCTGGCAGCTCGGGCGGATGTCGATCGTCTGCGCCGCACAGCCCAGCGCGTCCATCAGCCGCAGCGCCTGGTCCAGCGTGCGCCCGCTCGTGGCGTAACCGGGCATGGTGTAGGCGCGGATGTTGGTGCGCGGCAGGCCGAGCCGGTCCATCGTCTTGGCGCAGACCAGCAGCGCGTGCGTCGAGTCCAGCCCGCCCGACACGCCGATCACGAGCTGCTGCACGCCCGACGACTGCAGCCGCTTGGCGAGCGCCTGCACCTGGATGTTGTAGACCTCCTCGCAGCGGGCATCGAGGCTGCGCGGGTCGGACGGCACGTACGGAAAGCGGTCCACCCAGCGTTTCAGCGGCAGCACCAGGTCATCCGGCCGCTGCAGCGCCACGCGCACCGTGCGGAACTGCGCCACCTCGGCGCGGTGGCGCGCAGCGGACGCGGCGTAGCTGGTCTGGCGCATGCGCTCGCGGGACAGGCGCTCCAGATCGACATCGGCGGTGAGGAGCTGCGCGTCCATGCGGAAACGCTCGGATTCGGCCAGCAGCGTGCCGTTCTCGCAGACCATCGCGTGGCCGTCCCAGGCGAGGTCGGTGGTCGATTCGCCGTAGCCGGCCGCGCTGTAGAGGTAGGCGGCGACACAGCGCGCCGACTGCTGCGCCACCAGCGCCTGGCGGTAGTCGGCCTTGCCGATGGTCACGTTCGACGCCGACAGGTTGACCAGCACCGTCGCCCCGGCCAGCGCCGCGAACGACGACGGCGGAATCGGCACCCACACGTCCTCGCAGATCTCGACGTGGAATTTCAGGCACGACAGCGCCGCCCCTGCGTCGAACAGCATCTGCGCGCCAAACGGCACCGTCTGTCCGCACAGCGTCACCTCGGTGGAGATCGCCTGCGTCGCCGGCGCGAACTGGCGCGCCTCGTAGAACTCGCCGTAGTTGGGCAGGAAGGTCTTGGGTACGACGCCCAGCAGGCGGCCGTCCAGCACCACGGCCGCGACATTGAACAGCGCGTGGTCCACCCGCAGCGGCAAGCCCACCACGGCCACCGCCTGCACGCCGACCGATGCCGACACCACCTGGGCCAGCGCCGACTCGCAGGCATCCAGCAGCGCGCGCTGGTGGAACAGGTCGTCGCAGGTGTAAGCGGACAGGCCCAACTCCGGGAATGCCACCAGCACCGCGCCCTGGGCCGCAGCCTGGTGGTGCAGGGCAATGGTCTGCTGCGCGTTGAACACCGGATCGGCGACGCGGCAGACGGGCACGGCCACCGCCACACGGGCGAAGCCGTGGGAGTACAGATTGAAGAACGGGACTGTGGGCGCCAAGTCGATAACTCCAGAGCAGTCGAGGGTGGTCAGGGACTGAGGCGAACTGTAGCCGCCCGGCATGCGAATATCCGCCGCCATGACCTCGACCCTACGCCTGCATGAAGATCCGGGCGCGCTCGACGCCGACGCGTGGAACGCGCTGCTCGCCACCTGTCCCGCGCCGACGCCCTTCCTGCGCCACGAATTCCTCGCCGCGCTGCACCGCAGCGGCAGCGCCGTCACCAGCACCGGCTGGCAGCCCGTCTTCATGACACTCACCGCCGAGGACGGCACGCTGCAGGCCGCCGCCCCGCTCTACCTGAAGCGCCATTCCTACGGCGAATACGTCTTCGACTGGGCCTGGGCGGACGCCTGGCAGCGCGCCGGCCAGCGTTACTACCCGAAGCTGCTCGGCGCGGTGCCGTTCACGCCGGTGCCGGGCAGCCGGCTGCTGGCGCGCTCGGACGTGGCGCGGGCGACGCTGCTGCAGGGCATCGAGACCTTCGCCCGCGACCAGGGGCTGTCGTCCGCACACCTGCTTTTCCTTGATGACGCCGACCGTGCCGCCGCACAAGCACAGGGTTGGTTACTGCGCGAAGGTGTGCAGTTCCACTGGTCGAACCGCACACCCGAGCCCTACACCGACTTCGCCGACTTCCTCGCCAGCCTGACCCGCGACAAGCGCAAGAAGATCCAGCAGGAGCGGCGCTACGTGCGCGAGGCGGGGGTGACGTTCGACGTGCTGCGCGGCGCGGAGATCGGCGAGGCGGACTGGGACTACTTCTGCCAGTGCTACGACAACACCTACCGCGAACACCGCTCGACGCCCTACCTGACGCGGGCGTTCTGGGCCGAAGTGGCGCGCACGATGCCCGAGCACTGGCTGCTGTTCGTCGCCCGGCGCGGCGGGGAGCGGGTCGCGGCATCGCTGGTGGCGCTCGATCCGGCGCAGCGCGTGGCCTATGGACGCTACTGGGGCTGCACCGAATCCGTCCCGCATCTGCACTTCGCGGCCTGCTACCACGAGCCGCTGGACTGGTGCGTGCGCGAACGCTTCGTGCGCTTCGAGGGCGGCGCGCAGGGCGAGCACAAGATGGCGCGCGGCCTGCTGCCGGTGAAAACCACCTCGGCGCACTGGCTGCGGCATCCGGGGTTTGCCGATGCGGTGGCGCGGTTTCTGGACGAGGAGACAGCGGGGATCGCGGCGTATGTCGGCGAGTTGCAGGAGAGGAATCCGTTCAAGGCAGAACCGTGACCCCGGATAATCTCCGCCCATGACACGCCTCCTGCGCCTCGCCGCCCTCGCCCTGCTGATGGCCGGACTGGCCGCCTGCACCACGCTGCCCAGTGACCGCCTGCCACCCGCGCCCGCCCCGGCGCCCGTGATCACGCTGCCGTCCACGCCGGTCCCGTCGCCGACGCCGACGCCGTCGCCACTGCCAGCACCGGCACCTGTTCCGGCCCCGGTGCCCGTGCCACCCCCACCGCCGCCACCCGCGCCCCCACCGGTCAGCGCCGCCGACGTGCGCGCCGTCGCCCTGCGCGTGCTGCCGCCGAACATCGCCGAGCGCAGCGCCTGGGCCGACGACATCGCCACCTCGTTCGCCGCGCTGTCGATTCCCGCACAGACGCACAAGGTCTGCGCACTCGCAGCGGTGATCGAGCAGGAATCGACCTGGCAGGCGGATCCCCCGGTCGCCAATCTGGCAAAGATCGCCGCGTCGGAGCTGGACAAGAAACGCGCCAAGTACGGCATCCCCAAACCGGTGTTCGATCTGGCGATGGCCAAGACCTCGCCGACCGGCAAGACCTACCAGCAGCGGCTCGACACGCTGCGCACCGAGCGCGATCTGTCGCTGCTGTTCGAGGACATGATCCGCGAGATCCCGATGGGCACGACGATCTTCGAGGGCCAGAACCCGGTGAAGACGGGTGGTTCGACGCAGGTCAGCGTCACCTTCGCAGCCGAGCAGATGCGCGGCCAGCCTTATCCGTGGCGCCCTGCCGGCACACCGCGTGAAGAGGTGTTCAAGCGGCGCGGTGGCCTGTACTTCGGCGCGGCGATGCTGCTGGACTACCCGGTGTCGTACAACCGGATGCTCTACCGCTTCGCCGACTACAACGCTGGCCGTTACAGCAGCCGCAACGCCGCCGTGCAGTCGCTGCTGGCGCAGTTGACCGGCCAGAAGATCGACCCGGACGGTGACCTGCTGCGCTACAAGGGCAGCGAGCCAGTGTCGCCGCGCACCGAACCGAGCCAGGCGTGGCGGGCGCTGCTGGCGCTGCAGGCAGAACTCGGCGTCAACGCCGCACAGATCGAGCGTGACCTGAAGCTGGAGAAACGCTTCGAGTTCGAGCAGTCGCCGACCTACCGGCGGCTCTACCAGCTCGCCGACAAGCGCGGTCTCAAGCCGGCCCGCGAACAGTTGCCGGACATCGAACTCAACAGCCCGAAGATCACGCGCAAGCTGACCACCGCGTGGTTCGCCGAGCGCTGCGAGATGCGCTACCGGGTATGCATGGCGCGCGACACGGTGGCGCCACCGGTGCCCGCGGCCAGCGATCCCCGGCCCTGACAGCAGCCGCTCACGCGGGTTCGAGTCTCCAGCGGCCGTCGCGGGCCAGCGTGAGCGCCTGGTCGTGGAAGGCAGCCAGCGTCTCGCGGTGGCCGACGCTGACGAGCATGGCCTGCGGCAGCTGCGTCCGCAGCAGCGCGTACAGGCTGTGCTCCAGCCCGCTGTCGGTCGCCGAGGTCGCCTCGTCGAGGAAGACGATCGACGGCCGGTTGGCCAGCACGCGGCCGAAGGCCAGGCGCTGCTGCTCGCCAGGAGAGAGCATCTGCGACCAGTCCTGCACCACGTCGAGCTGCTCGGCGAGGTGGCCGAGCTGCACCTGGGCGAGGATCGGGCGCGCCACGTCGTCGGTGATCTGCTCGCCCGGATAGGCCAGCGCGCCGCGCAGGCTGCCCATCGGCAGATAGGGCCGCTGCGACAGGAACAGGCAGGCGTTGCCGCCCGGACGTTCGGCCTGGCCGGTCGAGAACGGCCACAGCCCCGCCAGCGTGCGCAGCAGCGTCGTCTTGCCGGAGCCGGACGGACCGCGGATCAGCAGCGCCTGACCGGCGGACAGCGTGAAGTTCAGGTCGAGGGTCAGCGGCTGGCCATCCGGCCGCATCACGCTCAGGTCGCGCAGCACCAGCGCGTCGGGGTTGTCCTGCACCTGCGGCAGCGCCAGCTCCGACGACGCCTTCACGTTGGCCTCGAAACCGCTCAGCCGGTCCAGCACGGCGCGGTAGCCGGCAAAGCCGTCGTAGGAGCTGCGGAAGAAGGACAGCGCGCCCTCGACCTGCCCGAAGGCCTGGCTGGTCTGCATCACGTCGCCAAGCTTGATCGCACCCGAAAACAGGCGCGGGGCCTGGATGATGAACGGAAAGATCACCGCCACCTGGCTCACGCTGAGGTTGTAGCCATCGAACTTCAGCCCTCGCCAGAGCAGGGCCCAGGCATTGCCGATCACGGCGGAGAAGCTCGACAGCAAGCCCCGCTTCTCGACCGGCTCACCCCGGTACAGGGCCACGCTCTCGCCGTATTCGCGCAATCGGACGAGCATGTAGCGGTAATTGGCGGTGAGCTTCTCGTTCAGGAAATTCAGCTCGATCAGCGGTCGGCCGATCCAGATCGCGAAGGTCGTCGCCACCAGCACATAGAGGTAGACCAGGTACACCATGGCCCGCGGGACCTCGGTGCCGAACACCGTCATCGAGGCCGACAGGTTCCACAGGATGCCGGTGAATTCGTACATCGACACCACCGAGCTGACCAGCCCCAGCGCAAGCGACAGCGTCGTCGTCACCAGATTGGTCACGTCCTGCTGGATGCGCTGGTCCGGGTTGTCCACCGCGGGCTGGGCAAAGCGGCCCAGGTAGTAGGCCTGGTGGTCCATCCACTCGGTCACCGTGCGGTCGTTGAGCCACTGGCGCCAGTGGATGGTGAACGAGCCGTTGATGTAGGCGTTGAGCAGCGCCCGCACCACGTGGATCGCCGCCAGCACGCCGAACAGGTTCAGGCTGAACCAGAACTTGGGCTGGTCCAGGGCCTGCAATGCGCTGTAGAAATCGTTGTACCAGAACGAGAACAGCACGTTCATGCGCACCGAGAACAGCGTGAACAGCAGCAGCAGTGCCACCCCGAGCAGCGGCCGCCAGCTGCGCTTCGGCGAGAAATAGCCGCCGCTGAGCGACCAGAACTGCCGCCCCCACACCGTCGTGCGCGCCAGCACGGCCATCACGAACACGAAGACCACCAGCGTGATGGCAAAGGTCTTGCCAAGCCACAGGGCGCTGTTGAGGAGTTCCTGATTCCAGTTCATGGCGCGTAGTCTACGGGCGAAAAAAAAGGAGTCCGGTCGGACTCCTTTCCTTGCCGCACCGCCGGACGATCCGGCCGCACTGGCCGGCGATCAAGCCTGGCCAGCCTTCTCGTACGCGGCCATGCCGTTGACGATCTCGGCCTTGGCGGCTTCCGGGCCTTCCCAGCCCTTGACCTTGACCCACTTGTTCGGCTCCAGATCCTTGTAGTGCTCGAAGAAGTGCTGGATGGCCTTCAGGCGCATCTGGTTGATGTCTTCCGGCTTCTGCCAGTGGGTGTAGATCGGCAGGATCTTGTCGATCGGCACGGCCAGCAGCTTGGCGTCGCCGCCGGCTTCGTCGTCCATCTGCAGCACACCGATGGCGCGGCAGGTCACCACCACCCCCGGGGTCAGCGCGAACGGCGTGATCACCAGCACGTCGACCGGATCTCCGTCATCGGCCAGCGTGCGCGGGATGTAGCCGTAGTTGCACGGATAGTGCATCGCGGTCGTCATGAAACGGTCCACGAACAGCGCGCCGCTTTCCTTGTCCACTTCGTACTTGATCGGGTCGGCGTTCATCGGGATCTCGATGACGACGTTGAATTGCTCGGGGGCTTTGGCGCCGGGGGTGACGTTGTGCAGGCTCATGTGGGGAGTTTTCCGAGTGGGGACGAACAATACCCGGGATTCTACGGGGTGCGCTTGCACCGACCTTGCACAGCAGGTTCTGCTTTCGGACAAGCCCTTCGTCCGATGCACTGAAAATGTGCTTCCAGTGCTGGAAAACACCATGCTGGCGTGATTGTTTTAACGCTTCGCATCTTCTAGGATGGCCGTCAACCAGAAAGACCGCAGACACCCAGATTTGACATGGATCAAGTCTTGGTGCGCGTTTTTCGCCAGGCGCCCCAGCGACGCCCGACATCATTGCCCGAGTTCGACGACCCACCCCCACGAGGAAGGAGACTCCGATGTCCATGACCACCGCGCTGACGGCGGCACTGCTCTGCGGCCTGGCCGCAGTGATCTACGGCTTCATCACCCGAAGCTGGATCCTGAAACAAGACGCCGGCAACGCCCGCATGCAGGAGATCGCCGCGGCGATCCAGCAGGGTGCCGCCGCCTACCTGGCCCGCCAGTACCGCACCATCGCCATCGTCGGCGTGGTGCTGGCCGTGTTGATTGCCCTGTTCATCGGGCTGCCTACGGCGGTGGCCTTCGTCATCGGCGCCCTGCTCTCGGGCACTTGCGGCTTCATTGGCATGAACGTGTCGGTCCGGGCCAATGTCCGCACCGCGCAAGCCGCCACCCGGGGCATGAACGACGCCCTGAACATCGCCTTCAAGGGCGGCGCGATCACCGGCATGCTGGTGGTCGGCCTGGGCCTGCTGGGCGTGGGCATCGTGTTCTGGGTGCTGACCGGCGGCGGCTCCACACCGGCCGCCGATCTGTCGGTGGCGATCAAGCCACTGATGGGACTGGCCTTCGGCTCCTCGCTGATCTCGATCTTCGCGCGGCTCGGTGGCGGCATCTTCACCAAGGGCGCCGATGTGGGCGCCGATCTGGTGGGCAAGGTCGAAGCCGGCATCCCAGAGGACGACCCGCGCAACCCGGCGGTGATCGCCGACAACGTCGGCGACAACGTCGGGGACTGCGCCGGCATGGCCGCCGACCTGTTCGAGACCTACGCGGTCACGCTGATCGCGACCATGGTGCTGGGTGCACTGCTGCTCACCACGGCGCCGATGGTGGCGGTGGTCTATCCGCTGCTGCTGGGTGGCGTGTCGATCATCGCGTCGATCATCGGCTGCAGTGTCGTCAAGGCCAGTCCGGGCATGAAGAACGTCATGCCGGCGCTCTACAAGGGCCTGATCGTCGCAGGCGTGCTGTCGCTGGTGGCCTTCTACTTCGTCACGACGATGTTCGTGCCGGACGACGTGCTCGGCGGCACCGGCGCCCAGATGCGGCTGTTCGGCGCCTGCGCGGTCGGCCTGGTGCTGACGGCAGCGATGGTGTGGATCACCGAGTACTACACCGGCACGCAATACGCACCCGTGCAGCACGTCGCGCAAGCCTCCACCACCGGCCACGGCACCAACGTCATCGCCGGCCTGGGCGTGTCCATGCGCTCGACCGCGTGGCCGGTGCTGTTCGTCTGTCTGGCGATCCTGGCGGCGTTCCAGCTGGGTGGTCTCTATGGGATTGCCATCGCTGCCACCTCGATGCTGAGCATGGCCGGCATCGTCGTCGCGCTCGACGCCTACGGCCCGATCACCGACAACGCTGGCGGCATTGCCGAGATGGCCGAGATGCCCAAGTCGGTGCGCGACATCACCGACCCGCTGGACGCCGTCGGCAACACGACCAAGGCGGTCACCAAGGGCTACGCGATCGGATCGGCGGGTCTGGCCGCACTGGTGCTGTTCGCCGACTACACCCACGCGCTCGAAGCGCGCGGGATGCATGTGAGCTTCGACCTGTCGAACCATCTGGTGATCGTCGGGCTGTTCATCGGCGGATTGATCCCCTACCTGTTCGGCGCGATGGCGATGGAGGCCGTCGGCCGCGCCGCGGGCAGCGTGGTCGAGGAGGTGCGTCGCCAGTTCCGCGAGATTCCCGGGATCATGCAGGGCACCGCCAAGCCGGAATATGGCCGCGCGGTGGACATGCTGACCTCGGCGGCGATCAAGGAAATGGTCGTGCCGAGCCTGCTGCCGGTGGTGGTGCCGGTGCTGGTGGGCCTGCTGCTCGGGCCAGCGGCGCTGGGCGGGTTGCTGATGGGCACCATCGTGACCGGCCTGTTCGTGGCGATTTCGATGTGCACTGGCGGCGGCGCGTGGGACAACGCCAAGAAGTACATCGAGGACGGTCACAACGGCGGCAAGGGCAGCGAAGCGCACAAGGCGGCCGTGACGGGTGACACCGTCGGCGACCCGTACAAGGACACCGCGGGTCCGGCCATCAACCCGCTGATCAAGATCATCAACATCGTGGCACTGCTGATCGTGCCGCTGTTGTCGGGCGGTTCGGCTCCAGCCCCGGCAGCCAAGGTCGAGGCCGCACCTGCCGTGGCCTCCGCACCGGCAGCCCCTGCGGCGGACACCGATGCAGCATCGATCAAGGTCGAGAACGGTGTCGTCAAGTTCTACTTCGCCTCTGGCGCGGCGGCGCTGGCAGATGGCGCTCCTGCTGCCCTGGCCGACGTGGTCAAGGCCGTGGCCGAAGGGAAAACAGCGGTCATCAGCGGATTCCATGACGCCAGCGGCGACCCGGCCAGGAACGCCGAACTGGCCAAGCTACGGGCCTTCGCCGTGCGCGATGCGCTCAAGGCACTCGGGGTCGCCGAGGACAAGGTCGAGCTGAGCAAGCCCGCCGAGTCCACCGGCAGTGGCTCCGCAGCCGAGGCACGCCGGGTTGAAGTGACCCTGAAATGACAGCCTGTTGACTTAAACCATGTAGTACCAAGGCAACAGACCCGCCACCCAGGCGGGTCTGTTGCTTCTTTATGGAACAGTTTTTCGACTGTTCCTGACACGGAGATTTCAGATCTCCGCGCAGCAGGCCACAGGTCGACCCAACCTTGGGGAATTGCCGGCTTGATTCCCGTCCACTTGCGATTCATCCTTCCGAAAAAGCAGCGCAGGCATACAATGCTGCACTGCAACATATTCGCCCGCCACCCACTTGGTGACGAAGCCCCCCGGTAGTCAGAGGAATCGCAATGCTTTATCAACTCTACGAAACCCAACGCGCGTTGCTCAGTCCGTTCGCCGAATTCGCCAGCGCCACCGGCAAGCTGTACAGCCACCCGCTGTCGCCCTTTGCCCAGGCCCCCGGTTCGCAACGGATGGCTGCCGGCTTCGACCTGATGCACCGCTTGACCAAGGAATACGAGAAGCCCGCCTTTGGCATCAACTCGGTCCAGGTCGACGGCGTCGACGTCGCCGTGCAGGAGCAGGTGATCGAGGCCAAGCCCTTCTGCCGTCTGCTGCGCTTCAAGCGCTACACCGACAATGCGCAGATGCTGGAGCGCATGCGCGCACAGCCGATCGTGCTGGTGGTCGCACCGCTGTCTGGCCACCATTCCACGCTGCTGCGCGACACCGTGCGCACGCTGCTGCAGGACCACAAGGTCTACATCACCGACTGGGTGGATGCCCGCATGGTGCCGCTGGCCAGCGGTGAGTTCCATTTGGCGGATTACATCGGCTACGTGCAGGAGTTCATTCGCCTGCTCGGTCCGGAGGTCAATGTCATCTCCGTGTGCCAGCCGACGGTGCCGGTGCTGGCCGCGATCTCGCTGCTGGCCTCGCGCGGCGAGTTCACGCCCCGCACGATGACGATGATGGGTGGCCCGATCGACGCCCGCAAGAGCCCCACAGCGGTGAACAATCTGGCGATGAACCGCACGCACGAGTGGTTCGAGCAGAACGTGATCTACCGCGTGCCGCAGAACTTCCCGGGCGCCGGTCGCCGTGTCTATCCCGGTTTCATGCAGCACACTGGCTTTGTCGCGATGAACCCGGACCGCCATGCCAACTCGCACTGGGACTACTTCCTGGACCTGGTGCGCGGCGATGACGACAGTGCCGAGTCGCACCGACAGTTCTACGACGAGTACAACGCCGTGCTCGACATGGACGCGGACTACTACCTCGAAACCATCAAGACCGTGTTCCAGGATTTCTCGCTGGTCTACGGCACCTGGAACGTCAAGGGCGAGGTGGTTCGTCCGCAGGACATCACGACCACCGCGCTGCTGACCGTCGAAGGTGAACTCGACGACATCTCGGGTGCTGGTCAGACCGAAGCCGCGCACGGCCTGTGCAGCGGCATTCCGGCCGACCGCCGCCAGCACTACCTGGTGCAGGGTGCCGGTCACTACGGCATCTTCTCGGGCCGCCGCTGGCGCGAGATGGCCTACCCGGAAGTGCGCAAGTTCATCCTGCAGCACCAGCAGCCCGCACAGATCGCCGCACCCGTAGCAGCTGAAGCCGCGGCAGTCGCGACTCCCGCGGTAGCCACACCGGCCAAGGGCAAGAAGACCACGGCGACGAGCTGATCCGCCTGCGTCCTGTCCTGTATTCGCTCTGCGACACAATGCGGGGCCGGCGACAAGCCGGCCCCGTTTTTTTGCGTACGCAGCACCCGGCGTGCCACATCAGACCATGTCCACCCTCGCTGATCAAATCGACGCCCTGCTGCCGCAGACCCAGTGCACCCGGTGCGGCTACCCCGATTGCCGCAGCTATGCCGAGGCCATCGCTGCAGGCCTGACCGAGATCAACCGCTGCCCGCCTGGTGGCACGGAAGGAATGGTCCGGCTGGCAGCGGTGACCGGGAAGGCAACCCTGCCTCTGGATGTGTCCTGCGGTGTCGAGGGCCCGCTGACCGTGGCCGTGATCGACGAACGCTGGTGCATCGGCTGCACCTTGTGCATCAAATCCTGTCCGATCGACTGCATCGTCGGGACGCACAAGCAGATGCACACCGTCATCGAGTCCCGATGCACTGGCTGCGAGCTGTGCCTGCCTGCCTGCCCGGTGGACTGCATCTCGCTCGAAGTCATGACACCTGGCCGAACCGGCTGGCACGCCTGGACAGCGGCCCAGGCCGACGAAGCCCGCACCCGATACCTCGAGCGGAACCAGCGCCGCAGCCAGGCCGAGCTTCGCCATGCCGAGCAGCTTGAAACCAAGGCGAGCCACAAGCTGGCGCATTTGGAAACACAGACAAATGAGGTCGAGGTACCGGGCGAACTGGACCGCAAACGCCGGACCATCGAAGCCGCGCTGGCCAAGGCACGGTCACAGCGCGCCAAAATCGCAGAGTCGTGATATAGTATTTTTCGTTGTGCGGGGGGGTAGCTCAGCTGGGAGAGCGTCGCGTTCGCAATGCGAAGGTCGGGAGTTCGATCCTCCTCCTCTCCACCAACACAACATGCGACAGCGCCAAGTGCTTGATTTCAAAGGCACTTGGCGTTTTTCATTGGCCTCATGGCAAGCAGGTTCCCACTGTCCCGCCCCACTTCCCCTGGGGACTGGG
>NZ_JBFPGY010000029.1:0-13677 GCF_041083715.1 Sphaerotilus sp.
CCGTTTGTCGATTCGGGGCGGCTGCGGCTGCTGGTGACGTTTGGCGAGCAGCGCACGAAGCGCTGGCCGACGGTGCCCACGCTCAAGGAACTCGGCCTGGGCATTGTCGCCACGTCGCCGTACGGGCTGGTCGGGCCGCGGGGGATGTCGCCTGCGGTGGTCGGGGTGCTGCACGATGCCTTCAAGGCCGCGATGAACGACCCGGCGCACATCGCCGAGCTGGCGAAATACGACCAGGAGCTGACGTATCTCAATGCCGAGGACTACGGCCGCAGCCTCAAGGAGAGTTTCGCCGCAGAGAAGCGGGCGGTGGAGCGGTTGGGGTTGAACAAGGGCGGGTGACCCTTGGCCTCGCAGGCACAACGCCGTGTCGCCTCAGCGCGGCTTCACCAGATCCATCACCCAGTAGTTCGAGCGGTTGGCCGTGTTGTAGACGCAGGCCACGGCGAATTCTTCCATCGCGGGGTTCATCAGGTTGGCGCAGTGGCCGTCACTGCCCATCCACGCATCGACGACCCGTGCGACGGTGGGCTGGCCGGCGGCGATGTTCTCGGCGACGCTGGCCCAGGGGTAGCCGATCGCGTTGATCCGGTCGCTGATGGTGCTGCCGCTGCTGCCGGTGTGCGAGAAGAAGTTGTTGGTCACCATGTCGTTGGCGTGCGCAGCCGCAACCCGGAGCAGGGTGTCGTTCCAGCGCAGGCTGCCGGCTGCAGCGAAGTTGCCGCGGCTGCCGCAGGACTGCGCACTGGCGCGCCGCCGGTTGACCTCGGCGACCACGGAGGCCTGGAAGGCGGTGAGGCTGCAGGTGGTGGTGGCCGTCAGCGTGCTGACGGCCGATGTGGCACTGCTGGTGGGCGTGGCGGTACCGGATGCGAGGACTGTGCTGGGTGTCAACGGGACCGGTTCCTCGTCGCTGCCGCCATTGCAGGCGCTCAGCAGCCCGATCAGCGCGGTGGCGCCGATCCAGCGGGTGAAGTTACAAACACGGTGGGTGGAGTGGCTGTTCTTGTGGGTCATGTCAGGTGGCCTCTTTGCTTGAATTCATTCTGGGAGGTGGTCCCGCCTGGTGTCGATTGGTACGACACGGACCCGGGGGGATCGTGGCTTCCACACGCTTCAAACCGCGCCATCTTCACGGGGACCTGTTCCATCGGCCCGTGTTCGAGGGGGACTCGAAGCTGGTAATCCCCACGGGCCTCCAGCAGACTTCAAAGCCTGAACTGAAATAAGTCGCAAGCAGTTGTCTGCATCGCGTTCGGTTCTGCTACAGGAGTCAGTGCATGTCCGTCTTTTCGTCACCAGCCTCAGAACGTTCGATGACCCCCGTCCGGTCGATCGGCGTCAACGCCTGGTTGATCACCTGCACCGCCGAGCGCACGGATACGCGAGCCCGCCATGGTCGGGCGCGCTGGAGCCTGTCAGCGGGCCTGCGCCGCAGGCTTTCCAGGACCAGGCCACTCCGCAAGCTGGCCTGAATCGCGCCTGCGATGCATCTGAAGTGCGCCTGAAGTGAAGATTTCTGCATAACTTCCGCGCAAGCGTCGGCGGCTAGGATGCCGGCGATGCAGTTTTCAAATCGGAACCCCCAAAGACCATCGCTGCCGATGGTCGATCTAGGCAAGGCCGTCGCCTCCCAGCTCATCGTCTGGCACCACCTGGCCCTGTACGGCCCGATGTCTGACGTCGTCGGTGGTCTGACGGGCGGACTGATGGTGTGGTTGGTCAGCCATGCACGGCTCGCGGTGCAGGTGTTTCTCGTGATGGGCGGCTTTCTGGCCGCCCGCGGACTTCTGCCGACACCGCATGCTCCAGCGCCTGCCGGCCACGGCATGCTGTTGCGGACCCAGTGGCGCCGCCTGCAGCGGCTGATGCCGCCGTACTTCGTGGCGTTGCTGGCATCGGTGTGGTGCGCACTGTGCGCCCGCACCCTGATCGACTACTCCACCATCCCGGATGCACCAACCGCCTGGCAGTTCATCGCCAACGCGCTGATGCTGCAGGACGTGCTGGAGGAAAACGCCTTGTCGGCCGGTGTCTGGTATGTCGCCATCGATGCGCAGCTGTACGCCGTGCTGGCGCTGCTGTGCGCGCTGCGTGTCGGGTGGGTTGGGGCCGCTGCCGAACGCGGGCGCATCACGGCGCTGACCATGGTGCTGCTGACCGGTGCGTCACTGCTCTGGTTCAACCGCGAACGGCAACTGGATGCCTGGGCACCGTACTTCATCGGCTCCTACGGTCTGGGCGTGATGGCGCAATGGGCCCGGACGGCCAGACAACGGGCGCTCTGGACCGGGGTGATCGTGGTGCTCACGGCACTGGCGCTGCTGGTGGAGTGGCGCAGCCGGGTGGCGCTGGCGGGGTGTGTGGCGCTGGTGCTGGCGCTGGACATCGGTCGTGGCTGGCGTTGGCTGAACGAAGGCCCGGTCCGGGCGCTGGTGGCTTTCCTGTCCCGCATCTCCTACACGGTGTTCCTGATGCATTACCCGGTGATCCTGGTGGTGGGGGCTGCGTTCTACCGTCTGTGGCCGACCTCGCCGGGCATGAACCTGCTGGGATTGCTCGTGGCCTGGGGCACCAGCCTGGCGGCGGGCTGGTGGCTGCAGATGGCGTTGACTCCGCCGGCATCGACCCCGGCGACCGAGCGACCGACCGATCGGGTGGCCAACCAAGTCCGTCACCCGGCATCGGCCTTGCGGGCCTCGATCTCGAACGGATTGTCCCGGTAGCCCCAGGCCCTGCCGCCGCGCACCGGCCGTGTGGGCATCGACGGTTCAAATGCTGGAGCCAGTGCGCTCCAGCGCGTCGGTCACCTCGGCACGCATCCGGCGCAGCGCGGCCAGCTCCTCGCCTGGCGCCTGCATGGCCGACCAGAGCAGCGCGACCAGATCGGTCGACACCGCGTCGATGTCGGTCGCCTTGTCCTGCGCGACCACTTCCCACAGGATGTGTTCCATCGGTCCGAGCACCACCGAGCGCAGCAGGCGCAGCGGCACATCGCGCCGCAACTCGCCGGACGCCTGCCCGCGGGCGAGCAGGTCCATCAGCAGTGCGGTGTAGCGGCGCTGCAGCGGCAGGAAGCTCTCGCCCAGTTCCTGGCCCTTCGAGCGCCCCTCCGACAGCACCAGCGCGCACAGCCCCGTGCCCTGCACCAGGAACAGCCGCAGGTGTGTCTGCACGAGGCAGTGGAGCTGCGTCCGGATCGGCTGTTCGCGTGGAAGCCCCGCCTCCATCGTCGCGATGATCTCGTCGTACCAGTCGCTGATCACGCGCACGCACAGTTCGCGCTTGCCGCGGAAGTAGGTGAAGACGGTCGCCTCGCTGATGCCCAGGCGCTGGGCGATCTCGGTGGTGGTCGCGCGCTCGTAGCCTTTCTCCGCGAACACCTCGCGGCCCACGCGCAGCAAGTCGCGGATGCGCTGCTCGGACTTGGCGCTGGCCGGGCTGCGGCGCCGGGATCTGCGGGGGTCATCGAGATCGGGGAGATCGTGCGTCATGGCGTGATCTTAGTGGGTTTGTCG
The DNA here is from genome assembly GCF_041083715.1 of Sphaerotilus sp. Classification (GTDB taxonomy): domain Bacteria; phylum Pseudomonadota; class Gammaproteobacteria; order Burkholderiales; family Burkholderiaceae_C; genus Sphaerotilus. The sequence continues at coordinate 3,519 of NZ_JBFPGY010000029.1, forward strand.
ATGGCGGCGCATGAATTGAGTTTTACTCAATAACTTGCGCATCACTCAGGGATGTCCTATGCTTTATTTTGCAGGGCTGCCCCGGAGTTCTGGTTTGCAGCCATTCAGGGTTTCCACGAATGAAGCCAATATTGAGGAATGCTCAATATAGACACGGACCTGGAGTGAGACATGACTGAAGCACAGCCGGGCGTCGTGCCCGTGAACGGACGGAGCCATGTGTGCGGCCCGGTCGTGGCACCGTTGTCGGAGAAGACGATCCCGCAATGGCTGGCCGACACGGTGGCCCGCTTCGGCGAGCGCGAGGCGGTGGTGTTCCGCGAACAGGGCGTGCGCTGGACATGGCGGCAATTCTCGGCGGAAGTCGATCGGCTGGCGGCGGGACTGCACGCGCTGGGCCTGCGCCGTGGCGATCGTGTGGGCATCTGGTCGCCGAACCGGGTCGAGTGGCTGGTCACGCAGTTCGCCACGGCGCGCCTGGGCGTGGTGCTCGTCAACATCAACCCGGCGTACCGGCTGGCGGAGCTGGAGTACGCGCTGCAGTTGTCCGGCTGCCGGGCGGTGGTTGCGGCGGAGCGGCTGCGCGCGGCGGATTACCTGGCGATGCTGCAGACGGTGGCGCCGAAGCTGCCCGCGCTCGAATTCATCATCCGCATGGGCGACGGCGAGACGGCGGGGATGCTGCGCTATGCCGACGTGCTGGCCGCGGCGGAGTCGGTCGATGTCGCCGCGCTGGACGCGATCGAGGCCACGCTCGGCTGCCTGGATGCGATCAACATCCAGTTCACCAGCGGCACCACCGGCCACCCCAAGGGTGCGACGCTGACGCACCACAACGTCGTCAACAACGCCATCGCAGTCGCGGCGGCGATGCGCTTGACCGAGGCGGACAAGCTCTGCATCCCCGTGCCGCTGTACCACTGCTTCGGCATGGTGCTGGCGGTGCTGGCCTGCGTGGCGAGCGGGGCGGCGATGGTGTTTCCGGGCGAGGTGTTCGACGCGGGCGCGACGCTGGCCGCCGTGTCCGAGGACGCTTGCACCGCACTGCACGGCGTGCCGACGATGTTCATCGCCGAGCTGGACCACCCCGATTTCGCCAGCTTTGACCTCAGCCGCCTGCGCACCGGGATCATGGCCGGCTCGCCGTGCCCCATCGAGACGATGAAGAAGGTCATCGCGCAGATGCACCTCTCCGAGGTCACCATCGCCTATGGCATGACCGAGACCAGCCCGGTGTCGTTCCAGAGCAGTGCCGACGACCCGCTCGACCGCCGCGTGACGACCGTCGGCCGCGTGCAGCCGCACGTTGAGGCCAAGGTGGTCGATGCCGAGTTCAACACTGTCCCGGTCGGCACGCCCGGCGAGCTGTGGACCCGCGGCTACCTCGTGATGCAGGGCTACTGGGGCGACGAGGCCAAGACCCGCGAGGCCATTGTCGACGGCGGCTGGATGCGCACCGGCGACCTGGCGACCATCGACGCCGAGGGCTACTGCAACATCGTCGGCCGCGTGAAGGACATGCTGATCCGCGGCGGCGAGAACGTCTATCCCCGCGAGGTCGAGGAGTTCCTGTTCCGCCACCCGAAGGTGCAGTCGGTGCAGGTCTTCGGCGTGCCCGATGCGAAGTACGGCGAGGAGGTCTGCGCCTGGATCGTGCTGCGGCCGGGCGAGACCTGCACCGCCGAGGAGATCCAGCTTTTCTGCCGCGACCAGATCGCCCACTACAAGGTGCCGCGCCACATCCGCTTCGTGGACGCCGCCGAGATGCCCATGACCATCACCGGCAAGGTGCAGAAGTTCGTCATGCGCCGCGCCATGACCGAAGCCCTGCAGCGCGCCGAACACAAGACCGCCTGAGCCAGACCGTCCCGCCTGAAAAGGAAACCACCATGTTCGAATCCACCTTCCAGTTCCCCCTCGGCGACGACGTGGCCGCCCTGCGCGACGCCGTGCGCGACTTCGCGCAGCACGAGATCGCCCCGCGTGCCGCCGACATCGACCGCGACAACCTGTTCCCGCACAGCTTGTGGAAGAGGCTCGGCGACCTCGGCGTCCACGGCCTGACCGTCTCCGAGGCATACGGCGGCATGCACATGGGCTACGTCGCCCACATGGTCGCGATGGAGGAGATCAGCCGCGCCAGCGCCTCGGTCGGCCTGAGCTACGGCGCGCACTCCAACCTGTGCGTCAACCAGATCCACCGCAACGGCACCGAAGCCCAGAAGCAGAAGTACTTGCCCAAGCTCATCAGCGGCGACCATATCGGCGCGCTGGCGATGAGCGAACCGGGCGCGGGCTCGGACGTGGTGAGCATGAAGCTCAAGGCCGAGAAACGCGGTGACCGCTACGTCCTCAACGGTTCGAAGATGTGGATCACCAATGGGGGCGACGCCGACACGCTGGTCGTCTACGCCAAGACCGAGCCGGAGATGGGCGCCCGGGGCATGACGGCCTTCATCGTCGAGAAGGGCATGGCCGGCTTCACGCACGGCCACCACCTCGACAAGCTCGGCATGCGCGGCTCGAACACCTGGCCGCTGTTCTTCGACCACTGCGAGGTGCCGGAGGAAAACGTGCTCGGCGGCGAGGGCAACGGCGCCAAGGTGCTGATGTCGGGCCTCGATTTCGAGCGCATCGTGCTGTCGGGCGGGCCGCTGGGGATCATGGCGGCGTGCCTGGACGTGGTGGTGCCGTTTGTCCACGAACGCAAGCAGTTCGGCCAGTCGATCGGCGAGTTCCAGCTCATGCAGGGCAAGCTGGCGGACATGTATTCGACCTTCCAGGCGTGCCGTGCCTACGGTTACGCGGTGGCCGGCGCCTGCGACCGCGGCGACCACAGCCGCACGCTGCGCAAGGACGCGGCTGGCGTGATCCTCTACACCGCCGAGAAGGCGACGTGGATGGCGGGCGAGGCGATCCAGGCGCTCGGCGGCGTCGGCTACACGAACGAATACCCCACCGGCCGCCTCTGGCGCGACGCCAAGCTCTACGAGATCGGCGCGGGCACGAGCGAGATCCGCCGGATGCTGATCGGCCGCGAGCTGTTCAACGAGACCTGCTGAGCCGAAAGCCGAGCGACCACGCCATGCAAGCCCTTCAAAGCAAGATCAACCCGCGCTCGGACGAGTTCCGCGCCAACGCGGCCCACATGAAGACCCTCGTCGAAGACCTGCGTGCGCAGGCGGCGAAGGTCGCGCTCGGCGGCGGTGAATCGGCCCGCGCCAAGCACACCGCCCGCGGCAAGCTGCTGCCCCGCGAGCGCGTGAACCAGTTGCTCGACCCGGGAACGCCCTTCCTCGAAGTCGGCCAGCTCGCCGCGTTCGGCCTGTACGACAACGACGCACCAGCGGCCGGCGTGATCACCGGCGTGGGCCGCGTGCAGGGGGTCGAATGCATGATCGTCGCCAACGACGCCACGGTGAAGGGCGGCACCTACTACCCGATGACGGTCAAGAAGCACCTGCGCGCGCAGGAGATCGCGATGCAGAACCACCTGCCGTGCATCTACCTCGTCGACTCGGGCGGCGCCTTCCTGCCGAAACAGGACGAGGTGTTCCCCGACCGCGACCACTTCGGCCGCATCTTCTTCAACCAGGCCACGATGTCGGCGATGGGCATCGCGCAGATCGCCGTGGTCATGGGCTCCTGCACGGCGGGCGGCGCCTACGTGCCGGCGATGAGCGACGAGACGATCATCGTCAAGAACCAGGGCACGATCTTCCTCGGCGGCCCGCCGCTGGTGAAGGCGGCGACCGGCGAAGTCGTCAGCGCGGAAGACCTGGGCGGCGGCGACGTGCACACCCGCGTCTCCGGCGTCGCCGACCACCTGGCCGAGAACGACAGCCACGCGCTGTTCATCTGCCGCCGCATCGTCGCGAACCTGAACCGCCGCAAGCCGTCGCAGCTCGTGCTCGCCCCGAGCGAGGCGCCGCTGTACGACCCGGAGGAGATCTACGGCATCGTCTCCGCCGACCCGCGCAAGCCCTACGACGTGCGCGAAATCATCGCCCGCGTCGTGGACGGCTCGCGCTTCGACGAGTTCAAGGCCCGCTACGGCACGACGCTGATCACCGGCTTCGCGCAGCTTTACGGCATGCCGATCGGGATCATCGCCAACAACGGCATCCTGTTCGGCGAGTCGGCGCAGAAGGGCGCGCACTTCATCGAACTCTGCGCCCAGCGCGGCATCCCGCTGGTCTTCCTGCAGAACATCACCGGCTTCATGGTCGGCCGCAAGGTCGAGAGCGCCGGCATCGCCAAGGATGGCGCCAAGATGGTCACGGCGGTTGCGACGGCCCAGGTGCCCAAGCTCACGGTGCTGATCGGCGGCTCGTTCGGCGCGGGCAACTACGGCATGTGCGGCCGGGCGTATTCGCCGCGTTTCCTGTGGATGTGGCCGAACGCGCGCATCAGCGTGATGGGCGGTGAGCAGGCCGCCAGCGTGCTCGCCACCGTCAAGCGCGACGGCATCGAGGCCAAGGGCGGCGCGTGGTCTGCGGACGACGAAGTGGCGTTCAAGGCGCCGATCCGCCAGCAGTACGAGGACCAGGGCCACCCGTACTACGCGACGGCCCGCCTGTGGGACGACGGCGTGGTCGATCCGGCGCAGACGCGGCGCACGCTCGGGCTGTCGCTGTCGGCGTCGCTGAACGCGCCGATCCAGCCGACGAAGTTCGGCGTGTTCCGCATGTGAAGGGGACACCATGACCGATGCACTTCCCACCTTGCAAACTCTGCGCCTCGAACACCGGGGCGAACCTGGCCGCGCCATCGCCTGGGTGTGGATGGCCAAACCTGCCGTTCACAACGCCTTCGACGAGACGCTGATCGCCGAGTTGACCGCCACGCTGCTGGCGCTGGACGCCGACCCTGCCGTGGGCGTGATCGTGCTGGCGGGCGAGGGCAAGAGCTTCTCGGCGGGTGCCGACCTGGCGTGGATGCAGCGCCAGGGCGCGGCGTCCGTCGAAGACAACCTCGCCGACGCCCGCCGCCTCGCCGAGCTGTTCCGCACGCTGTCCACCCTCGCCAAGCCGACGATCGCCCGCGTGCATGGTGCCGCGCTTGGCGGTGGCATGGGGCTGGCCGCCGCCTGCGACATTTGCGTGGCGAGCGACCGGGCGGTGTTCGCGACCTCCGAGGTCAAGTTCGGCATCATCCCGTCCGCCATCAGCCCCTACGTGATCCGCGCGATCGGCGAGCGGCAGGCGTACCGCTACTTCCAGACGGCCGAGCGTATCACCGCAGCGCGCGCACGCGAGATCGGCCTGGTCCACGAGGTCACCGACAGCGAAGGTGGGCTTGATCCGCAGGTCGAGGCGATCGTCGAGGCGTTGCTCGCCGGCGGCCCGAACGCGCAGGCGGCGGCGACCGACCTGATCCGCGCGGTGGCGAACAAACCCGTGACCGACGATGTGGTGGGCGACACCGCTCGCCGCATCGCCACGCTGCGGGCGACCGACGAGGCCAAGGAGGGCCTCACAGCCTTTCTGGATAAACGCCCGCCCCGCTGGATGACCACCTGACGAAGCACAAGGAAAGCCCTCCCCCAGCGGGGGGAGGGTTGGGAGGGGGGCTTCCGCAGCAAGACCGGCTACCCGACGCGAGCCCCCCTCCCAGCCTCCCCCCGCTGGGGGGAGGAGCAAGACAGCACGACCACATTCCATGGATCACGAGGATTGCCAATGTTCACCAAGATCCTGATCGCCAACCGCGGCGAGATCGCCTGCCGCGTCATCAAGACGGCGCGGCGCATGGGCATCGCGACCGTCGCGGTGTACTCCGAAGCCGATGCCAATGCGCGCCATGTCCGGCTCGCCGACGAGGCGGTGCTGATCGGCCCGGCTGCCGCCCGCGAGAGCTACCTGCGCGCCGACAAGATTCTCGAAGTCGCCCGCGCCACGGGCGCGCAGGCGGTCCATCCCGGCTACGGCTTCCTGTCCGAGAACGACGCCTTCGCCGACGCCTGTGCCGAGGCCGGCATCGTCTTCATCGGCCCGCCCGCATCGGCGATCCGGGCGATGGGCAGCAAGTCCGCGGCCAAGGCGCTGATGGACAAGGCCGGCGTGCCGCTGACGCCGGGCTACCACGGCGACCGCCAGGAACCCGCTTTCCTTGCCGAACAAGCCGGTCGCATCGGCTACCCGGTGTTGATCAAGGCCAGCGCGGGCGGCGGCGGCAAGGGCATGCGCCGCGTCGATCGCGCCGAGGATTTCGAGTCCGCGCTCGCGTCGTGCCAGCGCGAGGCGATCAACGCCTTCGGCGATCAGCATGTGCTGGTCGAGAAGTACGTGCTCCGGCCACGGCACATCGAGATCCAGGTTTTCGGCGACACGCAGGGGGACTGCGTCTACCTGTTCGAGCGTGATTGCTCGGTGCAGCGCCGCCACCAGAAGGTGCTGGAGGAAGCACCCGCCCCCGGCATGACGCCCGAGCGCCGCGCCGCGATGGGCCAGGCGGCGGTGGAGGCGGCCAAGGCGGTCGGCTACGTCGGCGCCGGCACGGTCGAGTTCATCGCCCACCAGGACGGCAGCTTCTACTTCATGGAGATGAACACCCGGCTCCAGGTCGAGCACCCCGTCACCGAGATGATCACCGGGCTGGATCTGGTCGAGTGGCAACTGCGCGTCGCGTCCGGCGAGCCGCTGCCGCTGCGCCAGGAACAGCTCACGCTCGAAGGCCACGCGCTGGAGGCCCGGATCTACGCCGAAGACCCGGACCGCGGGTTCCTGCCGTCCACCGGGCGCCTCGTCCATCTGGTGCCGCCGGCCGAGAGCGACCATGTGCGCGTCGATACCGGCGTCGAGCAGGGCGACGAGATCTCGCCGCACTACGACCCGATGATCGCCAAGCTGATCGTCTGGGACCGCGACCGGCCGCGGGCGCTGGCGCGGATGCGGGCGGCGCTGGCGCAGTACCGCGTGGTCGGCGTGTCGAACAACGTCGAGTTCCTGCAGCGGCTGGTGACGGCGCCCGCGTTTGCCCATGCCGATCTGGACACCGCGCTGATCGAACGCGAGAACGCCGTGCTCTTCCCCGCGCCGCAGCCGGTGCCACAGGCGGTCTGGGCGCTGGCGGCGCTGGCCGAACTGCAGCGCGAGGGGCAGGGCGTGCGCGACGACTCGCCGTGGTCGGTGCTCGACGGCTGGCGGCTGAACTCGACCGCGCAGCGCACGCTGACGCTGCGCTTTGGCGACGAGGTGCAGGCGGTCGGTGTGTCCTACGTCAGCGGCGGCCAGGGCCATGCGTTGACGATCGGCGGCCAGTCGCTGACCGTGCGTGGCCAGTTCGGCCCGAGCGGCACGGTCCACGCGCAGCTTGGCGAGCGCCGGGTCAGCGCGGCGGTCGTCACCAGCGGCGAGCGGCGGCAGGTGTTCTTCGAGGGCCGCTCGTGGCCGATCACCGTCGTGGGCGCGCTCAGTGCGGGCGGCGGCGGCGATGACCACGCGGGCGGGCTGAAAGCGCCGATGCCCGGCAAGGTGATCGCGCTGATCGCCGCGGCCGGCAGCGTGGTCGAGAAGGGCGCGCCGCTGCTGGTGCTCGAAGCCATGAAGATGGAGCACACCATCAGCGCGCCCGCCAAGGGGCTGGTGAAGGCGTTCCACTTCGCGGCCGGCGATCAGGTCACGGATGGCGTGGACCTGGTGGATTTCGAAGTCGAGGTGCAGCCATGAACGCCGCCAACGCCATGAACCACGTCCGCATCGTCGAAGTCGGCCCGCGTGACGGTCTGCAGAACGAGAAGCAGCGCATCTCCACCGAGACCAAGCTGGCGCTGATCCGCAAGCTCGCCGCCGCCGGGCTGAAGGACATCGAGGCAACGTCGTTCGTCTCGCCGAAGTGGGTGCCGCAGATGGCCGACCACGCCGAGGTCATGGCCGGGCTGCCGTCAGGCGCAGAGTTTCCCGGCGTGAACTACCCGGTGCTGACGCCGAACCTCAAAGGCTTCGAGGCGGCGGTGGCGGCGGGTGCCAAGGAGGTGGCGGTGTTCGCGGCGGCTTCCGAGGCGTTTTCGCGGAAGAACATCAACTGCTCGATCGCCGAATCCATTGCCCGCTTCGAGCCGATCCTGGCGGCGGCGCAGGCGGCGGGTGTGCGTGTGCGGGGCTACATCTCGTGTGTGGTCGGCTGTCCTTACGAGGGTGCCATCGCGCCGCAGGCCGTCGCCGAGGTTGCGTGGCGGCTTCGGGATCTCGGTTGCCACGAGGTGTCGCTCGGGGACACGATCGGCATCGGCAACCCAGCCAGCGTGGCGCGGATGCTCGAAGCGGTGGCGGCGCGGGTGCCGATGGCGCAACTCGCCGGCCACTACCACGACACCTACGGCCTGGGCACCGCGAACGTCCACGCCAGCTACCAGATGGGCGTGCGGGTGTTCGACAGTTCGGTGGCCGGGCTGGGCGGCTGCCCGTATGCCAGGGGCGCGACCGGCAACGTTGCCACCGAGGACATCGTCTGGCTGCTGCACGGACTGGGCGCAACCACGGGCGTCGATCTGGATGCGCTGGTCGATTGTGGCGCCTGGATCAGCGCGAAGCTGGGGCGGGAGTCGGGTTCGCGGGTGGCGCGCGCGCTGCTGGCGCGGCGCGGCTGACGCCTGGTGCGTCAGCGGATCCGGGGCACGCTGTCCTGCTTGTTGCCGGAGTTCGGCAGCACGTGCAGCGTCGCTTCGGCGATGCCGGAGCGGATCATGTTCAGCTTTTCGGCGGCGGCGCGTGACAGATCCGCCACACGGCCGCCCGAGTACGGGCCACGGTCGTTCACGGTGACGACCACGCTGCGCTGGTTGGCGGTGTTGGTGATCATCACCTTGGTGCCGATCGGCAACGTGCGGTGGGCCATCGTCAGGTCGTCGGCGTCGTAAGGCGAGCCGCTGGCCGTGGGGCGACCGCGGAACTTGTCGGCATAGAACGACACGCGACCGGTCTGGAACAGGGTGGCCGCTGCGGTGGCGGCGCTGACGGCGGTGCTGGTGGCGACATTGGCCACGCTGAACATGGCCGCAGTGGCTGCGGTGGCGGCACCCATGGCCGCATTGGTCGCCGTGCTGGCCGCGGTCACCGCCACGGTGGTCGCCACACTGGCGGCGGTGCTGGCGGCAGAGGTGGCCACGTTGGTCATGCGCTCGATCGGGCGTTCCACCATCCGCTCGAACTTCGAGGACGCAGACGCAGCCGGATCAGACGATTCGGCCGCAGCAGCCCGGGAAGCCTCACTGACGGTCTGCTCTTCTGCGGCCCGACTGGCGGGTGCAACTGCGGCCAGCGCAGCGGCGAGACTGAGGCAGGTCAGGGTGGTCTTCGCGGTGCGTGCAATCAATGTTGATCTCCGTCCGAGGGTGATTGGGAGCGCAGTCTAACGGCATCTGCAAGCAGCGCGAAACAGGGATAAGCGCGGGTACCAGCTGATTTGTTCAATTGCAGCGCGCACTTGCCGCTGTCGAAGGGCGCGCGTTCAGCGTGTGAAGAGCCGCTTCCAGCCGGCTGGTCCGAGTGCTTTCAGCGTTTCGATGTTGCGTTCGTAGATGTCGCCCGCATCCGGGAAGGCGGCCACCGCGGCGTCGATGCTGTCCTCGCGCAGCAGGTGCAGCGTGGGGTAGGGCGCGCGGTTGCTGAAGTTCTCGATGTCGTCGATGTGGGTCTCGTCGAACTGGTAGTCGGGGTGGAAACTGGCGACCTGCAGGATGCCGTCGAGCTGCAGTTCCTCCACCGCGGCGTCGGCCACGTCGAGGAAATCGTTGTAGTCCATGAAGTCGCCGAGCACCTGCGGGTGGATCAGCAGCGTGGTCTCGACCTTCTCGGGTGAGGCCTCGGCCAGCGTTTCCAGCTCCTTCACCAGGTCCTCCAGCAGGGCTTCCGGCGTGGTCGCCGCGCTGACCACATAGCGGATCTGCGCTTTCACATGCACCGCCTTGGCGAAGGGGCACAGGTTCAGGCCGATGACCGCCTTCTCCAGCCACTCGACGGTGTCGGCGATGACCTGGGTGTCGTCCGGGGTGGGGGTGTTCTGGCTCATTCGGGGATCTCCACGCCGCGTTCGCGCAGCAGGTCTTTCAGGGCGGGCAGCAGCGGCCCGAGGCGTTCTTCCAGCGTGTCGCGCACCGTGTCGACCAGGACCTGCGTCTGCCGCTCGATCTCGATGTTGAGCGCGTCGCCCACCCGCT
>NZ_JBFPGY010000030.1:0-4177 GCF_041083715.1 Sphaerotilus sp.
AGACAGGATGGAAGCCGAGTGGTACGCGGCGATGCTGGCCGACCTGCGGCAGGCCTACACCGAGGTGCTGGGCCGGCACGGCGGTACGGTCGTGCGCATCCAGGGGGACGGCGCGCTGGTGATCTTCGGCTATCCGGCGACGGGCGAGGACGACGCCCGCTGCGCGACGCAGGCGGTGCTGGAGCTGCACGCGGTCGTGCGGGCGATGGCGCCGGAGATCGGCACAGGAACGCGCGCCTCGCTGGCGCTGCACTCGGGCATCCATTCCGGGCTGGTGCTGATCGACGATGGGGATCTGGTGCGGGGCCGCTTCGAGCTGCTGGGCACCGTGCCGAACCTCGCCTCCCGGCTGTCGGACGAGGCCGGCCGGGACGAGATCCTGGTCAGCGAGGAGACGCTCGGGCCGGAGTTCCGTTATTTCGAGACCAGCCCGCTGCTGTATGTGCAGGTCAAGGGCCGAGCCGAGCCGCTGTCGGCCTACCGCATCCTCGGACGCGCTGGCGAAACAGGCCGTCAGCAGGCCCGGCGCCGACGCGGGCTGTTGCCCTTCATCGGCCGCAGTGACGTGCTGGAGGTGCTGGAGCAGCGGTTCGCGCAGACGCGACCAGGCCATCTGCACTGCATCCCGGTGCTGGGGGCGGCTGGCGTCGGCAAGACGCGACTGGTCGAGGAGTTCCTGGCGCGCCAGAGGCCTTTGGCGTGTCGCGTGGTGCGCGGCGACTGCGAGAGCGCGGCGAGCGCTGAACCGTTCCAGCCCTTCCTGCAGGTGCTGCGCGAGCTGTTCGCTCTGAGCCATGGCCAGGTTCCGGCCCTGGCTGTCGCGGAGATCGAACGCCGGCTTGACGAGATCGACCCGGCGCTCGCCGTGCACCGGGCGGTGTTGCTGCGTGCGCTGTCGCTGCCCGATCCGGCGGCGGTGTTCGGCACGCCGCCGCGGCGGCTGGTGGCCGACGCGCTGATCTCGGCCTTGTGTGATGTGTTCGCTGCACTGGCCGCGCGCCAGCCGCTGGTGTTGATGCTGGACGACTGGCAGTGGGCCGACGAGGCGTCGCGCCAGGCATTGACCGCCGTGCGGGCGATCGAAGGACGGCCGATCCTGGTGCTGATCACGGCCCGCGAGCTGGCACCGTCCGACCTCAACCTGCTCGGTGCCGAGGCGCTGCAGTTGCCGCCGTTCAGTGATGCCGAAGCCGTGCAGACGGTCCAGCACCTGCTGCCTGGCATCGACCCGTTCGAGGCGGCCAACATCCAGCGCTACGCGGGTGGCAATCCATTGTTCATCGAGGAGCTGTGCCACTCGATGGCGCAGGCGGATGGCGAGCACCCGGTCGGGCGCCCGCATGGCGGTGCGGCATGGCTGGACATCCTGATCGAGTCGCGGCTGTCGCGACTGCCGGCGGCCCAGATCGAGCTGCTGCGGGCTGCGGCCGTCATCGGCAATGTCGTGCCGACCTGGCTGCTGGAGGTGGTCACCGGCTGCGGCGCAGACCACCCGCTGGTGCGGGCGCTGGCCGAGTTCGACTTCATCTTCCCCGGCGAACGGGCCCAGACGCTGCGCTTCAAGCATGGCATCACCCGGGACGTGATCTACGACTCGGTCGGCATGCACGAGCGCCGCGCGATGCACCTGCGCATCGCCCAGGCCATCCAGCAGCACCGCCCGCCGGGCGATTCGGACGAGTCGCTGGAGGTGCTGGCCTACCACTACGGAGCGGCCGGTCAGACCGAGCTGGCTGCCCGGTTCGCGGAGCTGGCCGGCGACAAGGCCTTGGCGGCCTCGTCGCTGGACCGCGCCCGGCTGCAGTACCGTGCTGCGCTGGTCGCGCTCGACCAGCTGCCTTCGTCACGCGCGCTGCAGCTCTACTGGATCCGCCTGTCGCAGCGTCTCGCGCTGGCCTGCGTGTTCGATGCATCGCGGCAGGATCTGGTGCTGTTCCGGCGTGCGGTGGAACTGGCGGAAGTCCTCGGCGACGCCGGTGTGCAGGCCAAGGCGCTCTACTGGCTGGCCTATCTACACTACGCATTGGGCGAATCGCGTGTCTGCGTGATCCACGGCGAGCGGGCGCTGGCGCTGGCCCGCCAGGTCGGCGATGGACCGCTGGAGGTGCAGATCTGCGCCACGCTCGGGCAAGCGCTGGCGTCGTCGGCGGACTACGCGCCGGCGATCAGCCTGCTGCGCGAGGCGTCCGACATCAAGCGCCACCACCGCTCCGGCAACCGGCTCGCGGTCGGGCTGGCCTACACGCTGACCTGTCTGGCGGCGGTGCAGGGAGATCGGGGTGATTTTGTCCAGGCCAGTGCCCTGTTCGACGAGGCACTCGATGTCGTGCGTGACACGGTGCACGAGGTCGGTGCGTCGATCCGGGGCTGGCGGGCGGCTGTGTTGCTGTGGCAGGGGCGCTGGGAGGAGGCTCGCCAGACGGCGGCCGAGGCCTACCGGATCGGCGAGCAGGTGCGCAGCCTGTTCTCGTTCTCGATGAGCCGGGCGGCTGGTGGCTACGCGCAGTGGATGCTCGACGGATCGGATGCAGCGCTGCAGGGCGTGGTCGATGCCACGGCGTGGCTGGCGCCGCGCGAGGGCGGGTTGTTCGAGTCGCTCAACCACGGTTGGCTGACGGACGGTCTGGTCGGCGTGGGCCGGGTGTCTGAAGCGCGGGTCCACGCCGCGCGGGCGTTGCAGCGCGGGCGCCGGCGCGACCTGCTGGGCGGGGCGATGGCGGCGCGTGCCATGGCCTGGTCGGCGGCGATGTCCGGTGACCAGGCCCGTGCCGAGCGCGGGCTGGCGCAGGCCCTGCGCGTGGCGCACGTCCGCGACTCCGCCCATGAACGCGCGGTGACGCAGTGGACCGCCGCCCGGGTCGCCTGGACCTTCGACGCGCCGGCACGTGCTCGGCAATGGCTCGACCCGGCCGAGGCGGCGTTCGAGGCGATGGCCATGCCGTGGCACCTGGCACAGGCCCGGGCGCTGCGCACGCTCATCCGGTGAGCACCAGCGTGTTCGGCGATGCGGTGGCGCGCAGGGTGCCCGCGTCCAGCAGGGCGCCGAACAGCCCGAGCATCACGCCGATGCCCATGCTCAGGCCCGGGCAGGCGTGCAGCGGCGCGGTGTCGCCTGGCCAGTCGCCGGGCGTGCGGCTGCCGCCGAAGACGGTGTAGATGTCACGCACCCCTGCCGCCAGATCCGCCTGGGTGGCCGAGGCGATGCCGACGATCAGGCGGTCGCCTTCGCGGATGTCGAGGCCCGCCAGCGTGTGGTCCTCGCGCGCCGTGCGCCAGACCACTTCCGGGGTCGGGCGGGCCAGCAGGGCGTCCACCAGCGGCCTGCGCAGTGTGGCGTTGGCGAGCATGTAGCTGTGGGGCGCCGGGCCGTCGGCGTCGCGCAGCGCGGCCTGCAGGTCCCACAGGCTGCGGTCGCTCACCCAGCGGTAGAGGACGGTGCGCAGGTTGCCCAGCACGGTCGGACCGAAGCCCAGCATGATGCCGGTGACGGTGCGGCCGAGCAGATCCGCATTGGCAGCGGTGACCTGGCCGTCGCCGAGGGCCTGCACGATCTCCCGGGTCAGCGGACCGAAGGCCTCGGGCGGTGCCAGACGCAGGAACTCGGTCACCATCTCGCGCAGCAGGCGGCCCTGGTGGCGGCCATGCTGGCGCACCGACTCGCTGGGACGCGGCGAGAAGACGAACTTCGAGGCCGAGACGAAGTGCCCGGGGCAGGTGGGCGTGGTGTGTGACTCCGTGCTCCACGGGCCGACGGTCATGTAGTTGCCCGCCGGGTCTGGCAGGCCGAACCACAGTGTGCAGAGCTGCCCCAGCACGGTCTCGCACAGCTCCGGCAGATCGACCGGCACGCCGGCGGCGGCTTCCGGCGCCGGCAGTGCCGTGCGCAGGGTGTGCAGCAGCTGGGTGGTGAGGCGGTAGGTCTCGTCGTAGGCCTGGTCCTCGCGGATCTGCTCGACGGCCGCATTGACGGCCGGCGCCGTGCTGGCGTGGCCGGTGTCGCCGTCCTGGCCGAGGTAGCCCAGGCCGACCGAGGCGCGCATGCGCTCGCCGTAGCCGTGCACCGAGTAGTGCTGCCGGGGATCGAGGAACACCTCCATCACCGCGGCCTTGCTGCCGACCAGCACGCCGTAGTCGGTGCGCAGCACGCCGCCCGGCTGTGCCCGCACGGTGGCCCAGG